>JAFGWI010000226.1 GCA_016937215.1 Spirochaetales bacterium | reverse complement strand
GCTAAAATATTTTCTATAGCGGATTAATCGTTGTCATCCCAGCAATTCTCAATTTGAGTAGAAATTGTACGAATTGCACTTTATTTTTAAAGAATCAGCCGCAATTCTAAATGTGACCGATTATAAGGGCACTTTCATAGTATCGGACGAATTTATTTAATCCAGAATGGTTCACATTTAGAATTGTTGTTGTCATTCTGAACGCAGCGGAGCGAAGTGAAGAATTTCAGTTGTCTAAAATCGTGTTGATTCGATAATAAAGTGTTTGCGTGTTAAAAATTGCGAGACGATCGATGAGACAGGTTAGATTCTTTATGGTTGCAGAGGCGAGCAACAAATCGGAGATTTGTGACCAGGCCAGGACGCATGGAAATAGTGAATCCCAATGAGGATTCACGCTACCGAGCAATAAATGCGGAGCATTTATGACCAGGCCAGGACGCATGGCCGAGCAATAAATGCGGAGCATTTATGACCAGGCCCGTCGTACCTCCTCAGAATGGTACGGCATGGCTCCCATCTCTAACGCCTTTAACACGGCCGCGCCTGTTTGCTAAACAAATACGGTTTTTTGAAATAAATAATAATCCGTAGCTTATCGCATGTGCTGTTTTGCCTGGCTAACTAATCAGTCTTAAGCACCAGCCCGCTTGAGTCGCTGTTCTCAAAGTAGAAGGAAAATGGGTGATAAGCTGACGGCAAGGCCGGAAAATCTTTACTGGTTTTCCGGCCTTGCCATACAATAATCAGCAAAGTGTGTCTATCAGTTTGACATAATACTGGGCTATTAATAGGGCGTCAACAATATTAACACTATTGTCGCAATTTGCATCTGCCATGGTTAAATCCAAAGCATCGGCGCCAATAAGGCCTACGTAATACTGGGCTGTTAATAGAGCGTCAACAATATTCACGCTTCCGCTATTGTCCACATCGCCTTTGAGTGTTGGCACGGGTGAGGGTGTGTTGTCAGGGCTGCTCTGGTTTGGTCCCGGAGGTTCCTGCCCAAAGACCAGTTGGCCATTGAGGTAAACCGGTATGAATTGTGTAAGGCTATGGTCTTTTCCAAGGCCCTTTCGGCTGTAGTCGTTAGTTGGGTCCCAGTTGGTTTTGTATTCCGCGTCCTGACCAGCTACCAAAGCCAATTGGAATTCCCTGGTTCCAAAAATTTCCTGAGCCGACCAGTCGATCTCCATGTAATAAATATTATTTTCAGTGTCCCAGGGCAGGGGACCCTTTAATTGGGTTTCTTCACCTGTGTCCATTTTGGATTGGTCGTAGTACACAAAAAATTCTATATCATCCAGTCCCTGGTTTGCAGTAATTAATTCGGTGATATTAAAGAAATAACGGGCTGACAATCCCGTTTCCCGTCTCGGCGGATGAACTGGCTGGCAATCTATTTTCATGGTCACTTGAGTGCGGGAATTGTTTTCCTGTTCAATTTTCGCGCTTATTTCATAGAGGTCGCCGAATTTTTCCGGCTCTGGAAAATTGGCCAAAGCTTTATCGCCTTCACCGTAATAATGGTAGAGCCCGGCAAGGGCTGAGACAAAGGCGGCATTATAATCGATGGCAACTTCGTTGAAAATATAATCATTGGTTGAATCGGTATGTTCGTCGTTCAAACCCGGGCCGCCGACCAATGCTCCCCATAAAGTGTGTTTGTGGTCTTCGGGAATTAAGGGATTATTCACAATGCTGCCATGGGCTGCCCGGTGATGGGGATGAGCAGCGTAATTATCGCTATAGCCTACAATCATGGAGCGGTTTAGAGGATTGTCGCCCATGAGATATTCCATCTGTCCTTTGGCCCAATCGGCAAAATCACTGCGGTCTGTGTATTTGCGGTAGACCACGGCCATGAGCTGGGCTGCTGTATTGTAGCGGGCTGAACCCCAGGTGGTAAGCCAGCTGAAACCAGCAGGCGTTTGTGTTATAAAATTGTGGTCATTGCTTTCTTCGTGGGCGATATGCGACCAGTATTCAAGATTCCAGCGGAAAAAATACCAGTGCTTGGGGTCATCAGTAATAGGTGCCAATTTGGCGAAAACACCACCCCAAACCGTGTCCCAGGAATGGACCCAGATGTTTTGCCAGGTGTCTTTGAGGGTAGGCATCAGAAATTTTAGATAACCTGTATAGTTGTCATTTTCGATTTTCACAATATCATCGATGTAATCATAATTTTCTGTTGCCGTATAAAGCCACACAGCCGCCCAGGACAACTCGTCCCAGTCGTAGGATGATTGATAATAGGTTTCGGAATATCCCAATCCTCTGTTTTTTACTGCCAGTTGGTAAAGATCTTTGGCCGCGTCAAGGCATTTTTGGGCATAGTCGGGATTATCCTCTCGAGTGTTGAGATACATGATGGCCAGGGCGGCAGAAGCGCTGGCAGCCTGATCGCTGGCATTGTTATAATCAGTATCAAAATAATCGCGGGGATAATCTTGGTCTCTCTGTAGTTCGGGAGCTCCCCAGTAATCGTGGTCATTATCACCAAGGCCCATTTGATAAACAAAGCGTTTTCCGTTCCAGCAGCGCAGAAAATAATCGGAAAACCAGTAAAGGATTTCCATAACATGGTCGTATTCACCAATACTCACAAAGGCATCTTTAAATTCATAAACCCCCCAGCCCACAGTTGAAGCTGCGTAAGCTTGGGGCAAGCCGAATTTAACATGGTCACCAGCGTCATGAAAGCCACCCCAAAAGGGATCTTCTGTGTGACAGTCTCCCCGCCATTCCAGACGACCGCCGGTAATCCCGGGGCCGCATTTATTGGCATCATAAAAATAGAGGGATTTTTGCAGTGCTTCGGCAAAATTGATATAAGCCTGAGCGTTCAAGTTTGAAACAAAGGCCGTTATCAGAATAACAGCAAACAGATATGTTTTTTTATGGAACATTAGTATTTCTCCTTGTTTTAATCAGTGTTTTTTATTTGTTTAGAAAATGCCCTTGGACCTTAGCTGCATCCGGCAGGCTTGGTCTTTCGCCGCTGCGGCCATTGCCTTCCCAATTTTTTTTACTGGTTATAAATGCTCCGCATTTATTTTTCGCTGACAGAATGCTCATTATCATTCATTATGTACCATGAATGCTCATTATCATTAATTATGTACATGCAACCTGCCTGGAAATTATCCAGAGGAAAACGCATTTCTGTACCATTTTTGAAAAAATGCTACACCATGGCTTCAATCTCTAACGTTTTTAACACAGCCGCAGCTGTTTGCTAAACAAATACAAATAATTTATCAAGAAAACACCTAAGCACCCTGTTAATAAAAATCAGCTTCTTGGTTTTTATTGTAAAATATTTTCATTAGCTTGATAATAGGATGAAAAGCCTATGCTTTTTTTCAGTAACTCTGATTGTGAACTTGGAGAATATCGGAGGTTCTGGATACATTTTTGAGGCTTGCGTAAACGTGAGGTCTTGCAAGCACCAAAAATTAGAGGATAAGTTATCTTTCTACCGCATTATAAGTTATTCATTTACAATTTCCTGCTAATGGCTAATGTCCATACTTTTGCAATTAAATCATTTGCTTTATTTTTGATGAATAGCCTTATCTGGGTTGAAAACGTAGTTCAAAGGAGCTTTTGCCATTTTCAAGATAAATCATTAAAAATTCATTTTCATAAATATTAAGATTATCCTGTTGTTTGTAAAGCCTATATTTACCCTTGCCCACAAATTGGCCGATGGCAGATTCCAAATCAGCCTTGTTTTCTGGTGAATATTTAAGAGACAAACTGTAATATCGTTCCCAGGTCCCCCCGTGGGATATGCCTATTAGCCTGTGCCTCTCAATGGTTTGCATTATTTCTGTATCCAGGTGTTTGAAATTCAATTGGCGGAAACACTGCGCCCATTGGCTGTAGGTCATATTTTCAGTGTTATTAAAGCTCAGGGACAGGTAAAGATCAAGGCCGCAGGATGCCCGGGAGCCTCCATGAAAGGGATGGGGGCCTTGGATAATCATTTCACTTCCTTCTCCCAAATTCCCATTGATGTAGGTCCGCCTGTCATTGTTTATATTCTGGAGCCTGAAACCCAGTAGTGCCAAGTCCTGATCCATGGAATTTTTAAATACACCGATGGATCTTGGAATCCCCACATCTGATAAGAACCACCACATCGTCAGACCAGAGTGTAAATCAACACCCACCTTGAGTGAAAAGCGAAAGGGTTGTAAACCAATCAAAAAATCCTGTAATTTTTCGGGCGGGTATATTTGTCCGTTATGACGGGTTTGATTCAAAATACCGTGAAAATCATCTGACAGAATTTGAGTGTTGATCCATTTGAATCCTGTTTCCATCTATTTTTACTTGGCCCTCCTGAATCAAATTGCCTAGAATATTAGCATTTTCCAGATTTTCATTTAAAACCTTGCGCACATCTTTGAGAAAACTGCTTAGGTTTCGCCCTTCCTTGGACTGAGCTTTTAGTGAGCTGGTAATGGACAAGAAGGTGTTTTGTAAATCTGAAAGGGAGTTATGAACGATTTCGGTTTGTTCCTTATCTTTAAAGGTTAAATCCCGGATTAAAAAGGTTTCCTTTAGAAGCCCATTGACGGCATTTAGAATCGTGTTTGTTTGGTCTTTCTGGTTTTCAATAAGTTCGGTCATGTTTCCGGCTTCTTCACTGGCTTGAATACTTTTTTGCTGAATGCTTGTGAAGCTTTTACGCACATTTTCAGCCAGTTGATTGCTCATGATGATATCTTTTTTCATTCCATTAATTTGTTCCCCGCTTGATTGAAGGCTCTCCTGTGACTTGGTAGATAATTTTCTGACCTCATTGGCAACAATACTAAAGCCCTTTCCAGCGGCGCCGGCTCTGGCTGCTTCAATTGAGGCATTGATGGCTAAAATACCAGTCTGTTCCGCCACGTCCCCTGTTATTTTAAGTATATCCTCTATAAACATGGCATAGGCTGAAATTTTTTGAAGGGAGTGACTGGTTTCTGTAATGACTTCATTACCTGATTGGGCGATATTCGATAGTTCCTGGGATTTGTGTCGTGAGGCATGAGCTGATTCAAGAGTTGAGGCCATGTGCTGATTCATCGATTCGATTGTTTCTGAAATGGATTCTACCACCTGTGTTTGTTTAGTGACAGCTTGGGGTATTCGATCGGATGACTCCTTTATCTGTGTTTTGATTTGGGTTAATAATTGCCCCACATGACCGAATTGTTGAACAACTTGATCAACTATATTCGAATTCTTTTCACTATAATTCTGAACAACCTTGTCGGCTTGTGAAATGAGCGTATTCAGTTTTTCAATCGATCCGTAGAGGTTTTGGGAAACTGAATGGGTTTTTTCAATGACTGAACCCAAGTAAAGATTGTTTTCTTTTAAGGCTTCCTCTTTGATGAGTGAAGTGTGGTAAATTCTGGATTGTTCCAAAGCAAGAATGAAGAAAAGTACAATAACCAAAACAGAATAGCCGTAGGGTGTGAGCCAGGCATAGGGCGTTGTTTCCGTGCCAAGGGCTTGAATATCTCCGAGACTCATGGCAATTAAAAACAAAAATCCGAGAAACAGATAAAGCGATTCTTTTTGTTTGTTTTTAAAAAAGGAATATCCCAAAATAATTAAATTCAGGAAAAACAAAACAGGGAAGATAATGCCAGCCGTGATTTTGTTAAAAAGAAAATGAATGGCGAATTTAGAGTTTAGAAAAAGTGTTATTGCTGATAATAAAATATTCGGTAATGTAACAGCCAGTTTTATCCAGATGTTCTTATCAAAAACCCCTGTAAATTTGATGTTAAAAAGAGTAACACTCATAACTGTAAAGGCAAAACCGATGCGTGAAATTTTTTCCAATAAAACCTCATTTGAAAAATTATGGGTAAAAATGAAATTGGAATAACTGAACAAAAAGAAAAAGCAGGTTAATGCGAAATAGAGGAATTTGCTTTCTTTTCCCTGGCGGTAAATAAAACTGAACATGTAAAAAAGCCACAGGACAAAGGCCATTACAAAAACCCCGCTGATAAAATAATTATTTGCCAAGTTGCGTAAAAAAACCATGTTAGTGAGTTTGCTGAAAGATCCCCAGTAGATGTCCCATAATGGTGTTGTCTCGCTGTAGCAATAAACTTCGATGGTTAGTAAATTGATTTCTTGCAATAATTCCCGCGGCAATAGGATAGCATCGCTGTTATACAGTATGGAGGTGTAGGTGTTTAGGTATTGACCTCGTCGAAATATCAAGGTCCCATTCAAGTAAATTTTTCCAGGATAAACGGAAGGGCCGATAAATAGGCCAGGGTCTTCTTCATCACTTAGGGTCACTTTAAAGGGGGCTTGAAACGCAAAGCGGCGTAATTCCTGATGGCTGTTGCTTTGTGGAAGATTCTGAAAGTGATAAGCTTGATAATCGCGACTAAAATCCTGGCCAATTGTAAAATTAAGTTCATTCTTGAGTGGGATTTCTCTGAAATAAATTTCTGCGATTTTCTGTGGTGATTTTTTTAGGTCAATAGTGTTTTCCGCGGCCGAGAAAAGGCTTGCATAGAAGAAAATCGCAATGATTAAAATGATTTTTTTTGGCACTCTAAAATCGTAGTACTTCGAGGAATCAAAGTCAAATGAATTCAACCACAAGTTTATTGAATTTTAGCCTGACGCGTTGTTTTGGGCTGAGAGCGCAGAAGTCGCAGAAAATCATGATGACAAGGTCGTAGGATTTATCAAGCGATAGCTCAAGATAATTTCCCTGTATATAATCGATTGCCAGGCCTGCTTTTTGGGCCTGGGTTTTGGCATAAGTCAGAGAAGGTGATGAAAAATCAATGCCTGTTAGCTGAGCGCCCATTTTTGCCAGGGCTTGTGTGTAAAGGCCTGGGCCGCATCCGAAATCAGCGACAAGCTTGTTAGGTCCCAGCTTGAAATAGTCGTAAATCCATTGGGCCGATTTTTTGATAAAGCCGTGCTTGCGCGATGAAATATCACTTTCTGGATCGAGATGATAATTCAGCATCTGACTTGCCCGGTGCGGATCGGTCCAAAGGTCACAGGTGGTGATGATTTCTTGGTTTTCGGGTTTGCTGTTAAGCTGTGTTAAATTTTTAAACATAATTCACTCCTTGAGTCGGTTATAAAAATGGTTTTGGGGAAAAAAGTGTGGAACAGTAAATTATGCTTTCATGATGTTATATTGTAGCATGTTCTGAAGTTTTGGTAAAGTCCCAAATTCAAAGCTGCTTTATTTATCGCTATTTTTTAAAAAGAGAGTGTCATGGTGATAACTGTAAGGTCGCTTTTCTGAATTTGGTTAACAAAGGAATCAAAACGGACATTGACTTTCTCGCAGGCTTCGGACAGGTAGGACAGGTAATAAAGACCCAGTTCGTTGTTGACGATTTGGTCCGGGGCTTCTTTGTAAAAATCGCTAAGGCTTTTTTTCTTGAGGTTCAGCCCTTTTTTATCGTCGATGATCTGTTTGACCTCGCGGTATTCGCTTTCCCGGTTGTAAAGTGTTACCTGGAGTTTGACACGGGTGCTGATGCTGCTGCTTTTAGCGCCCATTTTCCAGGTAAGATATAGGTATTCCTTCTGGTTTTCCATTTCCCTGAGAATGCGGGCCCTCATGTTTTGATCAAAAAAGAGGGATTCCAGGTTAATGGCATCCTTGTAGACACGCTGGGCGAATTTCTGCATGTTGGTGTTCTCGGCGTTGACAACCAGCTCCATGATCATGAGTGATAAATATTCGGCAATACGGGTTTTCTCCAGGTATTCCACAACACATTCCCTGATATCCTTTAATACCGCGTTGTAATCTTCGGAAGCCTGAAAACGTGAAAGAATAAACCAAATAGAGGGGCGCAAGTTGTTGAGAAAGCGCTCGCACATAAGGTATTTCAGCTTTTTTTCCTCGGGCAGGAGGTTGGGGTCGTTGTTGATGCGTTCGAAAATCGGCGCCAGCAGTGTTTTTTTTACGCCCTGAACCTTGTTTTCGTTTTGCTTCATGATTTTTTCAAGATAGTTTTCGTTGATATTGGTGCGTTCATCGAGTATGGATCCTGGGTTGGTCCGGTTCCAGCTCTTGATTAGATTGGATTCTATTAGTATTTTAAAGACCCTGTTATCGAGTTGTTTGTACAAAATACCGAACACAAGAAGTTTGGTCAGGTCCATGATTTCCTGACGTTTGGATACAAATTCAGCCCTTGAAATTTCCAGTTTTGATATGTAATTGATCAGGAGCATTCGTTGAATCGAGGCTGGCGAGAAGGTATCGAGATAAATTCCATATTCTTCGAGTTCATCAGCCATTCGAAAACGATTGAGTTTTTTATTGTGCTTAATAAAAAAATTAATCCCGTGTTCAGTTAAAATGATTCTTAGGGGTAAATTTTTAATTAAACCCTTAGTTTGTTCGTTCATTCCAGTTGAATATAATCCTATTTACGATATTACGATTTTTAGTCTATCAGTTTTACTCTATTCTCAGTAAACTGGCAAGCCTTTTTGAAAAAGGAACAGCTTGATGATCACTTGGCCATGGTTTTACGTATTTTGGAGTGAATTTGTCGATTTATTTAAGTGTTTGCATTTTGTCTCCAAGTGCGCTGGCCATTAAAATAGAGTGCTCATGTATTAATTGCGCTATTTTAAAATTTATTTTGAATCATGACTACTCTAATTATCGGTTTACTCGCTTAGAATTGTATTTTTTTATATTTTTTTTGTTATTTTACTTTATACTTTTGTGAAACTGTTATCATTTCTTTTTTGGTCTTGTCAGTATAGATTGCGTTTTTTTTTATTATGAAAATAATTTTGAAAGCACTTTAACGAGATTTTACTGTGAACGAATTTTTTGATGCTTACCAGTGATTATAGGAAATGATTTCTTCAAGGTCTTTCTTAAGCTTAGCTTCGTTCTGATCATCGGATTTTCCAATTAAAAGTAAAACCACCACCTTCATGGAATAGGGGATGGTCAATACTTCCTTGATCATGGTTTCGTCAAAGGTGGTGACCCAGCATGTAGCATAACCTTCCTTAATGGCCTGGAGGGTCATAAATGAAACAGCAGCCGCGATATCCATGGGGTAGGATAATTGACCGTTGGGCATTTTGTATTCTATGTTGGTCGGGCAACCCGCGATAATCACTGGCGCCTGCCCTACATGCTCCTGGCCGTAGGATGCTTCCATCATGGAAGCGGAGATTTCGGGATCGTCAACAATCACGAAGCGCCATTTTTGCCGATTTTTGGCATTGGGCGCTAAGCGACCGGCATTGCAAATGCGCTCTATTACATCACGTGGAACACTTTCTTTTGTGAAGCTTTTGACACTGCGTCGCTTTAATATTTCCGGTAATATTTCCATAGCATACCCAGAATAGATATTAACATCCTTTTGCTTATTATGGCAAGAATTTTTTTCCACTTCTGATATATAATAGAATATAAAGCTTAAAAATGAAACAACCTTATTAGCAATTCGCAGGCAGCTCCCGAATTACTAATTTATTATACTGAAATAAAATAACTTATCGGAAATTTTTAGTAATCTTCCAGAATCTCAGGTTTACAAGCGCCGTATTCGTAAACTCAAATTTTATAGATAATAAAGCCAGGCGTGGAGAATTACAGTATTTCCATTGATGAATTTGAAATTATTCTATAAAATTGGTGCAATATGACTTTACAAGTTAAATTAAAATCACTATTGATGCGATTGACTCGAGATCCTTTGTATTCTTTATTCGAGGTTTGCCCTTGTTTTTGAAAAAAAAGCTGTGGCTTTTATTTTTTTTGGTTCTCACTTTCGGTCTTTTTGGGCAGAATTATCTCCCTTCAGACCTGGACAGCTTTATGTATCATTACAGAACAGCCCTTGAGTTTTATCCTAACTTGGAAGGTTCTGAACAGGAGGAGAAGCTCTTAATCTGGCTTAAAGCAGAACTGGATAAGATAGGGGTCTCCTATAGGGAAATTCCCTATAGCGCCAGCTATCAATACTATTCCTTTTCAAAAACACTGGAAGTTGTGGTGCCTGCTGATTCAGAACGCACCCTGCTTTTTGCCGTGCCCCTGAATCATGGATATTTTCAGACGCAGGAGCAATCCGGAGCCTTTAATATCGCCTTTATGCTCTCCTTGATTCAGGGGCTTAATAGCCGAAAAGCCGATGTTAGTTGCCGGTTTTTGTTTTTAAGCGCTGAAAAGGGGGAATCTATGGAATACCCTTTTGGAGGCAAGTATTATCTGGATACCCAATTCCAGCGGCAGGATCCGGTGCTTATTTACATGGATTTTCCTGCTCCTCCACAAAAAATTGTAATAAAAACCGGGGCAAAGGGCTTGTCAACACCCTACTGGCTCATCAATAAAGTATTGGAAATATTTAAAAAAGCAGATTTGGACTTTGAAATTCCTGAAAACGAGATTCAGCTGAACCGCATGAATCTTTTAGAAGGAAACCTGCCCATTACCCCCTTTATGGAAATGGATATTCCATCAGTCTATCTGACCAGCAAAGGCCAGGTTACGGAACAAAAAGATATTTTTAACCTTAATTTCACCCTTTTTAATATATTTACGCAGTTTTTTTCCAGTTATAAAGACCATTGGCCGGAAACCTGGGACTCCCATTATATTTTTTTCAGGTTTCAGGACTTGTATCTTCTAATCGCCGAACCAGTAATTTTAGCTATTGCCATAGGCACCATTATTTTCGGAATCCTCGTTGCCTTTGTTTTTTCCAGGAAATTGCTTGTTAATGTAAAACGATTTTTCCATTATTTTTGGACACCCCTGCTTGTTATTTTATTGACCTATGTTTTTTTTCTTATATCATCATTTGTGCTATGGGGAGTCCAGGAAATCAAGGAAAACGATCAGCTTTGGCGAAATTATACCCTGGTTTTTTATTTTTTCAAGTTTGTGTTTCCCCTGTTTTTATATTTGTTTTTTCACAGATTGGTTCTGAAGCGATTTATATTTCCGGCAAAATCGAATTTATATCTTTTCCTGGGTGTCTTTTTATTGCTTTTTGTGGTTCTGATTTTCTCATCAATCAATTTGGCCTTTGTTATTTATCCCCTTTGGGCCTTGTTTTTGATCATAATATCAATCATCATTCCCAAGCGCAGCGTCCGTTTGGTGGCAGTGCTATTAAGCCCGGTTTTGATCATAAAATTCATCATAGACCACTCTTTTGCTGGAAATTTTTCGTTTATGAATCTCCTTTTATTCAAACCTTTCCAGGGTGATATTCTTTTAACCATTCTCATCGTACCCTTTGTTTTTCTTGCCCTGCATATTTTTTATCTTTTTATTCACTCCAGAAATTTTCATATTCTCGTGAATTTTGTTTCAAAAATTTTTTTTAGCTTGTCGGTCATTTACCTGTTTTTTGCCTTTATCTACATCTTTTTGGGGAATCCTTTTAGCCTGCAAAACAAACAGGACATCGAACTACGCTATATCATCGATCAAAAAGCCGGTAAAAGCCTGATTACCTTTAAAAGTGATTTTCCTATTGGCCGAATAACCATGGAAAACAGACAACAAGCCTTTAGCTTTGATTCGATCACCAAGGAATATATTATTCCCCAGAGGGAAATCCCTCGTCTCCTATCCTGGAACATCTCCTATGATGCTTTTTTGGATCGCAAAAATGTGATTTTAAACCTTGAACCCGAGGCCTTACCTTATAAAATGATTCTGCAAATTACTCAAAACAATATGGAAGATTTCATCCTCTATGATTCCAATTTCCCCTCACAACGTTTCCTAGCAGGGAAATACTACGAGCTTTACGTTGGCTCTAATCCCCCTTCGCCTTTTCCGCTGGAGCTGACCCTTCCCGGAGGGGGACAATTCACTTTACAAATAGAACTCAATTATATCCGTTTCCCCTTTCCCTTTTATGTGAGCGGAAAATATAAAAATATCCGGTCGCGCCTGGTGCTTACCGATGAAATCCCTGTTGATACCCGCTAAAAGAAGAAGAATAGTTAATCAAGCCACCATTTTCTTATTGGATTTTATTTTGGGCGTTGCCTGCCGCCCAGGGGCATGGCAGGCCGGGCTTTTCATAACTCCGCTTCGCTCCGAAAGCCGAAGGCGCGAAATAATCGCGCCTTCGGCTTTCATAAGACCATTTTTGAAAAAATGGTCTTATGTTATTACAATCCCTAACGCGGAGCTTGTTGTATTGGAAATAGCTGGTCTTGCTTCCTGAAACTGGACAAATCCGGAAAAAGAGGATAGAATACTAAACCTATGTGTAGTTGTTTTTTCCATGTTGACCTCGATGCTTTTTTTGCCTCAGTTGAACAAGAGGACCAGCCCCAATATAAAGGCCGGCCAGTTATTGTCGGTGCTGACCCTCAAAAACGCGGTGTTGTTTCTGCCTGCTCTTACGAAGCCCGGAAATTCGGCATTCATTCTGCCATGCCTATTTCAGAAGCCTTTCGCCGTTGTCCTCAGGGTGTCTTTTTGCCGGTTCGCATGGAACGCTATCATGAAATTTCCGAAAAAATCATGGCTGCTTTGAAAAATTATACACCCCATTTTATTCAAATATCGGTTGATGAAGCCTCCCTTGATTTAAGCGGTATGGAAAAGCTCTTTGGGCCGCCCCGCGAGGTGGCCTGGCGTATAAAAGAAGAAATCAGGGAGCTCACAGGATTGACGCTTTCAGTGGGCATTGCTCCTAACCGCTATTTAGCCAAACTGGCTTCGGAGTATGAAAAGCCCAACGGCCTTACCCAAATCCTGCCCGGACAGGAGGAGTCCTTTGTGAATCGCCTGGAGCTTCGGGAACTCTGGGGCGTGGGGCCTAAAACCCTGGATCGCCTGAAAGAGCTTAACATCAGGAATGTTGTGGAATTAAGGGCCTATCCCCAGGCAGCCTTAAAGGCCATGATTGGAGAAGCCATGGCAGATTTTCTTCACCGTGTCATACGCGGTCAGAGCCCGGCAATTCATGAAAATCCGCCTAAAAGCCACTCTGTGAGTGCCGAGCTTACCTTTGAACAGGATTGCAAAAACCGTGAAGTGATAAAAAAAACCCTTTTGTCTTTGTCCCAGCAGTTGATGACCCGCTTGATGAATGAAGAAGGCAAGTCCAGGACACTGGTTTTAAAAGTAAGGACCTTTGATTTTTCCACATCAAGTGTCCGTAAAACCTATCCTTATTATATCAGCTCATCAGAAACCATGTATAAGAACGCGTTGGATTTGCTTGATCAAAAATGGGATTCAACCACTCCGCTTCGTTTGATCGGTCTGGGCTTTGCCCAAGTAGAAAAGGAAGAGAAAAGCTTTCAGGGAGAGCTTTTTGAAGAAGCCAGGGACAAGGCTAAACGCCTTGAGGAAGCGGTTTTTGATATCAAGAAAAAATGGAATGGGGTTTCGCTCACCAAAGCCTCGCTTTTATCAAGAAAAGCTCAAGATAAAAATGAGCGTGAAAAAAAATAAAATGCCATAGACCCCATGGACGATTGTCAGGACTATTGTTAATTAGAGTTGTTGAATTTCATCAATTTCTCAAAAATTAATAACCGGAATACAGTTTAGTCGAAAAAAGCCCTGATGTTATCCTTCATCAGGGCTTTTTTTCATTTTTGAAAAATGAGAGGTTTATTCGCGTGAAATGAGCAGGATTTTCGGGTCCAGTTTCAGGTGTAAATCTTCATCGTAAGCCTGGTCGTGATCCTTTAAGAGCCGAAGGTGGATGATTCCGTCTATTGGTTTTAACATGATAACAATCGCGATTTCTGACAAATAATTCGTCAGAATTTCCGGTGTGACATGTTCGCTTAAAAGAGATTTATCCCCTTCAGGCACTGTGGCGCTGAACCAGAATTCCAGACCGTGTTTATTGGCAAATTCGCGAATTTCCTTTAACTCGTTCACATTCCCCTCGGGGAAGTTATATCCGTCAACCACAACGCAGTCAGCCTTAAAATTGGCCTGGCTAATCATGGATTCGATACGTTCAAGAACTTCAGGAATGCGTCGTGTGCTGAAATTAAAATTCATGATCACGCGATTGTGAATGATTTCATTGTGAACTTCCATGGCGTGTTCCAGTTCGCGGCGTTTGGAAATCTCCTGGAAAATATCTTCGTACCAGGAAATAATATGTTTTGTGTCGTTTGAAAAGGAAACATGGATCACATGTTTACCTTGAAATAGCTGGTCTGTAGCAAGGTGTACAAGGCAGGCTGTTTTGCCTACACCCTTTTTGGAGGCAATTACACCAATATTGCCCTTTCCAACACCGCCGTGAATGGACTTTTCCAGAATGCGAAGAGGGCTTCGCTCAATCAATTCTTTTTTTAACATCTCATTTCTCCTTTTTGGTGTTGTATTTCTTTTTCAGCTCTTCGGCGACTGACTGTGGAACCCGGCCGTAGTGATGAAATTCCATGGCGAATTCAGCCTTTCCCTGTGTGATTGAACGCAGGTTGGTCGAATATCCGAACATTTCGCTTAATGGCACCTCAGCTTCCACGCGTGAAAAATTATCTTCTTCAGTAGTACTTACAATGATACCACGACGTTGGTTAATGCTGGAATAGACATTTCCCTGAAATTCCGTGGGTGTTTCCACTGTAACAGACATAATTGGTTCTAGTATTTCCGGATTAGCTTTGTTATAAGCCTGGCGAAACGCGCCAATGGCTGCTGATTGAAAAGCAATGTCAGAAGAGTCAACCGCGTGGCTTGCTCCGTCATTGATTGTCATCTTGACACGCACAATGGGGAATCCGATAAGGCTTCCTTTTTTGAGACAGGCTTTGAAACCTTTGTCGCATGAAGGTATGTACTCTCGCGGAATAACACCACCCTTGATACCGTCAACAAATTCGTAATCCAGTTCAGCGGAAGGCTCCATAATACCGGCAACACGGCCATACTGACCAGAACCACCGGTCTGCTTTTTATGAGTATAGTCAAAATTGACTGATTGAGTAATGGTTTCTCGATAAGCAACCTGAGGCGCTCCGGTTTCAACTTCTACCTTGTATTCCCGGCGCATTCGCTCAAGATAAACATCCAGGTGAAGCTCGCCCATTCCTCGAATGATGGTTTCATTCGACTCAGCGTCGACATAGGTCTGAAAGGTTGGGTCTTCTTTGGTGAATCGGTTTAAGGCCTTGGCCATGTTGGTTTCCGCTTTTTTGTCCTTTGGCTTAAGGGCCAGAGAAATAACCGGTTCGGGAACAAACATACTGGTCATGGTCACTTCGAGGTGGCCATCGGTAAAGGTGTCGCCCGAAACACACTCAACACCGAAAAGGGCGATGATGTCACCAGCTTCGGCATAATCAATATCTTCCATGGAATCGGCGTGCATTCGTACCAAGCGCCCCACGCGAATTCTCTTTTTGGCCCGCACATTAAAAATTTCCGTGCCCTTTTTCATGGACCCCTGGTAAACCCTCACATATGTGAGTTGGCCATATTGTCCGTCTTCCAGTTTAAAGGCCAAAGCAACCATAGGCGCATTGGGATCGGTTTTTAAGGAAACCGTTTTTGTTTCATCATTTAAATCAATAGCTTCATTATTTATATCATCAGGGTTAGGCAGAAATTTGATAACACCGTCAACTAGAAGCTGAACACCCTTGTTTTTGAAAGCGGAACCCATGAGCACGGGTGTAATCGCCTGTTCAATTGTGCCGATGCGAAGGGCATCGATGATCATCTCTACTGTTTCTGTTCCTTCCAAAAAGGCTTCGGCCAGTTCGTCAGAAAACATTGATGCCGCGTCAATCATTTTTTCTCGGTACTCGGCGGCCTTGGCTTGCAGTTCTTCAGGAATATCCCGCTCGATAAGTTCTTCACCAGAGTCGCCTTCAAAATAAATGGCCCTCATGGTAATCAAATCGACCACACCCACGTGTTTTTCCTCAAGCCCGATGGGCAATTGTATCAAAATCGAATTCGCGCCTAGTTTTTCACGCAGCTGTTCGGAAACCTTGATAGGATTCGCGCCGGTACGGTCGCATTTATTAACAAAAGCAATATGAGGAACCTTGTAACGTTTTAATTGGCGGTTTACAGTAATAGACTGGGATTGAACCCCGCCAACCGCGCAGAGAACCAGGACCGCGCCGTCAAGAACCCGCAGTGCCCGTTCAACTTCAATAGTGAAGTCAACGTGACCGGGAGTGTCGATAATATTAATAGGCGTGCCCTTCCATTCAACCTGAGTCGCGGCTGAAGCGATGGTAATGCCCCGCTCACGTTCCAGTTCCATGGAATCCATGGTTGCGCCCACACCGTCTTTGCCCCGGACTTCATGAATACGATGGATTTTCTTGCAATAATAAAGAATCCGCTCGGTTAATGTTGTTTTACCTGAATCAATGTGAGCACTGATTCCGATATTTCTCATTTTCTTTGACATAATGATACTCTCTCAACCTCAAATAGTATAGTTTTATAGCTAACAGCAATTTTGAATTTGAACACTCCCCTCCAGATATGGAAGAGCTGTTTCTGATAGTCAGAACAACATAAATTGATCAAATTGAAAATTCACTGTCAGATGATATCGATTATAGCCGGAATCTCTCCACAGAGTAACAATTCCTTTGAATTCCCTGAAGGAGAAAGACTATATTTAGATATTGACAAAAAAAAGTCAACCAGTTAAATGACGTGTTTCTGTTAAAACCTAGTTAATTTTACGAAATGCGATATAATTGGTTTGAACTTAATTGCTTTTCACTAATTTAATAATAAATATGCCAGAAAAATGAAAAAATGTCCAGCCCTGGGATAGTTGAAAAAAATGACTTCTTCGGATGATAAATTTTGCCTTTTTAAAATTTCAGCTATATATTTTCAATATGCTGATAACTTTGTATAAAATGGATGGCGAAAAACAATTTTTTTACTCGATTAATGATCACCATAGGAGTTTGTTTTCACAAAAAATACTGAATTGCGTTTGGGGCATTAGAAACCATCGAGCCAAGGAAAAAAATTATTTTTTTGAAACTGAAAACGAGCTTTTTGCTAAAGTCATGGAATTGTGCCGTAAGCAGCAGGCCAAGGGTTACCAGTTGTTGTATGTTTATCCCCGAGATCTTTTAACTCCGTCCAATTTGACGGCATAAATCTGCTGAAAAAAGGCTCTGTTGATTATAAATTTTGTTTTTGTTCAGCTTAAACAGGAATCACTATTTTTAGCGTTAAGGATTGTAATAATAGCAAGTTATTTTTTCAAAAATAACTTGCTAAAACCCAGAG
>JAFGWI010000225.1 GCA_016937215.1 Spirochaetales bacterium | reverse complement strand
GTTTTCCGGTTCATAGGCCCAACAGGGATGTTGGGCCTATGTTATGGTGTTAGCAGCGCATTGCTTTTATTTGTGGTGCAGGGTATTTGTCTGTTTAGCTGGTTTTCGGCCAATGGGGCTTTGCCTGTGTTCGGAACTTTGAGGGCTGGTTTGTAATGGTTCTGGTCTGGCCTTGTTTTCAATGGGTTAAGGGATTTATGGTTTGTTTCCTTTTTCAGGGTTTTTGGTTTTTCGGGTGTGTTTTCTTTTTTCGGTTCGATTATTCAGGGGTGCTGTCTGGATAAGAAAGCGGATTTTTACGATAGCAGGGAATTGTCCGGGTTTTATGGTTTTTAATTAGTCATTTGCCTTTACCATTTGGGGCCGCTTGTGTTTCCGGGTGATGATGGATTCATACCAAGCCCTATTTAAAATATCCCGGCGGTATAGGGGTGGATCGGGATCGCCTGAAGCATGGTGTTTCTTTGATTATTCAAAGGTAAAAGTCTTTAATCATGTTTTTGTTTAACATTACAAGGGGCTGGTTTTCCGCTATACGCTTTCATCAGGCAATCAGCCAAGGTTTAAATCAACAATATATCTGCTTTAAATGAAAATGGCATCATGCTTTTTTACAATCCATGATTTCAATCAAGAAAGGGACGTTTTTAATCAAAGCATGATGTTTTCAAAATCCCGCTATCATGCTTTCGCTCGTGGTAAAGAATGCTTTAAATCAAGAATGAAACTTTTCTTTAGTCGCTATGATGGCCGGATTTTGTGAAGGGAAATGTTGTTTTTGAGTAACCAAGCTTTTTGAAAGAATTAAGGCTGTGTTTTTAGGTGTCCCTTGCCAAATTCTGATCATAATTCTTGCCAAATTAAACATGTACAAATTACCAAAACTATTATAGGATTTCCAAATTATTACAGCACAAAAAACTATGACAACAATTTGGTAAAATACGACCAAATTAAAAAATCCCGCACAGTATAGACTGCCCGGGATTTTTGTATGTATGCAGGTCCTTATCAAGCTATGACTCTTCGGGATATCCGAAGACATCATTGATTCTGGATAAGATTTTATTGAATTCATAAATATCAAATATTTTTTCATATAACGCTGTAGAACAGGCTTCATTTATCGCTGAATCTCTGTAAAGCCCCATGGTAAATGCTTTTTCAAGGATTTCCAGTTCGATGTCAGAGAGCGAGTGCTTGAACAATTCTTCAAGATAACGAACACATTCTTCTCCGATGTATCTGGCTGTTTTTAGCATTAATTGCTTAATAGAAACATCTTTACTTGAAATCATATTCATTCCTCCAGTGGGGTTGGATTAAAACCCGATTGACCAGGTCGATGTCTATTATTTTCTTTTGGGCTCTGAGGGCTTCCAGAAGACTTCCTATGCAAAGATTTCTGGTTCTGCGCAAGACACCGTCGGCTGAGCGGACAATCAGGTCAATGGCCTCCTCTGAAAAAGTATTATGCCCTAAACCAGCGAGATCTAATTGTTTCAGGATAAAGGCCTTCATATCCTCCGGCCCAAGCCGTTTCAGGACAACAGAATAGGTAATCCGGGATTTGATATCATCATTGACCTTGAGGTTCATGGAATGAAGAAGGGCCGGCTGCCCGACAAGGATGAGATTGTAGTTCTTGGGGAAGTCTTCGAGCAGCAGGCGGATCCTTCTGAGGGTCTGCATCTCCATAAGGTGGGCGTCGTCGACGATAATGATGAGCTTGTTTCCCTCGCGTTTCAGATTAAATGCCTCTTCAATGAGCCTTTTTTCGCAGGAAAAATGAGTTCCTGTAAAATTTATGTTGAAAGCCTGGCATAAAATCTTTATAGTGTTGGTGTAAGTGTGGAGTGTCCTGGCAACGGATATGACGGTGATCCTTTTGGAAGCCCTCTGTTTGATGGTTTCCTTAATTACCGTCTTTCCGGTGCCTGGTTCACCCATCAAGAGGCACAAACCGCCTTGTTGTGAATGGACCTCCAGAATATCACACACTTCCTCCTGGTGGTCCAGGAGCATTACCGAATCATGAGAAAAGGGATCTTTTTCTATCCCGAAATAAGAACGAATCATATTATGCCTCCTTTTGTTTTCGCCGACTGTTTGCCACAGGATTCAAGGGAGTGGCTGTTCCCATTCTTTGGCCTTTGTAATAAATGATTAGCGGATGATGCGAGCGCCTGTCAAAGCGGACTTCGATCTTTTTCCCCGCCAGAATAACAGGTGTCTCGTAGCGGGCATTTTTGAAGGGGAAGGTGTTATCGTTTTTAACTGTCCGTGTTTCTTCAGCGTAAAAGAGTTCGTCGCTCTCTTCTGAAGGAGTCAGGAAATTGATCCGTTTGCGATCAATCGCAAAACGGTCTATAGGCTTCATGGAGATGGCTGAATGAGGCCTGGAATTGTATTCATCTTCGATCCATCGGAAGAGCTGTGAATTCAAGGCTTTTAGTGATGAAAGATCAAGCTGCCGTGATAGAAACTGCATTCTTGTGGTGTGAAAGAAGCGCTCGACTTTTCCTTTGGCGGCAGCATCTCTTACCGGAGTAAAGCGCAGGATACATCCTATACGGTCGCAAACGTTTTTAAGTTCGAGGGATGAGTAGCAGGCTCCATTGTCGACATACAGCTGTTCCGGAATGCCTCGTTTGTAAATACCCGATCGGAATGCCGATATCAAATCCCAAGCCGTCTCCGAACCAAAAAACTCCGCATGACAGATGACCCTTGATGCATCATCAATAAACGCGATAAGTTTTGTCTGAATCGGTTTTCCGTTAATTTTGATGTAGGGGCCAAAGAGAGTGTCAGCCTGCCACAGCTGGTTAGCGTATTCCATGGAAAAAGCCATTCGCCTTTTGCTTTTTTTCTGCGGTTCTTTTTCCAAAAGATCGTATTCACGGATGTATCTGTAAAAATTGGTTTGAGAGATTTGACTTTGGGCGAGGAACCCCTTTTGAAGGCAGGACCTGTAGAGGTCAAGTTTGGTAAACCTGTTCTGCCGGAATTCCGGAAGAACAGCATTGATGGCCTCCATAAGTTCTTCTGGTGTCGTTTTTCTCGTCTTTCCCCTGTCGTTTCTGGTTTTGATATCAAGCCCTGTTACACCGCTTACTTTGTAACGGTAAAACCAGGTTGATATGGTCCTCCAGGTGAACCGCCTGGGGAATCCTTCCTCATCAATAAATTGATGCTTGGCTACCTCCTTAATCCGTTTTCTGATTGTTTTTCCTTCAGCGTAATCAATTGCCGCAAGAACCCTGAGCTTCAGATAGCTTGAGGGATGTTTCATAAATGAACCTCCTTGATAATTGAGTAGGGCAAGGGTACAGGAGGCCTTGCAAAGAGACCATCACCGGAATTGTGTTGTTGATTTTAGGTGATTTTTAAAGACTGGAAGTAATAATACAAATAACATCGGATATGATGAAAAATCTGGATTGAATATAAACTAAACCGTGCTAAAGAATCAAAGGAAGCACCTTCTCCGGCAAGAAATCCTTTTGAAAATGATGCTGAAACCAAGAGACAGGACAGACATTATCCTCTGCGGCTATCATGAGATGAACAATGGTTTGAATACTTGGATTGGCAATATCAGGACAATCGGGAGGTTTTAAAACTCTGGTCAGACAAGTCCTGATGTGCGACAGGTTAACCTCAAAAAGCCGGAATAGATAATAGACCGTTGATTCGGTAGAATAACCCCCAGCATGATGCATAGCCTTGAGTTTATCCTGGCCTTGTAAAATGAGTAGTAGAAATAACCAGAGAGTTTCTGCATCTATGGTTTTACAAAAAAGAATATCGGCATTAAGAATACTACTCGTCCGTCCACATCCTTTTTTTCTACCTCGGTTACTGCAAAAGACCCTGTGCCCTCTTATTTTATTGGAAGTACTTGAGTATAAGAATCCATGCAGAATTAGCCATCCAAAATAATGGCAGTGGGGACAGACAATAAGTTTTAAGTAGCAGTGGATCTCTTTTTCAAATAATGATTCAGATAAATAAAAACGATCGAGTTTCTTAATTTTATTTCCATAGGCATTATAATTGAATTACCAAATTAAGGGTGTATATAGATTATCGGATTATGATGGGAATTATGTAATCTCACGGGGTTTTTATGATGATAGTTTGGTTAGGGACATTTAGGACATCCGGTTTTTTTACACTATAAGCATTGTTTTAAATCAAAATTGATTCTATTCAAATCAAAAATGCTGTGATGCTTTAT
>JAFGWI010000224.1 GCA_016937215.1 Spirochaetales bacterium | reverse complement strand
GTGCGTGAATGCTCATTGGCATTCACTATGTGCGTGAATGCTCATTGGCATTCACTATGTGCGTGAATGCTCATTGGCATTCACTATATGCGTGATTGCTCATTGGCATTCACTATATGCGTGAATCCTCATTGGGATTCACTATGTGCGTGAATGCTCATTGGGATTCACTATGTGCGTGAATGCTCATTGGGATTCACTATACACATGCAGCCTGTCCGAAAATCATCCGCCCAAAAACGCTTTGTTACACTATTTTTGAAAAAATAGTGTAACAGGGCTTCAATCCCTGACGCATTCAACCTGCTTCGCTGTTTTTGCTAAGCAAAGGCCTTTTTTCCATAGCTCCATCGATGTATTAAGGAAATCTTTTTATTCTAAAACACATTTTCAAGGATTGATAGAGCTGTTAATATTGTTTATCATCACCATGAATAGGCGGATAATTGAAGCGTGAACATAAATCAAGGCTAATTATATATCTTCTACTCGTCACCATGGGGATTGTGTTGTTATCCTTTGCTTTGTCGAACATGGTTTTTCAACCGGCAAAGCTTATAATTAATCCAGAGGCGACAAATCAAAATATTAAATTTCCTGAATTAGCAGATGACGAGTTTTATTCTTCAAGTGATTTATCGCGGAATATATTTTTTCTGTTTCTGTTCCTTCCTGTTATGGCTATTATAATATATAAAATTAAAAAAGGAAAAAAATGGAAGGATTTATCTCCTGTCCTCCTTTTCGCCCTGATTTTTATTACCCTATTAGCTTTGATTTTATGCTTCATGATGCTCCTAAGCCCTGATTCCAAAGTGAGTTTACTTCCTTTGGAATCAGTAACAGAAACTCCGGCCCCACAGAGGCTTACGCTGGAACCCCTTCCCTTGGGGTTCGTAATAATTCCAGGAGTCATTCTTACGGGTTTGGTTGTTTTTTTAATTTTAAGATCTTTTTTTGGAGCTAAAGAAAAAAAATCAATTGATTATCTTATACAGCAGGAAACATTAAATGCAAAGAGAGCTGTTGCCCAAGGAAAAAGTTTCAAGGATACAATCGTTAATTACTATCTCGCTTTGTGCACGATACTGGATAAAGATGTAAAAGTTCATCGGACAGATTCCATGACAACCGGTGAATTTAAAAATAAACTGGTTCAATTAGGTACACCAAAAGAAGCGATTCACCAGTTAACAAGGCTTTTTGAAGATGCAAGGTATGGCAACAGGGAAACCAGAAAAGAAGATAAGGATTTGGCCATTCTCTGTTTTGACAGGATTCTATCATATTTTATGGAGAAAAGCTGAATGGTATTTTATGAACAAATCCTTTCCCATCGTTTTTTTAAGAGAGTTACTCGTTATATACGGAAAGGATTATTATGAATAACCAAGTACTTATCTTTCTAATTATTTTATTCTTTCTGCTCATTGTTTTTATTTTTTTTCATGCCATAATAATCACAAAAATATTTATCCCCCTTGGCGAAACAATCTGGATTTTATTGAATAATACACTGTTTGCCATCGATCAATGGGTCCTGTGGCTTCTTCCTATTATAGTTTTTCCCTTGGTTATACTCTTCAGGCTTTTTAATATTCCATTTCACCATAGTGAATTGGAACCGGACTTGAAACATTTTTATATGAATCGATATGTTTCATGGAAATCAAATTTTAAAGCCCATACCCCTTATAACAGGGAAAAAATCAGAAAAGATCTCGCTCGGATTCTTGTTTTTCGTTATGCTATTCAAAAACGTCTGGCCCTTGATTTCACTTTATACGATGATTTTAAAAATAAAAAAATCGAAATACCCGAGGGAATACATCATTTTCTGTTTGAAGAGTGTGAAAAGGATCGATTCAATTTTGAAAAATTAGTTTATCAACTTTCGGGACAGGAGGCGAAAGCGTTTCAAACAAAAATCGAAGATTGCCTTGTTTTTATAGAAAATTATATGGAGTTGACAAATGAATAAAGTAATTTCAATTGAAGAAACAGCAGAATTAACAAAAAAAATAATCGATGAAGTACAAACAGCTGTTGTAGGGAAAACAGAAGCCCATAAATTGATAATGGCAGCCATTTTATCTCAAGGGGGGCATATTTTGCTGGAAGATTTTCCTGGTTTGGGAAAAACCCTTGTGGCATCCTGTTTTGCCCATGCTTTGGGCATGGATTTTAAACGCATTCAATTCACACCCGATCTTTTGCCAGGAGACATTACCGGAGGTTATGTTTTTGACGGTAATCAAAATAAATTTACTCTGAAAAAGGGGCCTGTTTTTACGAACATTCTGCTGGCCGATGAAATTAACAGAGCCTCGCCAAAAACCCAGTCTGCCCTTCTCGAAGCCATGCAGGAACATCATGTAACATTAGAAGGAGAAACCCTTCCGTTGCCAGAACCCTTTATTGTTATGGCAACACAAAACCCGATTGAATATGAAGGGACATTTCCATTGCCCGAAGCCCAGCTCGATCGATTTATTATCAAGCTTTCACTAGGCTATCCAAGTGCCGATGAAGAACGGGAAATCCTGTCACGCAGAGCAAAACGGAAAAAAGATGAAGTGAGACTTCAAAAAATTATTGATCCGTCTACTTTGATCGCCATGCGTAATTCAATTGAAGAAGTCTATATTGATTCTGATGTTCAGTCATATATCATAGGTCTGATGAAAGCTTCGCGGGAGCATCCCAAAATCGTGGTAGGAGCCAGTCCTCGCGGATCTCTGGCATTGCTGAAACTCTGTCGTGCCTGGGCCGCGATTCACAACAGGAATTATGTGACCCCCGATGATGTTAAGCAATTCACCGAAGCTGTTTTGATTCATCGCATCATCCTGGATCCTAGCCTCTGGGATCTTAGAGACTCCAATACAAAGGTCATCAACGAAATAAAGATGTCCGTAAAAATTCCTGTTTTCAAGGAACAAAATGAAAAATAGAACGCTATTTTTGAGTGTGATAATTTTATTCATCGTTATGGCAGGGTTACTGACCCATAACAGTGATATACTGCTCAGTTCCCTGTTCTTTGTCTTTTTTTTATTGTTCGATTTGATCCTATTACCTGATAGCCGTGATATCAAGTTAATGGCATCAAGGAGGTGTGAACAATCCAGGAAAAACGGGCAGGCTATTGTTAACATAAATTTGGAAATAAAAAATTTAAGTAACAAATCACTCTATATTCATTTTAATGATACTGTACCGAAGAATGTTGTTGTTAGTGGCACTCTCAGCCATTTTGCCGTGATAAAACCTGGTGAGATAACATCTCTCACCTATAGCTTTGAAGCTGTTTATGGGGTATTCAGCTGGAACCAGCTTGTCATAAATGTAAGCGGCCCTCTGGGTTGTTTTCAAAATAAAGTGGCCGTTGATGGGAATGGGAAAATCATTGTTCAGCCTCAATTCAAAAAAATCGGGGCTTTTAAATCCCATCCCTGGAAAACATTATCTTCTCAGGGGATATTTCAAACTGCAAGGAGCGGCGTCAGTACCGATTTCTTCGGTGTAAGGGAATATCATCCTGGTGATTCATTGAAAAACCTGTACTGGAAGCTTTCGGCCAAACATCCCGGGAAATTCTTTACAAAAGAATTTGTTCAAGAGCAAAATGCTTCGATAACACTGGTTGTTGATGTTCGAAGAAATATGGAAGCCCTTTGTGCAGGAAAAAGCATTTTTGACGATGAAATCAATTTAGCGGCAGCCTTATCAGAAATGTTTTTAAACCAGGGGAATCAAGTGGGGCTTTCAATTGTGGGTTTGAAAAACTTTTTTGTTCGATCGGGTTACGGAAAAAGGCAGCTTCACAGAATACTTAACGGTCTTGCCGAAGTCGCTGTTAAGGAAAACATCGATTTGTACTCAAGCCTTTTTTCTTTAAACAGGAAACTCTTTTCTCCTAAAACCCAGTATATTTTTATTAGTCCTTTTCATTTTGATGATATTGGGTATTACCGCTATTTAAGGTCCCTTGGTTACCAGATTATTTTGATTTGCCCTGATATTTTTGATTTTACACATCTTAAAAAAAATGCAGTTAATGACAGGTCATTACGAATGTGCAAAATCGAACGTAAATTATATCTGGATTTGATAGCCCAAATGTCCATCAGGGTGATAGATTGGAAAATAGACCAAGCGATCCAGCCTGTTTTGAAAAACTTGCTGACAAAACCTTTGCGCATAAAGAAAATGTAAACAGGCATTGGCAGGAGTATAACATGTCGCACATAAAGATTATTTTTTTTATCAGCTTGAGCCTTGCCTCAGCGGCGCTTATAGCCGCGTCGATAAAATTTGATTCCCTGGTATTGCTTTTTTTCATCATTCTTTTTTCATTCCTTCAAGCAATTTTCAGAAAATCCGCGGGCTCGCTGTTTTTGATTATATCAATCCTGCTTTCAACAGCCGGGTTTTATTACAAAGCCGATGCCTTGTTTTTATTTGTTTACCTTACATTTTCATTGGTTTGTTGGGACTTGTCGATACTGGAAAAATTATTGACGAATCCGCAGGAGGGTACCCGAAGATTTATTTTTTTGAGGGTAGGTTTTTTATTTACATTGTCTTTCACTTCCTTTTTAGTCATTATATTTATTCGATTTATTCATTTTGATATTCCCTTTTATGCTCTTCTGCTAATAGCGATTATTATTTTGCTTGGTTTATTTAAAATCATCGGTTTTTTTATTTCCAGTAGCAAGTAGCTTGCGAGGATTCCGATTCTTACCCGGAAGCTAGCTATTCAGCTGTCGATAAAAAAAGCGGCCATTGGGCCGCTGTGGTTTTAACTTTTTTGAACGGTGTTTATAAAGGCCTTTATGTTCTCGCTTGATACACCCGGAGGCATTCCGCCGCCGCAGGAAAAGATCACCCTGGATTTATCGGAGAGTGAGGCCAGAAGCTTTTTTGTTTCAGCCTTCACGCCTTCTTCATTAGCCGCGGCCAGGACATCGCGGGGGGGGATGTTCCCTAAAATGGTAACTTTGTTTTCTGTCAGTTCCTTGAGTTCCTTGACAGTAATGTCAAAGCCGGGGTTAAAGAGGTTAACACCCATTTCCGGCAAAAAAGGGGCCGAGACTTTACAGTGCGCGTCGTTGTGCAGAAATTTGACACTGACTTTTTTGTCGTAGAGTTCCTTGAAGTAGGGGAGGCCGAATTCGGTGAATTCCGGGGCACCCATAAAACCGATAATGTCGTCCAGCAAAAAGATTCCATCGATACTGGGAAAGCTTTGCATTTGAAGATCTATCCAGGAACTTAAAAAGGCGGTTATTTTTTTTATGAGTTCATGGGCCTTGTCGGGCTGCATCATCATGGTGGTGAGAAATTCGGTGGAACCCATGAGGTAGCTGGCTATGTTCAAGGGGCCCCGGGCCACGGCAAAACGAATCTGGTGACCGGCATCCTTGATTTTGGCTTCGGCCAGTTTCAGGCGGTTTAACACCATGGGTAAAAGGCCGTGAATCGAGGGGTCGGGGACCTCCAGTTCATCGATATCATCGGCAGAGCGGATCACCCTGTGGGCATGGGGAAACTCGTTTTCCGGAAAGCTGCATTTGGCCCCAAAGGCCGATGGTTCGGTGCACATGCCGTATTCCGACCAGAAACCCGGCAGAAACAGGGTGTCGGGAAAATCATTCAGGGCTTTTAGGTTGGCCTTGAGCCAGAGTTGGTCGCTGGAAAAATAATCCAGTATTTTGATGCCGTACCAGTTGGGAAGCCAGGGGCAGTCGATAACGAATCCTGTTGGCAGAGGATCGAGGATTTCGCCCTTGATTATTTTATTAAGGTCTGTCCATTGTTTGTCTGTCATGGTTTTTTTAACTCCTTTTGTTTGGCTGCCAAATGGCAGAGTTTGTTTTTGCACCTCTGGCAGTTGTAGTCCTGATATTTTATGTTCTTGCCAATGCCGATAATGCCGCTCACCGATTTTCGCGGGCACATAAAGGCTGAATCCCCGAGTGTGATACCGCAGAATGATTTTGGCAGCAACTGAAACAGGATTTTTTGTTCGTTTACGTCCCAGCCGCAGTATCCCGGGCTGTAACGGTTTGAAACAGAATAGCCCGATTTTTTCATTTTGTCAGCCAGGTGCTGGTGAAGAAGTGCCGCGCTTTCTTCGGCAAGGAGTGAAGCGATGATATCTATAATATAGCTTTGCGCCGGATTATCTGAAGTGGCTTGGACAGTGGTCCATTTTTCTATCTCCGGTCCTAGTGTGGCGGTGAAAAGGGCCAGTTTTTCGGCTTGTTTTAATCGTGGAGTAATTTGTGTTCCTGCTTTGATATCATAATTGCCGATTTTCAGGATTGAGCTGGACAGGTGTTCCACTGGAAAAAGGCCGTAACCTGCCTGGATATGGCAGGATTCCAGGGCTTTTTGAAATGCTGTATCTATCATTTCCTCCATGCCAGGAGGGAGGGCTCCGGTGTAGCCTAATGCTTCCCGAATATTTTTGTTTGGAATCCTTGGCAGCATTTTGTTCAGGTCCAGAATAAAGATCGTGGCATTGACCTTTTTTTCGGCCAGTGAGTGTTTCATGTGTATTTGGCAATTTCCGCGGCCATGAGCCGGATATGTTCGGGTGTGGTGCCGCAGCAGCCGCCGATGATGTTGGCACCAGCCTGGAGCATCTTATGGACTTTTGAGGCCATTATTTCCGCTGTTTCGGGAAAAACTGTTTCACCATTGACCATTTTCGGTAATCCGGCGTTGGCATGGGCCAGCACAGGAATGCTTTGATTGGCTTCGCGGATTTTTTTGACGATGTCCACCATTTGATCAAAGCCATTGCCGCAGTTGGTGCCGATAATGTCGGCCCCGCAGGCAATCATGGCTTGGGTCATTTGAAGGGGAGTCACTCCCATCATGGTGTTATACTGGCCGGAAGCGCCTTTTTCAAAGGTAAAGGTGCAGACCACTTCCAGGCCGCTTGCTTCCTTGGCGGCTTTTACAGCCAATTCAGCCTCGTCCAGGGCGCTCATGGTTTCAACGCAAATGGCGTCGACACCTCCTTTGGCCAGAGCTTCAGCCTGAATCAAGAAACCTTGATAGAGCTCCTCAGGGCTGACTTCACCCATCATGAGAATGGCCCCGCTGGGGCCCATAGAGCCCAATACCAGGCATTGGCCGCCGGCTGCCTGCCGGGAAATTTCTGCGGCTTTAAAGTTTAGTTCAAAGGCCCGTTCTTCCAGGCCATAGTGTTTGAGTTTGTGGGGGTTGCCGCCAAAGCTGTTGGTGAGTATGATATCAGCCCCGGCTTTAACATAGCTTTTGGCAATGTCCAGTACATCATCAGGGTGTTCAGCATTCCAGAGCTCTGGACAGTCGCCTGCTTCAAGGCCTTTTTGAAACAAAAAGGTTCCCCAGGCGCCGTCGGAAAGCAGTATTTTTTTTTGGTTCAAGCGCTCCTGTATTTTTCCCATGTTTTTCTCCTGTTTTGTTGTGTTATATGCTTTTTGTTAGGGGCCTTTTGGCCATTTTTTAAGAGGCCCAGGAATTAAGGTATTTGACAGCTTCCTGAGGATCGGCCGCGTAAGCGTCAGCGCCCATTTCTTCAGCTGCTCTGGCAGAAAGCGGGGCCCCGCCCACAATGATTTTAATATCAGGATATTGTTTTTTGATTTCCACCACGGTTTTGGCCATGTTGCCCATTGTTGTGGTCAAAAGAGCGCTAAGGCCGACGATACAGCCGGGGCAGTTTTCTATGGCTTTCAGGAATTTTTCGGTTTTCACATCGCTTCCCAGGTCCTCTACCTTCCAGCCGTTTCCCTCAATAACCATGCTCACCAGGTTTTTCCCTATATCGTGAAGGTCGCCGGCTACAGTGCCCAGGACCAAAACACCCTTGGATTTGATATTGCCCGATTTAAAATATGGCTTCAGGTGTTCCATTACAACATTCATGGCTTTGGCTGCCATGAGAAGTTCCGGCACAAAAACTTCGTTCCGGCTGAATTTGCCGCCTATATTTTCCATGGCCTGGTTACAGGCCTGGAGAATGGCTTCGGGTGTTTCTCCTTTTTCCAGGGCTTCCCGGGTGTATTCATCGGCGCCGGGCTGTTCTTTCAGGTCCGGGGGGAAGGGGGCTTTCAGGTTTACCTTTCCTCGTTCCACGCATATGCTGATTTTATCGATTAGTTCGCTCATGGTTTTTTCCTTGTCTTTATAGTGTGTTCAGCCCCTTTTTGTTTTCCAGGGGGTTATAAATTTTTTCCCTTTTTTATCCCTAGCCTGTGCTTTGTATCGCGTTAGGGATAGGAGTAGTCCTGTTTTTTTCTTCAGAAAAAAACAGGAAACAAAAGCCCTGCGTTAATTCAGCAGGGCTTTTGGTCGAAGTGCTAACGGAGCTGCGGATTAGCCCGGCCTGCCGGAATGAAATGGAGGCAGGTAACGCCCTGAAAATTAAGGGAACAAATGTTTGTTGTCAAATATAGCATGTTAAATAAATTTGCGAAAGAAATTTTATCAAAAAAATGGTTTTTCATCTGAAAATGCTGAAGTGGCCTTAACTCAGGCGCCATAGCCATTTGCCCTTGATAGCGCGGCTAATTTGTTCCGGGTTTATTGTTTTGATGTCGCGGCCCAGGGGTTTTATTTTGGTCCGCCAAGGCATTGTGATTAGCTGATTATCAGCTGTCTTCATTTTCAAACAAGCTATTATCCAGGCTTTGTGACCAGATATATTCAGAATTCTCCCGGGGCCAGGCAACAGAAATGGTTAATGCCGCGTGGTGTATGAGTTCTTCAGTGCAGGGAAAGGTGAGAAAGTGATTCAGCTGGTTTTTGTGTTCTAGTATTTTCGTGAAGGGGGAGTCGGCTCCGGGCACGCTGAGAGACACGATGGCCGGCAAGCTCCAAGCCTGGTTGTTCAGTCTCAGGCTGAGAGTGATTTGCTGATCAGGATTCTGCTTCCAGATAATGGCCATGTCTTTAGTATCTGGTTTTTGAGTTGTGATTTTGTTTATTCGCTGAAGCCATTGGTTTCGCTTTTCCAAAGCCTCTTGATAGCGCTCCTTGTGGTTCATGTTCAGAGGTTCCAGGTCCTGGAGTACTTTCATCTCATTAATGTATTGAGTGAGCAGGTCCCTGGCTCTTGGTAAATTCAGTTTGTTTTCCCAGTCATTCGCGCGGGAGTATAAACCCTGGCTCATTTGCTTTTTCAGCTTGATGCGAAGATCCTTTTCCTGTAATTTCCACTGGTAGGGGTCGAGTTTTGATTGGTTTTCAAAAAGCACTTGAAAGGCCTGAAGCACTTCGTTGTTGGCAGCCAATTGTTCGATGTGTTGTTTGATTTCATTCTTGCCGGGAAAATCAGCTCGATGGTTAAGATCAGATTCCAGATTGAAATACATCAATTGTTCATCCTGATAATCCAGAATGTATAAATCCTTTTCATCGGGCGAAAGGGCAGGGCTAAAATAGGATGGAAGGCCGTAGCTGATGCCTCCTTCTATGTAATTTTTAATGATCCAGAGTTTTTTCCCATTGGCGTCCAGGCCGAAAATCTGTCCATAATCGCAAAGGGCGAATCCGCTATTCTTGAGGGGGACAAGGGCAAAGGGGCTTTGGAGTTGTTCGATTCCAGGCCGCAGACTATTTTTCCATTGGCCTTCATGGCTATAGAGGTGAAGGCGTTTGTCCAGGGTGTTATACACCCAGAGCCCCTGGGGAGTCATGGCCGCGGCTGTGATGAATCCCGGTGAAAATGGAAAGTTTTTACTGCTTCCCTCATGAATATTGATGTGTGTTATTTCTTTTTTTCCGATAAGCTTCATTTCCCAAGGGTGGTCACAAAACAGAAAATCGAAGTCCTTGTTCATTATGGCTATTTCATCCCTTTTGCCCGAATATAAGCTGATTTTTTCCAGTCCTGAATGGTCATTCTTAATGGTAAGCATGAAATCGGCGAATCGTCTTGGTTGAGTGCTTTTACCTATATCCAGGTCCCCCCAGGTGTATATATCTTCCGCGCTTTGGTCAGTGAATTTGAAGGCAGGTGAAAGTTCCAGAACACCCCGGGAATGGGAAATCTCCAGATTTTTTCCATTAAAATACAATGCGGTTGCTATGAATTCTCCCGGTAAATCGGGGAAAATGGGCTTAAAATATTTAATATGAAAAAAATCCTTTAGAATGGGTTGAATTTTCCTGCTTGGATTTTCCACCTGGGTAAGAAAAAAAAGGTCCTGGGCACTTATTTTGGCGAAATTCTCCAGAGAGAACAAGGGAAGATAGCTGTGTACCTGGTTTCCGGTTTTCTGATTAAGTGTGCTTGTTATCTTGTAGCCATGGCTGCTGTTGGTTATTGTAATTTTACACTCAGGGCTTTTTATCGCGATTCCCCTCATTTCTGACAATTTTTGGTTTATCAGTTCAAGGGCTATTTCCATTTTTTGGGGCTGGGGAAAATTGTAAATAATAATGTTGTTTCTATCAGCCCAAAGGTTCTGTCGCGCTATAAATAGCAGAATCAAAAAGAAGATTGCCGGACTATTTTTTTTCATGGCTCTATCTTAACAAAAAACAAGCCCTTGTGAAAAGAAGCATGCGCTTGATATTCTCATTTTTTAGGAGTGAAAGGGGGCGCCTTTTTATATAGAGCGGTGATGACCCAGTTTTTCGAGTTCCTTTATAACCGCTTCTTCCTCGTTCCATGGGCTGGGTCCATGTGCTTTAATAATAGAAGATTCATGGCTTTTTCCCAGACACAGGACACAGTCATTTTCCGAGGCAAGGGATAATGCCCTTTTGATGGCTTCCTGCCGGTCGCTGATTTTTAAAAGCAACTTAGCAGGTGCCAGGTCGCCACAGCCACGGGCAATGTCCTCGATGATTTTCATTTCATCTTCCTGGCGCGGGTCTTCATTGGTTATGATAATGATGTCAGCGTACTGGGCTGCCAATCGCCCCTGGATTTCCCGCTTTTCAAAATCCCGTTCACCGGCAGACCCGAAAAGCATGATCAATTTTCCCTTGATAAGCGGTCTTATCATGGGGAGAAGGCTTTTAAAGGCTCCTGGTGTATGAGCGTAATCGATGAGACAGGTAAAGCTCTGACCCATATTAACTGGCATCATTCTGCCTAAAACAGGTTTAATTGTTGTGATGTGTTCGAGAACCTTTTCAACCGGTTCCTTGCTGAGTTTAATGACCAGCAAAAAAGCGGCAAGTAGGTTTTTAACATTAAAAATACCGGTGAGTGGAGTGGAAACTTGGTATTTTTGCTCCTGGTAAGAAAGGATAAACCGACTTCCCTTAAGAGAGATTTCCTCAATTTGGCCGTATACAGTTGCTCCGGGGTTTTCAAGGCTGAAGCTGTAAACCGGCGCTTTTGTAGAGTTTCGGAAAAAACCGGCTGAGCTGTCATCGGCATTCACAACTCCAAAGCTTTCAGAAGAATGGCTTTTCAGTTGGCGGAAAAGATTGGCCTTGTCCTTACGATAATTCTCAAAGGTTTTGTGAAATTCAAGATGCTCATGGCTGATGTTGGTAAACAGAACCGCGTCAAAACTCACATCCGCCAGCCGGCTGGTGATGGGTGACAAGCCGTGGGAGGTTGTTTCAACACAGGCGTATTCCTTCTGGTTTTTTACCATCTGGTAAAGCAATTTGTGGATCTCCGATGCTTCCGGTGTGGACTGGCGATAGGGGTTCTTGATAACCCTGTCTGCTGTTTTGTATTCAACAGTGGAAATAAAGCCGCTTTTTTTTCCCAGAAGTTCAAGCCATTGGTGAACAAACCATATGCTGGAGCTTTTTCCGTCTGTTCCGGTGATGCCAATGGTCTTTAATTTGTCCGATGGCCTTTCGTAAAGCTCAGCAGCCAGAGAACTCATGGCCCGCGCGGGATGGTTTACCTTAATATAGGGGATATTTTGCCTGTATTGTTGTAGTTCCCGGGAATGAAGAATTGCTGAAGCCCCTTTTTCCAGGGCTTTTTCAATATAAGCATGACCATCCACATGAAGGCCTTCCATGGCCACAAAGAGTGACCCGGGCTCAACTTGCCGGGAATCATAATGGATGCTCTTTATTTTACCATGGCCATTGCCTTTAAGAGTGTATTCCTGTTTCAAGGCAGACAGAAGCTCAGATATCCTTTTCTGGGGCATGGTAATTTTAATTCTGCGCTAAAGATACCATGCGTTCAGCCAGATACACGGCATTAAGCACACCTTGTTTGCCGACGCCCATGGTGGCCACAGGAATACCCTTTGGCAGCTGAATAATCGATAACAATGCGTCCACCCCAAGTAATGGGCCGGAGACAATAGGAATCCCGATAACCGGGTTTTTAACCTTTGCTGCCACAACACCGGGAAGGGCAGCTGCCAGACCGGCGGCAGTGATAATCACCTTGAAATCAGCCGCATGGTTTTTGAGAAAATCCAGTAATTCCTCAAGGTTCCTGTGAGCTGAGTACACATGAAGTTCGTGGGTAAGTTTTTTCTCGTTAATCAAATCAATAGCCGGCTGAATGTGGTCCATGTCGGATTTTGAACCGATGATAAATAAAATATCTTTCATTACTAAATATCCTCATCCATAAAGAATTTTTTCCCAATATCTTTTCTGTACCATGAACCTGGAAAACAAACCTTGTCGATGTGTTCATAGGCTTTTACAGCCGCGTCTATGGTGTCCTTGCCCATTCCTACAACAGAGAAACAGCGCCCGCCCTTGGTCAGCACTTGGCCGTTCTCCACAATAGTCGAGGCGTGAAACACCAGGGCATCGCTTTCAGAAAGGTTTTCATCGATGGTAACCGGCTGATTTTTTTTATAAGGGCCAGGATAGCCTTCAGCGGCAATCACGACACCCACCGCGGATTTTTCATTTTCAGAAACAGGTATGTTTTGAATGGTGCCTTCGATTAAGCTGTGAGTTAGGTCGCCGAAATCAATATCGATGACCGGTAATAAAACCTGTGTTTCAGGATCCCCAAAACGCACATTGTATTCCAGGATTTTCGGCCCCTCCTGGGTAATCATCAATCCAATATAAACAATGCCTTTATAATTAATACCGTCCATTTTTAAACCTTCCATGGTAGGCTCGATAATGTTGTGACGGATGTTTTTCTTAAGTTCGCTATTAACCCAGGGTACCGGGCAGATTGAACCCATGCCGCCGGTATTGGGCCCAAGATCATTTTCTTTAGCCTTTTTAAAGTCCGAACAAGGAGGAAGCACGATGTAATTCTTGCCATCGGAAAGCACAAAAACGGAAATTTCATAACCCGCAAGAAATTCTTCTATTATTAAAGTATCTGACTTTAGAATTTCATTACCAAAGGCGATCATTTCTGCCTGATTGTCAGATTCAAGAACACCCTTTCCCGCGGCTAATCCGTTCTTTTTAACCACCCACTTGCCGGAAAGGCTTTTCACATGATTTTCAAACAGGGCCGGGTCAGCAAATTCCCAGGCTTTGGCTGTTGGCAAATTGTGCCGGAGCATGAATTGCTTTGAAAATGTTTTGCTGCTTTCTAGTTGGGCAGCTTCTTTATTGGGGCCAATGGCGTAAATTCCTTTGGCTTGCAAGGCATCGACAATACCTGCTGACAAAGGTGCCTCAGGGCCGACAAAAACCGCGTCGATCTTGTGGCTTTGGCAAGCTTCTATAATGGCATTAAAATCAAAGGGGTCGATATTTAGATTAGTGCCGATTTTATCGGTTCCGGCATTCCCAGGGGCAATAAAAACCCCTGAAACACATTTACTTTTTGAATATTTCCAGGCAATGGCGCTTTCGCGAGCGCCGGAACCTATAATTAATACTTTCACTCTCTCGTTCCTCCCTATAATGGCTTTGTGATCACTTCTCCGATTTTTGTGAAGCGAATTGAATTGGAATTAGCTGTATCCATGAAAATCTGTTGCTGGTCCTGAGGCACAATCATGGCCATTCCAATTCCCAGGTTAAAGACTTTCCTCATTTCAGAATCCTCAATATTGCCGTAAGCTTGAATCTTTTTAAAAATATCCAGAACTTCCCATTGGTAATTCAATCGGCAGCTCAGGTTTTCCGGAAAAAGCCTGTTTATATTACCTTCAAGGCCGCCGCCTGTAATATGGGCAATTCCTGTAATGACCCCTGTTTTCAGGAGGGCCTCACATTCCCTGCGGTAAATGCGGGTGGGAACCAGCATTTCCTGCCAGCTGGCTTTGTCCTCCTTTGGTACCACATTTCGGGCTAAAGAAAAACCATTGGAATGAACACCATCAGAGGGTAGGCCGAAAATCACATCGCCGGCCTTCATTTTGTGAGAAAGAGGCAAGCCCTTGGCTTTTTCAACAATACCGGTGGCAAACCCGGCCAGATCAATTTCTCCCGGCGCATAAAGGTCGGGCATTTCGGCTGTTTCTCCGCCAGCCAGTACGCAGCCGGCAATCTCGCAGCCCTTAACAACGCTTTCTATCACTTTCTGCAGCTTGTCTTCTTCTATGCGGTTACAGGCAATGTAATCAAGAAAAACCAAGGGCATAGCCCCGCAGGCCAAAAGATCGTTCACGCTCATGGCTACCAGATCAATACCGACCCCGGAATAATCATTCAATTCCTTGGCAACCAGCAATTTGGTGCCAACACCATCGGTGGCGGAAAGCAGCAAAGGCTGGTCGTAGTTTTTTAAAGAGGAAATATCAATTCCACCGGCAAAACCGCCGATTGTACCTTGCATGGCAGGGGACTTGATGCGCTTGATATAGTCAACCAGACGGTCGCCCCGTTCAATATCAACACCGGATTCACTGTAGGTTTTTATTTTTTTATTTTCCATCAGGTTTTTTCTCCATTGGGCAAATCTTCTTCTTTTACTTTAACCGGGTAATCACCATTAAAGCAGGCAAAGCAAAAATTATCAGGATTATCCACGCATTTGCGCAGGCTTTCTATCGAAATAAAGTGGACAGAATCAGCCCCGATTTCCCTGGCAATTTCATCGGGGGTTAAATGATTGGAAATCAATTCCTCCCGGGTGGGGATATCAATACCATAATAACAGGGATATTTGATTTCCGGCGCTGAAAGGCGCAAATGAATTTCCTTGGCGCCCGATTCCCGCATAAGCTTGACAATGATTTTAGAAGTGGTGCCGCGGACCAGAGAATCGTCGATCAGCGAAATGGATCGTCCGCTGGTCACAGCCTTGACCGGATGAAGCTTGATGCGCACTCCGAATTCCCGCTGTGATTTCCTGGGCTGGATAAAGGTGCGCCCGGTATAGTGGTTTCGGGTAAGACCCATCTCCAGGCTACGTTCTGTTGCCTCGGCAAAACCCAGAGCCGCGCTGTTGCCCGAGTCGGGAACCGGAGCAACAATATCGGTTTCAACCCTATCTTCCATAGCCAGATACTGGCCCATTTTTTTTCGGGTCAAGTGCACAGAATGGTTGAAAATCTCGGAATCAGGCCGGGCAAAATAAATCAGTTCAAAAATACATTGATGAAGAGTCGGATTATCGTGGTATTGAATCGATCGCTCGCCCTCTTCATTGATGGCAACAATTTCACCAGCTTTGATTTCCCTGACAAATTCGGCTTGAAGAATATCAAGAGCACAGGTTTCTGAAGCAAACACCGTCATGCCGCCCTTTTTCCCCATAACCAGAGGGCGAAAACCATGAGGATCGCGAATGGCGTAAAGGGTCTGGTTATGAATCAGCACCATGGAAAAAGCCCCTTCCAGCTTCTTCAAAGTTTGAATCAGAACATCCTCGAAGTTTTCCGACTGATTCAAAGACATGAGGTGAAGAATGATTTCCGTATCAGAAGTGCTCTGAATAATCGAACCCTGTTTGAGCAATTCGGCCCGGAGGCTGTTGGAATTGGAAATATTGCCATTATGAGCGATGGAAATCTCGCCCTTGTTACAGGCCGCCATCACCGGCTGGGCATTTTCCAGCTTGTTGGACCCCTGGGTGGAATAGCGAACATGGCCGATTCCGATGTGCGAAGGGTGGTCCTCCTGGAGATAATGGGTCAAAACCTGGCTCACCATCCCGACATCCTTGTAAGTTATTATATGGCCATGGCGCCGGTAGCTGATTCCGCAGCATTCCTGGCCCCTGTGCTGAAGTGAAAAGAGCGGGTAGAACAGTGATTCGGGAATATTGATTTTATCCTCCGAATAGATGCCCACAACACCACAATAATGTCCGAGTTTTTCGTTGATATTATCCATAACACTGTGTACCGGAATTTTCGTATAAAGTCAATAATATGGCCCGGGCATGGGGTAAATTCATCGGGTATTTAATTTCAGGAAAAGAATTTGATAAAGGTGAATCAGGGCGTTGCCTGGGGTGTAAAATCTAAAGCATTCATATCAATTTTATTACCCCCATTTTTTTAGGATTTATTTGCAACTGTTAAGCT
>JAFGWI010000223.1 GCA_016937215.1 Spirochaetales bacterium | reverse complement strand
TCCGCCCCCAGAGGGAGGGGGTACCCCCTCCCTCTGGGGGCGAGCTGTTACCCTAAAAGTGTTGCTTCTCACACTTGAATTCGGGTGCGGAAAGTGGGATATGGTCATGAGTTTGAGGATTATTGTAAAAAAACCAAAGCCTTGGTTCCTTTTTTGCTGTGAATCATTATAGGCCCTTTTACCCCGGCCCAGCATTGACATTCAGCTGTCTTTATTCTATAAATTTTTTAAGAAAAAATCGAAAAGTCGAGGTTCTTTTTAAATTGAGATTTTGCAAGAATCATATGATTCGCGGATAAATTACTTTATTACCTGATGATAAATTATGAGTTTTCAGCTGCCTGCACATTGCTAATGTCAGGACTTTTGCCATTAGCTTGGTCAATTGAATTTAAATGTACCGCGATTTTTCTTTAAGTAATAACAAGTTTTTTAATTAAATAGGGAGGAAATATGAAAAAAACGGGTTTATGTCTATTGACGGGGCTGATATTGATTTTATCGGCCTGTGTCAGTTCCCCTGTGATATTATTGCTGGATGATAAGGTTGAGCACTATGGTAACCTTGCCTTATATAAAGCTGCCATCAGTAATGGTGATGAGGATGGTTATCCTGTTGATTCGGCTATTGATGGAAATCCGAAATCGCGATGGTCATCATCTTTTATTGATGATGCTGTCTGGATTGTGGATTTAGGGTATATCGCAACTATCGATGCTGTGCAGATTTTTTGGGAAACTCCTCCTGCTTCCCGGTATCAATTGCAGGTATCCAATGACGCGTTAAATTGGGTGACTTTTATAACTGTCGAGAGCTCCTGGGGTGACCGTGAGCTTTTGGAAGGTTTTGAGGTTGAAGGACGTTATGTTAAATTTCTGGGTGTTAAACGGCCCCATGAATGGGGTTATTCCTTCTGGGAATTCGAGGTTTATGGTGAAATTAACCCAAACAAAGAATCGATTGTAAAAACAAATAAAACACGAAACCTGGCTGCTTTAGTGGCTCTAATGGAGAAATTATATCCAGCGCCCACATTTGAAAATCCGGCACCATTCAAAGCTGTGCAGGCAGCTTCGGTACCTGTTATTGACGGCAAAGAGGATGAGATTTGGTCACAGGCCATTACTTATCCCCTGGGCTTTAATCAGCTTGGTAAACAGGATATGTCAAACGTAGATAAAAACGACATTAGTGGTACCTGGAAAATACTTTATTCCGGTACAATACTCTATGGTCTTGTCCATAGAAGCGATGATGTTACGTTTATAAATGATGAAGTGATTTATGCTAACGATTGTCTTGAAACCTTTGTGCTCTCTGAGGGTGTAATGGAGCAGCGTCGGGCTCTTGTTGGTCAGAGTTTTGATCAAAAATCCCGGCCAATGAAGAGTGCCTGGAACACCGATGGTTCTGTTCTGGAGTTTTCCATGGACCTGGGCCGGGAGCTGGATGGAACCATTATTAACTGGAATATCGCTTTGGCTGATAATGATGGCCAGGGCCGGGATGCCCAGCTTTATCCCCTTTACGGTGATAACCACGCCTGGGAAGGAAGCGAACTGGGAGAATTGGTTTTTGGTGAAGTACAGGATAAGCAAACAGAATTGCAGTCTCCCTGGATTCCTGTTTTACCGGTAACCACGGAAATGATCGTGGACGCCAAACCTGATGAATGGAGTGAAAGCCGTTTTTTTCCTCTGATTTATAACCAGCTAAATACCCGTAATTATGCTGATACAAAAGATAATGATGTAAAAGCGAAAATGGCACTTCAATATAACGAAGGTAAACTCTATGGTCTACTTTACCGCTATGATGATATTAATTTTATGAACGCGGACAAAGGGACACCTTGGGAAAATGATAATTTTGAGCTGTTTCTTAAATCAGGAGATGTCTTTTTTCAATTGCGCGCTATTGTGGGGGAAAATTATTTTGATAAAGCTTTTCAAGCTTATACAACCAAGGCTGTCTGGAATGATGATTATTCGGTGCTGGAGTTTATGGTGGAGTTGAGTGACAATGCGCTCGGCGGCAAAAGCTTTGGTTTTAACGCGGCCCTTTCGGACAACGATGGCGAAGGTCGCGATATTCAACTTTATCCTGTTACAGGAACAAACCTCAGTTGGGAGGGCTATGACCTGACCCAAATCAAATTTCAAAAATAGGAAGGATCACACAATGAAAATAAATTGTTTGAGATATAAATCAATTGTTTCGTTGATTTTGCTATGGTTATTAATAAGCGCTCAGGCTTTCAGCCAGGAAACAATCTATTCAGGAACTTTTGGCGAGCAGATTTTAAAGATAGGTGAGAACAAGGGACAACTTGTGCTTGAATGGGTCATGACGCCCCTTGTTAATATTTTTAGAGGATCTTTGGGCTTTGCCGATTCTTCAATTGAAGTTAAAGATAATATTCCCGTTCAGCGCCATTACAACCTGGAATTACTTTTTCATAACCGGAGTATTTACGTCAGGGATGGCCTGGACTTGCGCCATGATATTCAAATAACAACTGAAATGCAGAAACAGTATTATTTCAGAATGGAAGTTGATCTTCCTGCCATGGAATATTCCGTCTTTGTGGTGCCTGCTGGAGAAGACAGGGAATACGCTATCGCGAAAAATTATTCATTCCGGAGTATTGCCAAGCCTATTGATGATTTGGGCACCTTCTTTGTTGTAACAGGGGGCTGTGAAAAAGATTTCAGAATCGATTCCCTGACTGTGACCCCGGCTCACCAATATAAGGCTGAATTATCGAAAATAAAGATAGCTGGTTTAAAAACAAATCTGGATGATAAAAGCTATCATGTTCCTGTTAATGCCGAAATCCCGACCCCATGGTTATCTGTTAATGGGAACTGGATCGTTGATCCTGCCGGAAACAAGGTTGTTTTGCGCGGCGTCAGTATCGCGGCATTAAATGCCGGCACCAAATGGCTGAATGGAGGCTGTGTCACCTGTGAAGGTGGTGTCTGGAGTCTGCTGGATAAAATCGTCCGTATCCATGGCCGGGTTGTTCGACTGCCTATTGATTCATGGTTTAACATGACCGATGAGTTTTTTTACAACACCCTGCTTCCTGTGATTGATTATTGTGAAAGAATTGGATTGTATGCCATAGTCGACTGGCACCTGGTGGGCGAATTGAACGATGATGTTAAGTCCAGGGTCATGGCCTTCTGGGATTATGTGGTCCCTCGTCTGGCTGATCGTTCCAATGTGCTGTTTGAGATTGTAAATGAACCGAGTGAGTCCTATCAATGGTCCTATTGGCAAGAATGGGCCCAACCCATTGTGGATCTGGTGCGAAGCCATGCCCCGAATAACCTGATTCTTATCGGAGGGCCTGCTTATAGCAGTTCGGCGGCCGGCGCCTTGAAACAACCCTTTATCGGAAAAAATCTGGTTTACGTGGTGCATATTTATGCCCAGCATTTTCCAAATCGTGATAAGGCTTTTGGAGATTTTTGGGACAAGCTGCCTCTGGTCGTCGGTGAATGGGGATATCGCGAGAATGATGAAGCCCAGGCAGGAACTCGCGGCAATTATGGTGACGCTTTCAGGGCTTATCTGGATGCAAGGCCAAGTGTCGGATGGCTGACCTGGTGTTTTGATAATACCTATAGGCCGGTGATGCTGGACAGTGATTGGGAAATAATTCCAGGTGACGCCTATGCTGGTGATTTAACCACTGAGTGGCTGGGTTCAATGAAAGATAAGTATAATCCAGAAGAATAGTCCTATTTATGTGATTACAGCCGGGTCTTTCAAAAGAGAACCCGGCTTTTTTTTGTTTTTACCCGATAAAACCAGAAAAAATATTAATTAGAGGCTTGCTTTCAAAAGGATTTCATTTATAATCCATACAAATGAAAAATTAAATGGAGGCCCCTATGTTACATTATTTTAAAAAATATCCAGTTAAACGCACAAAACTAATCTTGCTGATTGCCGGAATTGCGGTATTTGTTCCGGTTTATCTTTTAAACTTTTTGGTCATGAATGATTTTATGGACCTTACCACCTTGAGCAAACTCATGCTGAGCTTTGATGTGAATGTTTTTCGTGAGATCATCCTGTCTTTTGAGACAAGAGGTTTTTTGAATAATCTCTATGTCGTCTTTCTTTTAAATATTATTTCTGTCGCGGGTTTTTGCCTTTTCATGTTTTCCCTGAATCTGATGATAACTCGACGCTTGGAACACCATAGTGTTATTCATACGATAGGGTTGATTTTTGCTCCCATAATCATTCTGATCGGTCTAATGGATGTGTTTCCTTCTGTTTTGTTTTTATCCATAGCCCGAAATCCGAAAATAATTTCCAAAATCATGGTTTATGTGATAGATGGTGCTTATGTGGGGCGCATGGTTTTATTGGGATTGCTTTTTATATGGATCATTATTTCCGGCACAAGTTTGCTGGTTCACAAATTAAGGAAAAAGAATACCAAAACAGAATAATTGCAGAAAATGGCAGACTATAAGCGCAAGGGATTTACATTAGCCTTTGCGCTTTAATATTTACCGGTGTAAATGCTCACAAAAACCTGTTCTAACCAAAATAAGGATAAAATTTTTATGTTGAATTAAAAACGGATAATGCAATTCGGCAAGGCTTCCTGTAAGAGATTAATATCCTGAAAACTTAAGTCAGTGTTTCCCGAGAGCCAAAGATCCTTGAGTTCTGATAAACTGTAAAGCGGGCTTAAATCGGATATTTGATTGTAATCAAGGCGAAGAAGGGTCAATGCTTTCAAATTGGCTAATCCATTGATATTTGAAATGGAGTTATGATTAAGCCATAAAATTTGCAGCTTGGCAGAATCGGATAATGCCGCCGTATCAGCGATACTGTTATCATAGAGATAAAGGGATGTCAAATTTCTCAATGACGTGACAAATGAAATATCGGCGATCTTGTTTGAATTCAGATTCAAATCTTCCAGGGAAGTTAAGGAACTGATATTTGCGATTGCATCTGATTCATGGTCAATTTTATTATAGGAAAGATCCAAATCCGTTAAGCTTTTCAATGCATAAAGAAAATCCAAACAATCTTGTTCAAATAAAGAATTGTTGCCCAAATTCAAGGTTATAAGCCTGGAATAATGAGCCAATTCAGAAACTCCTGTCAGCCCCCGGTTGCTTAAAGACAAAACAGTGATACTTTCCACCTGCTGGTTCCAAAAAGGTACCATGGCCGCGGCAAAGAGAGTATCTTCGTACTCCAAATCACCGACAAAAAGCGGTTTTTCTATTTCAATCTTCAACTGATTTTCGAGATTGTCCACCTCATCCTTTTTCACAGGATTATTTTCTATATTCAGTAGTTGAAGATGTGAAAGCGATTCAAGATCATGAAGATTGTCAATATCATTATTTGAAATATCAAGTTCGGTTAAATCCTGAAGCAGATCTATACCACATAGCTCTTTGATTAAACGACCTGAAGCATCCAGTTGAGTCAGCTGATTGATATACAATTCTCCCTGCTCCTTCATCTGTTTCCTAAAATTAATATCGCAGAACTTGTGTACGATCTCTTTTATTTTTACATTCGAGTAATGGTTAAAAACACCGAGTATTTCAGCGTCACTGTATTTAAGCTTGATTTGTGTATTTTCGGATAGTTCATCCTTGAATTCAGGTTTGTCACCATTCACAACTTTCCAGTACAGAAAAATATGATCCTTGTTGGCCTGGGCCTATATATTGAAATCTTCATAAAAATAAATATCAAAAGCGCCAGAAGGAAAGGTTTGTCCCATTGTATTGTCATTGGATGAGATCGTAAGTTTTCCTATCAACGGATTTTGGCATCCAAATGAGATAAAAAGTAATAGTGAAAAAATGATATATTTTGTTTTCATTTTATATCAGAAACTTTCAATTTTAATATAGAATAGGCCTTCTTGTTTTTTATGTCAATGTTTATTTGATTCGATTGTTACAAGTACAATCGATTAATTCAATTCAGTAAATGATTTTGGGCGTTGCCTGTTAGCCCGGGACCTTTCAGGCCGGGCTTTACGCGACTCCGCGCTGCTTCGAAATCCTTGCCTGCTATTCAGGCAGGCTGCGGGGTTCAGTGAATGGTTTCTGAAAAAACCATTCACTGTCGCTTCAATCCCTAACGCGCTGTCCGCGATCAGTCGATTTTGTTCAGGAGCTGGTTAGGAAAATCATTTTGCTCGAAAGCAACTACAAGCGAAAACAAGAAGGGCCCATTATCTGCATGTGAATAATGGGCCGGAAAATCTGATGCTCAGGTTGTTGATTTTTTGGAAAATTGATAAAATTCTATAGTCATAATTAACACAAATGAAGCAAATTGGAAATTTGTATCTTCCCCAAAAAGGTAAAATTCAACAAGCTGATTAATATTTAATAATATAATTTACATAAACGTTTTTGGGACGTGTTTCTGATGCTGTCCTACCTGAAACAGGATCTGAAGTGGTACGATAATGATCTTCATTGTTTCTGTCAAAATGACAGCTGCCGTTACAATCACCATCCCTGTCACTGGTAGACCAGTTGTCATAATAACCATGGGTATGCTTTTCAAATGCATCCACTTGATAACTACCAACCGCGTTGCCTGTGTTTCCGCCGGTGTTCAAGGCTGTTCGTGATGGGGCGTCTATGTCGCGTCCTGCTTCGCCATCAACACCGCGGAGGAATACTCCTCGAAAGTCGGGGACATTGAATTCTTCAGCGCTTTCACCCGCGCCGAAATTGGTTTTGATGATATTGAATAAATCGGGGTATTCTTCTTGTAAATAGGAGCGGCCATCGCAAAGCAACCAGCCTTCGGGAATTCGGGCCAAATTACCGCCAAAGGGTGCAATAGTGCCTGGGGAAACAACACTATTTTTAACGACATTTATTAATTTAGTATAGGGGACGTGGTCCAGCATTTTCCTTCCGGCGGCGACTTCTCCGTTTATGGTCATGCCAATCCAGTATTGTTCGTCAAAAGAAAGATTAATAGGGCGGACACTGCCTAAAAGCACGGTGAACTTGCTGTCAGCTACATCCACCATCTGGTCTTCACTCCAAAGAGCTGTGCCGCCGGTTTCAGTATTAAAAAAGGCGAAGCGGAAACTTACCTGGGCGTTCACAGTGGAACCGGCTCTGAATAATTCTCCTGAAAAAGAGATGACTTCTCCTGTATCTCCGGGGATGGTGACATCCTCGCCAAAAAGTGTAACACTCAATAACAACATTAAAGCTAAACCTAAAAAAATCTTTTTATTCATGTTTTCCTCCAATTATACTTTATAAATTTATGCAGCGGGAAGTATTTCAATTATTCCCACGTAATATTGGGCGATCAATAGTGCATCGACTATTGTTATTTTTTTATCGCCATTAACATCGGCGTTGGCCTCATTAAAATATTCAAGTTTGATGCCAATATAGTGTTGGGCCACTAATAATGTGTCAACGATGTTTATGATTCTATCATCATTGACATCGCCGGCCAGAGCCTTTATTTCTGGCGCTGAAATAGCTATAGCGGATCTATCCTCCTGTAATCGGACTGTAAATTCCCCGCATTCTGTGTTGAGCGGAATCCCCGGTTTCAGGCTTATTGTATAATCTCCGGCGCTCAAGGTGATAGCTGGTACTTCATACTTTTCGTTTTTTATTGTATAAATTTTCCATTCACCCTCTTGCGCGTACAGGAAAAAACACATTGTGAAAGCCAGAAACAAAAAAACTAATCGTTTCATTTTAATACCTCACATTTTGAATTTTGACCCTTTTTCTTGGGGTCATCATTTTTTTTTAAAATTTCCTCCTTTTTTCATTATTTGAAACAAATTTTATATTTATTGTTAAAACAAGTGCTCTAAAAAATCGACAACGCTTATTCCTCCACAGGGTGCAAAAGCATTTTGATAAGTGATAAAAGCAATACTTTTGATCATTTATTTCCCCTTGTTAAGTAAATGATTAAGGCACTTCATGGATATATGTTTATTCAATTAATGAATAAAACCTCATGAACCTATACTCAATTACCTAATCCGCACGTCACTTTA
>JAFGWI010000222.1 GCA_016937215.1 Spirochaetales bacterium | reverse complement strand
CCGGTAAAAAACCTTCGAAGCGATAGCGGAGTGCCGCATAGCCCGGCCTGAAAGCCCCCAGGCTTATCAGGCAACGCCCAGAATACTGATTCTAAACAAATACAACTTTTTTAACCGCAATAAGAATAATTTATCCCAAATTTGTATGATTCTCGCGAAATCTCAGTTTTGAAAGGGCTTCACCCTCTTAATTATTTTCAAACTTAGCATAATTTTTATTAACCGTAAACCTCCGGTTATTGCCTTTCAGGTTTTTCCCGCTTTTTATCCTGAAAAAAAAGTAATTAGCTATATATCATAAAGACCCTGATTCGCATCCTTCACTTCAAAATAAAACATCAGGGCCCTTCAGTTCGTTTTTTTATATAGAAAAACATGGTTTTTTATCTAAAATAAGAGCCATCAAGCCACTTTCATAGCAGGTGGCTTGTTCTTTAGCAAATAATAGTTCTTCAGGAAAACTGATTTCTATTGTCATTTTAAAATAAAAAGGCTATAATCAAGCGTTAAATTTATGGAGAGGACACAAAGCCATGAAAATCAAATTAGAAAGCCAAGGCCGCATCTCCCTGCCCATTCACATACTTCAAAAGCTAGGCCTAAAGGAAGGCGACAGTTTTTTTATCGACCATTCTGAGGAAGGGATAGTTCTCGTGCCAAAACGAAGCTTACCCTTAGACAATACTGATAGTGTTCTTGTATATCAGAACCATTTTGGTGACGCTCGCGTCTTGACAATGAAATAAACCCATTTTTACTCAGGGTAAACTAGGGTTTATAATTCTTCAGAAAATCACCCAGCTCGGTCATTGCTGTTTCAAGCTGATTAACAGCTGGTAAAAATACAACTCTAAAATGATTTGGTTCCGGCCAGTTAAATCCAGTTCCCTGAACCAGCAGTACTTTTTTCTCCAATAAAAAATCAAGAACAAATTTGGCGTCATCGGTTATGGGGTATTTTTTTAAATCGATTTTAGGAAAAAGATATAGCGCGCCCTTTGGTTTGACACAGGAAATACCGGGAATACGCACCAGCATTTTATGCGCCATGTCACGCTGTTCACGCAAACGGCCGCCAGGCAGCACCAGGTCATTAATCGATTGATAGCCACCCAAGGCTGTCTGAATACCAAACTGGGCTGTGGCATTGGAACAAAGCCTCATGGAGGATAGGATTTCCAGGCCCTCAATAAAATCTTTGGCATGGCTTTTGTTGCCTGTCAGCACCATCCAGCCAGCCCTGAGCCCGGCTGAACGATAGGCTTTTGACAAACCATTAAAAGTTATACACATAAGGTCTTGAGCCACAAGAGCCATGGGCGTATGCTGGCTCCCGTCATAAAGAATCTTATCATAAATCTCGTCGGCAAATAAAAGCAATTGATGCTCAGAAGCAATCTTGACCAGGCCCTCGAGAATTTCCCGGGGATATACTGCCCCTGTTGGATTATTTGGATTAATCACAACCAGAGCCTTGGTGTTTGCCGTGATTTTAGATCGGATATCATCAAGGTCAGGATACCATTCAGATTCCTCGTCACAGAGATAATGCACCGCCTTTCCACCTGAAAGGTTAACCGCAGCTGTCCATAAAGGATAATCTGGCATAGGAATCAAGACTTCGTCCTGATTGTTTAGAAGCCCTTGCATAGCCATCACAATCAGCTCACTCACCCCATTGCCAATAAAAATATCTTCAATAGAGACGTCAAGAATACCCAGTTGCTGACAACTCTGCATGATAGCCTTTCGGGCCGGAAAAATTCCCTTGGAATCAACATAGCCCTGGGCATTGGGAAGATTCAAGATAATATCATGTAAAATTTCATCAGGGGCATCAAAACCATAGGACGCCGGATTTCCGATATTCAGTTTCAGGATGCGGTAACCCTCTTCTTCAAGACGCTTGGCTTCTTTTAAAATTGGCCCGCGTATATCATAACAAACACCGGCAAGCTTTTTAGATTTTAATATATTATCCATAATTGACCTCTATTCAGAATCCTATGATCACCTGGCAGTACTCTATCTGCATGAATTTCATCATCCTCTATTTATTTTTCGGAACTTTTATCATGAAATCAAGCAACATTAGAGAGCTTTTATAAAAAAGTCAAGCCAGATCAGCAGTAATTTTAAGAATATCCTTAAGGCAGCTCCAATAACCAAAGCCCAAAAGGTTAAAAGCTCCCCAGTAACAAAAAGTATTTTTCTTTTAAAATAAAGATATATGTTCAGCTGATGAATTTTGGGCGTTACCTGCTTTCATTCCATTCCAGCAGGCCAGGCTTTTAGGTTGCATGGAAATTATCCAGAGGAACACGATTTGGTGTAGCATCGTTGGAAAAATGCTACACCATGGCTTTAATCACTAACGCTTTTAACACATCCGCGCCGGTTGGCTAAACAAATACTAAAAAAGACCTCTCCCTGTTCACAACAATCCTGAGGAAGAACTGCGAAGTATCTATTTTATCTTGATTAGCTGATTGAATATAAACCACGTTTATTCACAGATTTTCACAGATGTTAACATCAGGATTCAAGCTCAAACCATGGAATTTACAAATCACACCCTCCCCCAATTCCCGGAAGACCCAGCGCTTCCACAGCCTCACCGCCCTATCTGTGTTCATCTGCGGAAATCCGTGGTTCCACCCCCGCCACCAACACCCTGACTTTGTGGATTCAATCTGTAAAACATCTCAGATACTTCCTCACTTTTCTTACAACAGCTTGGTATCTGGGAAAATTAAAAATGGGGATAATTCTTTTTAACAGAATTTATAGCCCAGGTCAGCGCCCAAGGAATTCTAATAAAGAAATGCAAAAATTGTTGTATTTGACTTGATTTAACCATTCAGGCTATACTTTTAGTTAATATGATTAAAAAAAATAAAATAATCTGGCTAATTATGATGGTGGCTTTGTTGCTTGCTTTTTGTTCCAAAAATAAAAATAATGAAACAACCGGTTCCCCATCCATTAATCCCGACGAAACAAAGAGGCGCGAGGAAATCCAAACAGATCCGGAATCCATTGTTTCTGAAACAGTATCAGATAAGGACTTTAATGAAAACAAAGAGCTCCCCCGGAATACAGACCAGACAGGAATTCAACCCTTGCTTGACACTATGAAAAAAAACATAGCGATAGTGGATGGATCAGTACAAAGCGACTCAAATACTCAGTCCCCTGAAAAGGTAAATGAAAATTCAGGGGCTTTAGAAATTCAGGAAGTTACAAATATCAAAAAGGAAGCGATCACCCAAAATACTTCCCGTCAAAATCAGGACTTTTTACCTCATAGCAAAGCTCAATCGGTTTATCCAGAGGATTACCTGATAGGAAGTTTGTATAATCCAGCTGAAAGCTCCCTGGAAAACAAAAGCATCGCTCAGAGAACCATGGATTTTCTGAATCAACTCAAAAAATACGAGTTAAGCGAAAACGCCTTAAAATCTGCTTCCATTGTTAAAATCCGCTCATTGCTTAGCAGCATATTGGATAAACAGATAGAGCTCTTGTCCTATCGCATTGGAAGCATTACCACCAATGATACCGCTTCTCGCGTCAATATCCGATTATGGAGCAAACTCGCTACTGTAGAAGGAGAGCTGTATCTTTCAAAAGCAGAAAACAATTGGTATATCGAAGATATTCAAGTTGATATCATGGACTTGGCTTTTAAAAAAGAAAAAAAAGATGAAGCCTTTATGCCCTCAAGTTATGTATTCCAATAATCCCACTATTAAATCCGGAGTGCCTATTTATGAGCATAAAGATTAAACGTATAGAAAAAGAATTTATTATCAAATCCATTCTTCAATCACAGGAACCCATTGTTATCAAGGCGAAACAAAAAATTTGCAATGGGTTTATATCAAAATATAATGATAGAGAAATATACATTCAATCCACGGAACTTCAGCCGGACAAATGGAGCCTGGGTGAAAAAATATCGGTTTTCTTCAGCTTTTTGAACATAACCCACACCTTTGATTCCTCTGTTTTAAAAATTGAAAATCAGAAGATGGTGATTGCTCAAAATGATGACATCTTCAAGGACTTGAAAAGACAATTCACCCGGCTTCACGGGGTCAAGGACATCGAAGTCCAGTTCAAAATAAAAAACCGGAACATAACCCTGAGCTTTCCCAGAACCAATCAGCATGTAATGATTAGTAAGCCGGATCAGTGGCCAGACATTAGCACCAAGAATATCAAGGAATTGATTGAAGGTTTCAGAAAAAAACTTCACAAAGAAGGCATAGAAAACAAGATCAATATGCTTCGAAACAGAAAACTTGAGAACCTTGAAGAAAAGTTGATAGCCTGGTCTGGCAAGTCTCTATGGATTCCCAAAACCAATGTTTCCCATCTTCCCTACATAAGCCATAGCTCTGAGAAATTATATCTCAATCAGGAAGATGCCATAGAATATCTGATTAAAAACTCCAGCCTTCCAAAAGAGGCCGAACATACTATTCAAAACATGATTAAAACAAAACAGGAATATGGACTGGCATCGCTCGCCTATACCCCATTGTTATTCAGAGATTATATGACAGGTTATATTCTACTCCATCACTACACAAAGGAGATCGAACTGAATATTCTGGATTACACCGTTAACTTTTCCAAAATACTCTGTTACGCCTTACAGGAGAACAATTATTTTAAAATTGGACAAAAAGAGAATGCCGAATACAAAATTCCCCTTATTGATATAAGTGCTACAGGCCTGTTATTTGCCCACGATTCTCAGGATTTGCCAAAAGACCTGCTCCTTAACCGCTCAATTGATATCATATTAAAGCTGAATCAGACCAAACTGGAATTAAAAGCTAAAGTTGTCAGAAAATTCAAAAGCAATACAAAATTTTATTTTGCCCTTCATTTTCAGGAGCTAGATAATCGCAAATTTATCTTTTTGCATAAGGTTCTTTATGGTCCGGATGCCGAAATTCCTTCAATTAAAAAACAACTGGAAGAGATTGATTTTCCTGATATGGAAAATGATGTTTTTTAACAAGCCTTAAAAACCAGACAATCAGCCAATTTCAACGCCATGTCGTTTTTGCGGAAATTTCTTTTTAACGGCAATACAATTCTTCTTGTTTGTAAAAACAACACCATCATTCCAATATTCCACAGCCGCGAAAAGGGCATTTCCACCGTCATTGTCATCGCTCTCTTTTGTCCTGAAGGAAACATAGGTAGCCATGTTTTCAAAATCCTGATTTACAAAACATTCAGTTCTCTTGCGATTGAATTCGTTCCATTTTTCCAGTTCCTTGAAACCCTCGCCTTCGTCTTCCACAATAAGGCGGGCAGATTCTTTATCGAACAAATACCACACTTTAACTTTTTTATTAATATCGTTTTTATTACCATGCTTTACGGCATTTTTAATTAATTCGCTTACCTGCTGTTCCAGAAGATTTATTTCTTTAATTTCCGGGGGGGCTTTTTGAACAACAAGAAGAGTAAAATAGCGAATTTGTCTGTAGTCGGAAGGAAATTCCTTGTAAAACATCCCCTGTTGATTTAAAAATTCATGATTATCATCAATAAATATTTCTTTGATTTCAGTGTCAGACATAGATCAGTAACTCCTTAAACAAAATATTATTCGCTCTCTATATGACCGAGAGCTTCTTCAATGCTGTTGGATATTGGAAAATATCCCATTAATTTTGTTAATTCGATGACTTTTTTTACTGAACCATGAATATTCGCGATTCGCAGCTTTAAATTTTTTTTCTTGATGGTCGAACAGATATAAATCAATGCACCAATTCCGCTACTATCAATATAATCAACCTTTTCAAGATTGATTATATATTTTTCAATATTTTTATCAATCATTTTTAAAATGAGTTCTTTGAGCTTATAGGAATTGTATAAATCCATCTCACCATTAACGTCTATAATATATATAGCCCCGGATTTTCTGATTTTTAATTCCATAATCCTCTCCTTTCAATAACCCCTTAATTGACCTTCATTAATAATAATGTCTGGTCATCATGTTGTTTAGCAGAACCAACGAATTTATTCAAGTCTTGTTTCAAGGCCTCAACAATCTCCTTGGTTGATAAGGACGAATTTCGTGTGAGTAGTTTTGCAAACCTCTCCGATGAATATTGTTCACCACTGGCATTCATGGCTTCGATGATGCCATCAGTATACATGGCCAGAATATCACCCCTCCGAATTTTTATACGTTTCTGACCATAACGCGTGGATTTTTCAATTCCAATAGGCAGACCTTCGGTATCAAGGGTTTCAAGCTGCTGTGTTTTCGCGCGATAAATAAGCAAGGGATGATGAGCCGCGTTGGAGTAGGTCACCTCACCTGTTGTTGGATCATAGGCAAGCATACTCATGGTCGCATAATGATCAATATCAATTTGCCCCGAAATACCCCGATTAACCCATGTTAGTATTGTCGAGATCTCCCTGTCTGAGGAAGCAATCAAATGAAGAATAGAACGAATCATCACCATGACCAGGGCTGCCGGTACCCCTTTGCCCGCTACATCGCAAATAACCAAGGCCACTTTTTCGCCTTTCAACTGAAGAACGTCCCAATAATCACCGCTGACACCTTTCGCGGGCAAGGAATAAGCCTGAAGATCCGCGTTTTTGATGCGAGGGATTTTTTTAGGCAGGAGTTTTTTCTGAATATCCGCCGCAATCCCAATCTCGCGTTCCATTTCGCGTTTTTCCAGCAATTCGATGTAAGTAAGAACAAAGTCGATAGTCAGGGTTGAATACTCGGCAAATGTTTTAAGATGCATAAAATCATTATCAGTGAATAATTTGTTACGATCGCGGTTAAGTATGGCTAATACACCCAAAACACGCTTGTTAATGACCAAAGGAACAATGATAACTGAACTGACAAAGAGCGTGTCATTTTGAGCATTATGGCGTAGGCGGTTGTCATCAAAAGTATTGCGAATAAAAACAGATTCTCCCTTTTGAGCCGCCTCTCCCAGAATGGTTTCACCCAAACGAATCGGTGTTGATTTAAAATAAGCCTCAATGCTGCTGATTTTTGACTTAACCTTTGGTGGAACAGGATACAAAGGCGGAAAAAAACCGGAAACAGCCTTTACTTTAAGAATATCATCATATTCATCTACCATTAAAATGGCGCCCGCGTCAGCTGATGTGGTTTTTACTGTTGAAGTGATCAAATACCCCAAAATCTCATCAAGACTCAATTTTTCAGCTATAGCACGACCCAGAACCCGCATGTACTCAAAGAGGGATTCAAGGTCATTTTCTATGAATTCCTTGGAATTTTGCAAATCACGGTCAATGATAAAATGATAGCGGTACAATACATAGGGATGTATCCCATAAATAAGGACCATGAAAATTGATTGAATTATACGATTGTTTATCTGCGGATAGGGCAACAAGGTCAAAACAGCCTGACAAAGAAAACCAGTGATTAATATCTGCCGGGAAGAAATAATGACTTCAGCATCATCGGTATTATATTTAGATACATCCAGCAAGGCACGGGCAAAAAACAGGGCATTAAATAAAAGCCACCCGCCATGAATAATCGTCATTAAATCGATTAAAGCCCTGACAAGAAAAAAATTCACCAAGGTAACAGCAAAGATAACGATATTTGTAACAGTAACCCAGGAAAAATCATTTCTTGTTGTGAAACTTTTTATCCAAGCAAAATAAATACAGTAAAGAATCACATCGGTAACAACAAGGAAATAGGAAGGGTTCAAACCATAATCAAGAGCATTTATTTTAATTACTTTTAAAGTTACAATAATGATGCTGAAAATAAAATCACGCAATAATAGAAATACGAGAACCCAATGAAGATAATTCAAAGATTCGTGATTTTTTCGGGATCTAATATAGGACAAGTAGATTAAAGATACTATTATCGCAAGCACTTTAACGCTACTATTGGCAATCTCATCTAAAATCAGTGTGTAAGCGTCCAAGAAATTCCTTCCTAAAATTCACAATTTTTTTTAGATTCTATAAAGTACATCAATCAAAAAAATTCAAAACAATTCGATTTTTTTCAATAAATAATACAACAAACTATTAGCAATATGATGCTATTAGTGCAATTTTAGCACCTAATTATATTTATAGTCAAGTTTAAGAATATTTACAAGGCATTTATTTTTTTCCTAAAATTTTTGCCCAAAAAAATATAAATATCAGGGCTGATTGCGAAAGTCCTGACATTAGCAATCAGCAGGCATCAACATATAAATAACTTATCCGTAATTTTCATAATTCTTTCAAAACTTCAGTTTTGAAAGAGCCTCATCACAAACAGACTTATAAAAAAAGATTATAAATCAAATATTCCCCCTGCTCTTACCTGATAAGAAATTTTTATTTCAGGTAAGATATAAATAAAGCCTATCATAACACTAAGCCTATGAAAACATCATCATAGCCCACAAAAAACAATAAATCAATGCAAAGCAATGGTAGTATTACCACAGCAATGAATGGCATAATATAATTTACTCTATTTTTACGACAAAAAAAAATGAAAAAATCATAGTTTTTTGATAAATTAGCAAAAAAAAACAGGAAAGTATTTTCTATTTTCGAAAATTCTGCTTTAATAATTTATGTTTTATTTGCTGGTGGAAGTTTTCAACTGGTCAGGAATAAGAAAAATTCATCGGACAAGTACCGAAGAACTACAAAACAATATTAATGAAATTGAAAAAAATTATCAACTTGAAAGCTATCAAGAAGAAGATTTTATCATATTTCGAACCGCGAAAAAGGATGACGAACCCCGTCGTATAGCCAATATATCCGCGGAAATTTATCAGCTCCTGGTTAATTATCAAACAGAGCTTTACGGCTTCAACATGATGCTCACAGACCAGAATGATGCAGATTTGAAACTGCTATTACCAGAGTTAAAGATCTATTTCCATGCTTTTGAGCAGGAAAATAAAATATTTGTTCATAAAAGCAATTATCCGGTATTTCAAAGGGAATTTAATTCAGAACCCCATGGCGATTATTATACCTTAACCATCAAAAAGCGTTTCTCTTTCAAAGACATCACCTTTAAACAGGACAAATGGATTAAACGAGAGTATTATCGGGGAATTCTCGATTTTATTGAACTTAAAGATTCCCCGGAAAAAGCCAGATTACTGGTCCTTCAGGGCCCCAAAGGCTCAGGAAAAACCCATCATGCTGAATTGGCATGCAAGGAGGTTCTGGGCGAAGAGTTTTTATATTACACTCCCCGGCTTTTTATACGCTTTAAAAAGCAATCGGTAATTCACCCTTTTCTGAACAGCCTGTCTTTTGAGTTTTTGAATAAAGCAGAAAAACATTTACGAGGAGTTGAAAAAAAGCTGTGGCAAAGCCATGCTCCTCTATTAAAATATCTTTTATTCGAAGAAATGGAATTCTGCATCGATCATTTGCAGGAGGATTTTTATCTATCCTATATCCAGTATTTGTCAGCCTTGGCCCAGTTTCTTTCAGAAAATCTTCTTCCATTAGTCCTTATTTGCGAGGATTTTGATTCCTACCACCCTGAAGCCAGAGATATGCTCAAAAAACTGGTTCATGACTTTTCAAAGCATCCGCAGTTTTATTGCCTTATCATAACCCAAGAAGGCCTAAGCAGCGACTGGGATGAAATACAACATAAAACTCTGGATTTCTGCCCCCTGGAAATCAATGATTTTTCTTCTATTATTCAGACCATATACCCCAAGCTGCAACTGCCCGAAAAAATACTGAAAAAAATCATCAGCGCTTCAAAAAAATCCTGGCAGAATTTCAAGCATTGGCTTTATTATTTTGAAATCAACGAAAACATTGTGGGCGAAAAAAAGGAATACACCTGGCAAGGTCAGGTCAAGGACTTGCCGAGCAATGGCTACATGCTTCGCAGCTTAATAAAATCTCTGCCCAGACTCTCAATAGAGCTGCTTTATATCATACATTTGTCAGGAGGCATGCTCCCGGCTGAAAAAATCATCAACTTTGCAGAAAAATACCTGGACAACCGGGAAGCCATTTCCCAAGCCCTTGTCCGTATCGGAAATTACGGTTTTGTAAGGCAATACCAGTATTTTATTTCACTTGCCACAGGTTTATTGAGCTTCCTGGAAGAGCACCTGGGCCCCAAATCGGAAACCCTCAAAAACCAGTTTATTGAGGAAATTGAACATTTAGTTTCCCGAAAAGAAATTAAACGCTATGTGCTTCTGTTCAGCTTTTTTCTGCATAAACATAAAATCAACATGGGTCTTAAACTGTATTTCTTTTTACTGAAACAAAAGCTCGATGAAAACGACAACCCGGGTGTCCAACCCTTTCTTCTGGCACGAAACATTTCCCATCAAAGGGAATTTGACTCAATTCAAAAAATGCAATTAGAGATGATCATGGGTTATGGCAGCATTCGAAGCGAAATACAGACTAAAAACTACAAAGCCCTTGAAAAACTCATCAATCAGTACGAGCCTCTCCTGAAAGAAACAGAAGGAAACCTTTACAAAGCCTTTTTTCAACACCTCCTTGGCCGCGCTTATCTTTATTTGGACCAGCAGGACCGTGCCATCCATTTTATCAAGCAAGGCAAATTGAATTTCCAGGAATATGCTGGTGAGAACGAAGAAGCTCTTAGCCATACAGAACTAGGGCTTGTCATGCTGAGTCAGGGTAAAATCAGTTCAGCTCTGAATTATTTTTCACTTGGTGAGGACCTGCTGAATAAAATCGAGGATGTCTACGATCAGGTTCGCATACTGCTGGTCTCAGCCCTTTCCTATTTCACACAGGGAAATATCAGCAAAGCCATTTCCAATTCCTTGCAAGCAGCTGATATTTCCCGCAAAAAAGCACGGCGGAAAACCCAGGCTATTGCCTACTTTTTGCTGGCCCGAATCAATTTTGAACTGGGCGAGTATACAGAAATGAACAATTTTCTTATCCTGGGCCTGCAGCTCTGTACCCTTTACAAGGACATCAACTATAAAAACAATTTTCTGGCCTGGATGGGCCGCTATTATAGCTATACAAGCCAATACCAATGCGCATTGAGCTTGCTCAGATCACTGCCAAAAGATCCGGACAGTCTCTTTTTCATCGCTGAAATATTTCTTTTCAACAACTCCCTTCACAAGGCCTATGAAACTGCAAAATCCATTGTCATTAGCGAAAACACTAGTCTGACACTGAACCTTCTTTACTGGAAAGAAGGCCTTGAGGATCTTGAAGCCCATGCCCTGCATGAAGACAGCCGGTCAAGGACCATTTCACGCTACATTGAATCCTTTACCGCTTACCTTGGTTGCCTCATCGAACCATCGGAAACCCTCATCGATAGTCTTCACCGTCACACCCGCAACAAAAAAATGGAGGACCAGGACCCCCTTTGCCACATCCCCTACTTTCTCTATTATCAGATCATCAACCGCGGTAACAATATCAAATCAGAGGACCCTGTCACTCTCCTGAACCTGGCCTTAAAACAACTCCAGGAGCGGGCCAGTAAAATCGACATGCCCAAGGACCGCATCCGATTTGTGCTCAAAAACCACTGGAATAAACAGATTATCGATGAAGCCAAAATCAAATACCTTTTGTAATTCAGCTTAAAACCAACCACCGAAGACTCTGAAGGCACCGAAGGGGATGCTCCCTTATCCGAATTGCTTTGGCGACTTTTTAGTGAAAGGCAGTTATAAAAACTCAGAGGAGCTTGTGGGCCAGTACTTACCGGGGCAGTTATTTTGAAGGCTAAGGAATTAAGTGCCTTTTGTGGTTCCATCGCTGGCACAGCCATCATGTTTTTCAGTGATTGGAGATGCTGAAAAAGAGTGGTTCACTTTCCGACACCTGTGCAAAACAGTGGCAGCTTGGTTTTACTGTTCTTGTTAGGGGCGCCTTGCCTTGCGCGTTAGGGATCGGAGCCTTTTTTGTCAGGTTTTTCAAAACCTGACAAAAAAAGCGTTTTGGCCCTGATTATTTCAGGGCCAAAACCTTCGGAGGCCTAAGCCGGAGAGGCGGAGAGCCCGGCCTGCCAGCGCGAAGCAAAGGCAGGCAACGCCCAAAAAACTGACTGACTAAATTTTATTCTTTTCCCTGTCCCAAAGAACAGCTTTTTCCCGCAGTTCCGCGTTGGTTTTTAAAGAAAATTTTTCCTTGATACGGGTACAATAGGTGTGGACTGTGCCGACACCAATACCCACCTGACTGGAGATTTGCTTTGGCGTCAGGCCCTGGCCCATAAGCTGGAAAATTTCAAGTTCACGGTCGCTCAGGTCATTGATAAATGAATATTCCCCGGACAAAAAGCCTGGTTGCCTATCATGGGGATCAAGTGTAACTGCCGGGCTTAAATAAACCTCGCCCTTGAGAACCGCATAAATGCCCTCGAGGATCTTTTCAGACAAGGCCTTTTTCATGATATAGCCCTGGGCCCCGGCTTGAATAACGCGTTTGGCATAGATATATTCATCATGCATGGAGAGCACCAGAATATTTACCTGAAGTTTTTGCGACCTGATTTCCTTGATGAGCTGAATACCATCCATCCCCTTAAGGGTAATATCAACAATGGCAAAATCCACCCTGTTTTTATCCAGAAACTCAAGGGCCTCTTCAGCTGTATCAAATTCATCAACAATCCGAAAACGGGAATCCTGTTGAATCAGAGCCGATATTCCTCCCCGGGAAATGGGGTGATCATCCACGATTATAAAAGTCACTTCATTTTTCATAATTTCTTACACCTTTTTTATTAATTTTAATTCACAAACAAGTTCAGTTCCCCCCTGAACACGCTTGTTAATAGCAATTTCAGCACCCATTAACTCGGCTCTGTACTTCATGGTCCTTATACCCATTCCCATTGTGTCTTTTCCATTACCAAAGCCCCTGCCATCATCTTCAATTTTCAGGAGAACCTTTTCCGATGAGGAAAAAAAATAGATCCAGATATTTCCCGGCCGGCCATGCTTAACCGCGTTATTGATTCCCTCCTGGGCAATGCGCATCAGATGAAGCCACAGCGAAGCTTCTTCCAGATTTTCATGATTTTCATAACTAAAATGAGTATTAATGTGGTGAATTTCTTCTACTTGTTTGGCTAATTCATTTAAGCTGGAAATAAGCCCCTTTTCCCCCAGCTCCGGCGGAAAAAGCCCCCGGGCCAAGTCCTGGGTTTTGGAAATGGTTTTATTCACCAGCCTGGATAATCGAAAGGCGTTTTCACCTTCCTGGTCCATTCCCTTTTTATTCAGGCCAAAGCCCAGAGCCTTGGCATAAGCGGAGATGCCGGTTAAATCCTGACAAATGTCATCGTGAAGCTCCTGCCCAATTCGCCGCTGCTCACGATTACTGATTTCAAGAACTTCCCGTTCCAGTTCGCGACGCTCACTAACATCAAAAAACCAGAGCATCATGGATTTGACACCGCGAAAGCTTAAAAACTGACAGGAAGACACAATGGATTTATCCTGATTCTCAAGTGTTACCAGGCTTTCCAGGTTATCCCCGCTTTTCATGTTTTTCAGCTGATGATAAATACGGGAAATATAGCCGAGGGAATGGATATCCATTCCCAATACCTCTTTTGGCTTCAACTTGAAAAGTTCGTAAAAAGGGTTATTGGCATAGGTAATGGTTTCATTCTCCTGGTCCACCAGTAACAGGGGCAAAGGTGTGGCCTCGGTTAATGCCCGCAGATTAGCCTCGCTCTGAGAGAGCTCCCTGTTGGCCTTCTGTATTTCGTCAAAGAGAATGGCGCTTCTGAGATTACGGGAAATGATTCGCCGGAGCTCCTCATAGAGATTCTCCTTACCCCTGATATATTCCATTATCATATAACCAAAGGAAAAATCGGACTGATGAAGGGCAAAAACAAGATAATCCTTGCGGGCGAGGCTGCTATATAAATGTTCGGGAAGAATGAGCCGGGCATCAAAACTTTGCCTGTCTTCGGTGCTCAATGGAATACTCTTTTCATCGTAGGCAAAAATCATCTCTGATTTGCCGCTAATAGCTGAATTATCCTGATAAAGCATGGCAAAAGCTGATTTCAGCTTGAGATTATCAAAATGATTGGCCATTTCATCAAGGCTTTGCTGAATGGAGGACATGATTAAAAGATTGTCCCGCAAGGAACTCAGATGAAAATTCTCGCTCCAGCGCTTCATCTCTTCGGTTTGCTTTTCAACAACAAGACGCTGAGCATAATCCTGCCAAAGAGCGGCTATCCAGCGGGCAATATTCACCTTGCCTTTATCATCAGCCTCGGTCATTAGTTCTTCAAGGCGTTGGGTAAAATAGGTGATAAAGAGTTTATTATTGGCAGCCAGATACTGGGAGAACATATGGTAAAGTTTATCAAAATCCAGCCGGCTGAGCTTTTGTTTTACCCGGGCCATTTTATTCTCGAATTCATCGGCATAAGTGATGGCATCATATTCTGCTTTGGAACGGGTGCTTCGATTGGTCTCGTAGTGAAGGCGCATAAAGGGATTGCTTTTCAGATCACAGCCGCAGGACTCGCGGATTATCATTTGCGTGGGAATAGTCACCAGTATGGGGTCTTTTTTGCCCTTAAGAAGGCGGTACAAAGCCGCGGCCGATTCATAGCCGATTTTAAAAGCCGGTTGATGAACCGTGCAGATCGAAGGAATGGCCAACTGACTCACCGTGGAATTGTCAAAACCAGTGATCACCACATCTTCGGGAACCTTAATTCCCAGAGTGGTGAGTTCATCCATGGCGCCAATGGCAAGGTCGTCATTAGCGCAGACAATGGCATCGATTTTTTTGTTTTGTTTCATGAAATAACGAACAGCCTCGTTTCCCGCGCTTGACCAGAAAGCATAGGCATAGGTCATATTCATATCAAAGGGAATGCCGGCTGTGTCCAACACTGATAAAAAAGTCTTAAAGCGGATCTGGGATTCCTGGCTTTCTGCCGGGCCTTGAATAAAGGCAAAATGACGGCGATGGTGTTTTTCAATCAAGTGCCGGGTCAAAGCAATAATGCCGCTCTGGTTATCGATCACAATGGATGGAACATTCTCCACTTCCCGGCCAGCTGCCACATAGGGAATGTTTTCAAAGCGCTTCAGGTATTCAAGTAAAAGGCTTTGACTCGAACGATGAGAAATGGATCCGGCAGAGATGATGATGCCATCGAGGCGAAGGGGTGAAGCCAGGTCAAAGATGGTGTTCCGCTGGCCCTCAAAACGCTTAGGAGAATGAATCACCCCGCCTTCAAAGACGATGAGTTGTATGTCTTTTTTACCGGTAAACTCACGAATCCCGTCGAGCAGGCTGGTATGGTATTCATGGGAAATCCAGTCGATGAGCAAGCCAAAAGTCATGAATTATTTTATGATAGATTTCATTCTTTGAAAAGTAGATAAACCAGGAGAAAGCCTGTCATAGCTGACATGGCTTGCAGCAGGTTGTGTAAAAAAGATTAACCACCAAAGACACAGAAAGCACAGTAAGAGACGTTACCAGGTTTGAATTGCTTTGATTGAAACCTGCCAGATTCAATGCATTTGCCCCCCTGGGTTCTGTGTGCTCTGATTTACCCTTTCCGCGAACACAACTTGGGTGACTTCGGCAGCTCCCTTTCGGCAAATCGGATGACACAGCCTTTGGCGGTTTCGGTGTCGTCTAAAACCGCGTCCCCGGCCGCCGAGGTTCACCGCGTTAGGGATGGGGGGGGGTGAGGAGGTTTTTTTCAAAAACCCGACAAAAAGCTTTTGGCCGCGATTTCCTTGCAAAGCCCGAAGCAGTGATTCATACTTTAAGAAGAGCTGTTGAAAAGCCCGCGAAAAGGGCATTTTTAATCAAGGAGGCTGAAATGGAACTGAACCAGGCAGAATTGACCACCCAGGCACTGGAAGCCCTGCGGGACCCTTCGCGTTTTCAGTGGGCCTTTGTCATTTACCTGGCCTTTGTGGTTTATTTGTATGTGAACGAGATAGAAAAGCGTAACTGGCGCGCTGTGGCCGCGGGTCTGGCACTTTACAGTGTGCATTGGTTTTTTGAAATTGCCAATGCCTTGATTCAGCATTTTACCGCTCACGCCCTCTGGACAGCACCAGCGGGCAGCTTTTACCTGATTCTTGTGGGCGTGGGCATCGAGATCAGCATGATGTTTTCCGTGGCAGGCCTGATTCTCACCAAAATTCTGCCCCAGGACCGCTCCATGAAGATCCTGGGCCTCAATAACCGCCTGTTTTTCGCCATAGCCAATGCCCTGCTCTTTGCCCTCATCGAAATCCCCCTGGCCATGACCCCGGTTTTTCATTGGACCTACCCCTGGTGGGGTGCCCTGACCGTATGGATTTTCGTGTATATTCCCTTTTTTCTGGCCGCCAACCTGATCTACGACCAGAGCCCCCGGGTGCAGCGCCTTTTTATCGGCGCCATGTTTTTGCTCGACGCCCTGTTGTTCGTGGTTTTTGCCCTGATTCTCCGCTGGATATAGGGGGTTTGGGCGTTGCCCGGAGGCTTTTTTTCCAGCCAGCAGGCCAGAGGCAGCTTGAGCAGAAGGTCTGTACCCCCCCGGGTCCGGGCCGGGCTTTCTGGGGCTCCGCTTTGCTCCGGCCTCCTCGGCGCTGAAAACGCGCCTGCGGGGTCCCTGAAGGGGTTTTTGAAAAAACCCCTTCAGGCCCCTCCAATCCTTATGACCTACTAAAATTCGTTACTGGGCACTTTTCCATAAAATATGATTTTCTGAAAAATACCAAGCTTAAATTTATCATTTG
>JAFGWI010000221.1 GCA_016937215.1 Spirochaetales bacterium | reverse complement strand
TATACCAGTTTGGCTTGAAGTCCTTGATGGAAATAATAACGATAAGAAGAGTTTCAGGAAATCGATAGAGCAATATAAAAATCAATTCTATCTTCTTCTTTCTGTCTTGGCGCGGTATTGCCTATAACCATCATCATGAGCATTTCATCTCGCCTGCCGGGCATAAAAAAGGCTTGGTCCCGGCTTTCTAGCCTGGAATAATTTTCGGTGTATCCGGTGTTTTGGGCGGCTATAATGCTTCAAAAAACCTGTTAAAACCAGGTTTTATTTATTCCAGGAAATTTTCGGTTTAAGATGTTTGCTCGCGCAATCAGCTAAAAATAAATTGATCAGGTTCTGATATGGAATTCCTGTTTCATTGGATAATTCCTTGAAATAGCCAATAACATCCTCATCGATTCTGATTGAAATTTGTTTTTTCAAGCCTTTGGTATAGGGATTTTTTACTGAATCGGTGAAATCATATTCATTTTTCATTTTAAATATCCTCCATAAACGCGGGACTCTTTTTTTGAGGCTTTTCGGGCGGAAATAATTCGGATGATTTCATCTGATTCACGATAGCAATGACACACAATCAATAATGATAAATTAACGCTCAAACCTAAAATAATAAATCGATCTTCATTATCAGAATGTTCCGGATCGTGTATCACCCTGGCGTTTATATCGTAAAAAACCGATTTTGCTTCCTCAAAATCAATTCCATGTTTATGAATATTTTTAATTTCCTTTTCAGGATCCCATTCAAATTGGATTGTCATTATAATTATATTATATATACACAATGGCTTCAATTGTCAATGAATGAAGGAAGCGAAAGCTATGGCTTAAAAAAGGCTTGGCCCCCGGCTTTCTATCCTGGAGCCGTTTTCGATGTATCCGGTGTTTTGGGTGGTTCCATATTTCCCGGTGTCACACCTTCTTCCAAGCGTCGACCGCAAAGCAACCTCAGATTCTTCGTCGTTCCTCCTCAGAATGACAGCAGGGGTTGCCATACATTTTCTAACCCGGAATAATTTTCGGTGTATCCGGTGTTTTGGGCGGTAAGGGCCTTTTATCACAGCTTAGGGATTGGAGCGGCAAGCATTCCTTTTTTCAAAAAGGGATGCTTGAAACCCGGAGCCGCGATTTTTCGCGGCGAGGATTTCGGAGCGATAGCGGAGCCGCGGAAAGCCCGGCCCGAGCCCCTTCAGGATAACCATTTTACATTTGGATATTTGCTTGGTAAATGGGGTTATCAACACCTATCAAGGTCGCATCATAATTGGACAAATGTAAAATGGCCGCTTTAAAGACTGACAATAAACGACCTTGTTTCAGGGCTCGGGCAAGCTCCAAGAATTCAAGGGGTAAAACACAAAGGATAATCCGACCAAAATGTATTTCTCCTTCCCGCCCCTTACTTATAGAAAGGATTAGTCCAGTTTTTTCCGAAATTCAGGATTCAAAGCTTGACCCGTTTTCCTTATTAATTATATACCTATAACATCAATTCATTTGAATTGTCTCCTGGCAAAATAAATTAAAGGCAGAAAATATGCGGGAAATTATTGATAAGGTCCTTGATACTGAGCAGAAAGCCGAGGCTCTTTTAAAAGAAGCCCGGGAAAAAGCGGCTCTTTTACGGAACGAGGAAGAGCGCAAAGGTGCCGATAAAATCAAGGATGCCAAAGACAAGGCTCAGCAAATCCTTCAGGATAAAACCACTATGGCGCGGGAAAAGGCTTCTGAGGATTTTTCTAGGGCCATGGTCGAAGCTGAGATAAAGCAAAAAACTCTTTTTGAAGAAAATCAGGAAGCCGCGAAAAATATTATCAGCGATGTTTTAAAAATCATCACTGTTCCCGAATTCCGAAAGGATTGATCATTGGCTGGCAGTGTATCCCGTTACGCTTTTATTAATGCCAAACTCAGGGCCCGCATCAGCAAGATGCTGGAGCCGGAGTTCATTTCCACGCTGATCCGCTCGCCCTCTTTAAATGAGGCCATTCAGCAGTTACAGGGAACTCCTTTTGCCGCTTTGGTGGATATTTATACCAAAACAGGCGACCTTAAGCTCGCGGAGCTTGAGTTGCTAAAAAAGGAAATAAGTTTATACCGGGACATTAAAAACCATGTGGCCGATGATGTTCAGCAGGTGGTTACAGCCATGCTTCTCCGCTTTGAAGTGGAGAATCTGAAAAATACTTTGCGTTTATGGTTTGAATCGGCTCTCAGGCAGGGGCCTATAATTGATACTTCTGTTTATTTATTGCGACAAAACATTCTGAATGATATTAAAATTGATTCCATTCTTTCTGCCAAAACTCCCGAAGATTTAATTGATAGCCTTAAAGGCACTCCCTACGCGCCGATTATTTCACTCCAGATTCCCTGGATGTTAGAGAATAAAAGCGTTTTCAGGATGGAAATTGCTCTGGACCATTATTTTTATGATGAGCTTTGGAATGCCATTGAAAAGCTTCCGCCCAGGGATCTGGACATAGCTCACCGTATTTTTTCTGTGGAAATTGATGTTCAGAATATCAACCGGCTGATTCGCTTCAAAAACAGCTATGATTTTTCTTTTGAAGAACTTTCTCGCTATCTGATTACCAAAGGCAGCAAAATCAAGGGGCCTCTTTTAAGCAAGGCCTTCAGCCAAAAGGATGCCGGTGAAATGCTTTCCATTTTGCTGGAAGGAAGCCTTTCGGGCTTGAAAACCATGCTGGGTCAAATGTCGGACAATCAGGCAGGGCAGCTTACGCTGATTGAAAAGGTATTAAGTGAATACCTGATGCAGCAGGTTCGCCAGATTCTGGCAGGTTATCCCTTTACCATTGGTATTGTCATGGCTTATTTTATCCTGAAAAGGAATGAAATACAAACATTAATCACCATACTGAATGCCAAGTACTACGGTCTTTCAGAGGAAAGGATAAGAAGCCGCTTATGATTTTTCCTGAGAAAATGAAACATCTCATCGCCGTGGTGCTCGACCATGATGTGGATGAGGTCACCCGGGAATTGCTGAATCTGAGTTTACTGCATTTTGTAAGTATCACCGACCTGGGTGAGGGGCTTTCTTCACGCTTGAAAACTTCTTCTCCCCTGATGAACCAGACGCAAATTCTCGATTTAAAAAAGCGTATAGAGACCTATTTGGCCATGATCAAGGTGAACCCGGCTGAAAATATTTCCCTGGATATCAAGGACCTGAAATCCATTGATCTTAAAGCCTGCGAGGATGAAATCAATGGCTTGTCCGACAAAATGCATTATGTCAGGGAGCAGCAAAAACATATTCAGCAGGAAATACTGAAACTTGAAGATATAAAACGCCAAATGGACCTTTTTGGCGATATCCGCACTGGCATGAAATCGAGCAGCCGCTTTTCCTTTTTAAATATGCAGACCGGTACCATACAGCGCAGTTTTACCGGGGATTTTGAAACAGCCATGGCTGAGTATCCCACAGTTGTTTTAAAGTTTGAAAAGGTCGAAAACCAGACCCATATCTTCCTTATTTCATTAAAACGGGACGACCCGATGATTCACAAGATTCAGGACAAGTACCACTGGGTTGATGTGGAAATTGCCGATGAATTGTCGCCCATGAAGGAAGATGTGATCAGTGATCTTGACGCCAAACTCCTGAAACTGCGGGAAAATCAGGAAAAGCTTTTAAAGCAGTCAATGGAAATGGTTCATGACCAGCGAAAGCGCCTGGAAGAATTATGGACCAATTTGAAACTGAATGAACTTTACGGCCGCATTCAGGCCTATTATTCAAAAACCGACCGCACCATGTTGTTTTCAGGCTGGCTTCCTGCCCAGGCGCAGAAAGTCCTTGAAAAGGCCCTGTTAAAAGCCACCAAAAACCGTTGTTATCTGGAATGGTCAAATCCCGTTGAAATGGAGCGCAAGACCCATACAAAGCAAAATGTTCCGGTTAAATTCAACAACCCTCTGCTTCTTAGGCCCTTTCAAATGCTGGTGCAGAATTATGATACACCCAAATACGGAACCATTGATCCCACGCCCTTTGTGGCTGTAGCCTATCTTATCATGTTCGGGCTCATGTTCGGCGATGTGGGTCACGGTTTTATTTTGTTTATTGCCGGTTTTTTTGCCTGGTTCAGCCAGAGAAAGCATGCCGGCGGCACACGGGACCTGATGCAGCTGGTGATGTACTGCGGACTTATTGCCATAGTCTCGGGCTTCCTGTTTGGTTCCTATTTCGGAATGCCCTGGTTCCCTGCTCTGTGGTTTGACTTTCACGCGGCTATTGTGGGCCACGCGCCGGAGGGCGCCACGGTCAGGGATGTTTTCGGCATTCTCAAAATCACCATTTATTTCGGTATTTCGGTTATCTCCCTTGGCCTTGTGCTGAACTGGGTCAATCTGGTTCGCGAGAAAAAATGGTTTAACCTGGTTTTCACCAAAGGCGGTATTCTGGGGTCCTGGATGTACTTTGCCGGCATATGGGTTTGTTTTTACGCGGCAGAAAGCAATTTTCGCCTTTGGCCCGATGGTAATCTGCTCTTCTGGATCATCTTTCTGCCAGCCCTTTTGTTCATAATCAAGCCGCCTCTGGAATTCCTTCTCCACAGCAGAAAGCATCCTGAAAAAAGGTTCACTGTCATGACACTGGTCGACTGGGCCATGGAGTGGATTGTGGAGATGCTGGAGATTTTTTCAGGTTACCTGGCGAACACACTGTCCTTTATGCGAGTTGCGGGTTTGGGAATCGCCCATGCCTACATGATGATTGCCTTTTTTCAAATGGCCCAAATGGCTGCCGGAGGTCCTGGCCTGCCTTATTCCATATGGTCATATGTTATTTTAGTATTCGGAAATATTCTTGTAATTGGTCTTGAAGGTTTGAGCGCTGGTATTCAGTCCTTGAGGCTTAATTATTACGAGTTCTTTTCAAAATATTTTTCAGGCTCAGGTAGGGCCTATGAACCGGTTTCCCTTCGGAACCGGAACTGAAATTGTAAAGTTAGTGATGGAGGAATAGATAAATGTCACATCCAAAAGAAAAATTCAAAAAACGAGTGGGCTTGAGCCTTATCATTACAGTGCTGGTATTGCTTTTTATCGGCGTCATTAATGGTCCTGCTTTGCTGGCCCAAACACATGAAACAACTGAAAAAGCGGCTTTGGGAACAAATGAAGCTGAAGTGGCCAAATTCGCCTTGATGGCTGCCGCGGCTGCCTTTGGTTTAGGCGCCATCGGAGCTGGTCTGGCTATTGGCAATGTAGGTGCCGCGGCCATGGGTGCTATCGGTGAAAAACCGGAAATTGCCGGGCAAGCCCTTATTTTTATCGCCCTGGCAGAAGGTCTGGTTGTTTTTGGCTTTATTACAGCCTTGATGATTCTGGGAAATATTCCGCAGTAAGTGAATCATGAAGTATTTCATAATCGGTGATGAGGATGCTGTCCTTGGTTTTAACATGGTCGGTGTCAATGGACTCAGCGCGACCAATCAAAAGGAAGCAGAATCGGCTTTTCACAAGGCATTGGACGATAAAGACGTGGGAATCATCATCATCACTGAAAGAATCGCCGAACTGATCCGGCCAATTGTGGATAATTATATTTTTACGGCCAAGTTTCCGCTGATCATCGAAATCCCCGACAGAAAGGGGCCAATGACAGGGCGGCCGAGTTTGCGGGAAATGGTGAACGAGGCTATTGGAATCAAATTGTAGAAATTTAGGATGGAAAGATGAGTCAACAATCAAAGGACAATCTTGTAAACAAGGGCAGCCAGGACAATCTTGATTCCATGATCAAGGGAATAATGGATGACGCGCAAAAAGAGGCAGATAAACTGATTAACGAGGCCAAGGTTCAGGCCCAAGAGCGAAGCGAAGCCAGGGAAATTCAAATCAAGCGCCTTTTAAAAGAAGCCGAAGACAAGGCAGCCGCTCAGGTAAAAATCATAGAGCAGCAAAGCGCCTCTTCGATCAAAGTCGAAAGCAAACGTATTTACCTGAAAGTGCGTGATGAAATCATCCAATCCATTCTGAAAAATGTTGAAAATGAACTGGTCAGATTGCAGGACAACAAGGATTATCGAAAAATCCTTAAGGATATGATTATTGAAGCTGCCTTTGGGCTTAATTCCCCTGAGGCTTTTGTGAATGCTTCGGCAAAAGAGAGGGAAATGCTCTCACCGGCTTTGCTAAAAGAGGCGGCTGATGAAACAAGCAAGATGCTTGGAAAAGCCATCAAACTGGAATTATCCAAAGAAGCGCCCCTTTTGACACAGGGTGTTACCTTGACTGCCGGTGACCACAGGACAGCTTTCAACAATACCTTTTCAACACGCATGCTGCGATATCAATCGGAAATCCGTAAGCTGATTTATGACAAGTTGTTCAAGGATTAGGAAAGCCTTTCCGGATTCAGGGCATCTCTTTGTAAAACAGGCGCCACTTTGGGCAATGAAATAGCGTGATGAACTTTAAATTTGGAATTAGCGCTTTAATGTTGAAAAGCATAGGGCATTTTGTGAAGCAGATTAAGAATTGCTAAGAGTAGGAATAGAATATGAGTGAACGAATAATTGGACAAGTTAAACGTGTCAATGGGCCTGTTATTGTGGCTAAAGGTGTTACCGATGCCATGATGATGGAGCTGGTGCGCGTAGGTGAAGCCCGTCTGGTTGGCGAGGTAATTAAATTGGAAGGTGAAAACGCGGTGATCCAGGTATATGAAGATACCACCGGAATCGCGCCTGGTCATAATATTTATGGCTCCGGCATGCCCCTTTCAGTGGAACTCGGCCCTGGTCTGATCGGGACCATCTATGACGGAATACAAAGGCCCCTTGAAGAAATCTACAAGATCTCCAATCAGTTTATCGAAAAAGGAATCAATGTTCCTAATTTGTCCCGTGATAAATCCTGGGAATTTCAGCCCATGAATCTCGCGCCAGGCGCATGGCTGTCTCCAGGCATGATCATCGGTCAGGTTCAGGAAACCGAGCGAATCGTTCATAAAATTCTGGTTCCTCCTACCATCGAGGGGAAATTGAAAAAACTCGCTGGCCAGGGCATGTTCAAAATCACCGATCCTATCGGCAGTGTGGAAACAGAAAAGGGCGAAAAGGACCTTTTTCTTTTTCATCACTGGCCTATTCGTAAACCGCGGCCAACGGCCCAACGTTTGCCTTTGAATATCCCCTTGATAACAGGCCAAAGGGTAATTGATACTCTCTTTCCTATTGCCAAGGGCGGAACAGTTGCCATTCCCGGCGGTTTTGGAACAGGTAAAACCATGACCCAGCACGCCATTGCCAAATGGTGTGACGCGACCATTATTGTTTATATTGGCTGCGGTGAACGGGGCAACGAGATGACCGATGTTCTCACCGAATTTCCCCATCTGGTTGATCCGCGAACAGGCCTGACCTTAATGCAGCGCACGGTTTTGATTGCCAATACATCAAACATGCCTGTATCGGCCCGTGAGGCCAGTATTTACACAGGGGTTACCCTGGCTGAATATTTCCGCGACCAGGGCTATCATGTGGCTGTTATGGCTGATTCAACTTCCCGCTGGGCCGAGGCCTTGCGAGAGCTCTCAGGCCGCATGGAGGAAATGCCCGCGGAAGAAGGTTTTCCTGCCTATCTGCCGACCCGAATCGCCGAGTTTTACGAACGGGCCGGTTACATGAAAACCCTTTCAGGCGAAGAGGGGTCTGTGACCCTGATCGGCGCGGTTTCTCCGCCTGGCGGTGACTTTTCAGAACCAGTAACACAGCACACCAAGCGCTTTGTCCGCTGCTTCTGGGGTCTTGACCGTCAGCTGGCCAATGCCCGGCACTACCCTGCCATTTCATGGCTGGACAGCTATTCGGAATATCTGAATGATGTTTCCGGGTGGTGGGAAGAAAATGGAGGCTCGGGCTGGGAAAAGAACCGCGGAGAGATCATGGAACTGCTGCACAAGGAAGTAAGGCTTCAGCAGGTTGTGAAGCTGGTTGGTCCCGATGCTCTTCCCGATTCACAGCGATTCATCCTGGATGTGTGTACCATCTTTAAAAACGCCTTTTTACAGCAGAATGCCTTTGATGACATCGACCGTTATTCCACTACCAAAAAGCAGATCAGGATGCTGGAAATCATTCTGGCGTATTACCAGCGCGGCGCGGAGGCTATTAAGCGAGGCGTCACTTTGGTAAAACTGAAGAGGATGAAGGTTGTACAGGATATTATCAAGTGTAAATTTTCCATTTCCAATGATGATATACAAGAATTTGATAAGTTACAGGCCCGCCTGGAGCGGTCGCTTGACCAAATGGAGCAGCTTTATGTCTGATATCAATCAAATATCCAAAACACAAAAAAAATTACTGGCCGGACGGGAATACATAGGGGTCCACAGAATAGACGGGCCTCTGGTTTTCATCCAAAAAACCCATCCTGTGGGATACAGGGAACTGGTGGAATGTGTGGACAAGGACGGCCATACCCGGCTGGGTCTGGTTCTGGACACATCAGAATCGGTGGTGGTTTGCCAGATTTTTGAAGGCACCAGCGGTCTGACCATGCCCGATTCCAGGGTGCGTTTTAAAGGCGAACCTCTTACCATCGGCGTAACATCCAAAATGCTGGGACGTGTTTTTAACGGCCTGGGTATGCCCATAGATGGAGGCCCCGCGCCTCTGGCTGAAGCGGAACTCGATGTTAACGGAAAACCCATCAATCCCACAGCCAGGGAATACCCCAGGGATTTTATTCAGACCGGCATTTCCGTTATTGACGGCATGAACACCCTGATTCGGGGCCAGAAACTGCCGATTTTTTCAGGAAACGGCCTTCCCCACAATGAACTGGCTGCCCAGATCGCGAGGCAGGCTAAAATCAAGGGCGGAAAAACCGACTTTGCCGTTGTATTCGCGGCCATGGGCGTAAAACACGACGTGGCCCAATATTTTATACGCTCCTTTGAATCCACCGGGGTTCTTGAAAACGTGGCCCTCTTTTTATCATTGGCCGACGACCCCTCCATCGAAAGGCTCATCACCCCCCGGACAGCATTAACTCTGGCCGAGCATCTGGCCTTTAATAAAGATATGCACGTTCTGGTCATCATGACCGATATGTCCAATTACTGCGAGTCGCTTCGCGAGATTTCCACCATTCGAGGTGAAATCCCTTCCAGAAAGGGCTACCCGGGCTATCTTTATTCCGACCTGGCCGAACTTTATGAGCGTTCCGGCATGCTCAAAGGCTTTAAGGGTTCCATTACCCAGCTGCCTATTTTAACCATGCCCAACGATGATATTTCACACCCCATTCCCGACCTTTCGGGTTATATTACCGAAGGACAAATCGTATTTGAAAGGGAAATGTATGCCCGGAATATCTATCCACCCGTGGCCGGTCTTCCATCACTAAGCCGATTGATGAAGGACGGTATCGGAGAAGGAATGACCCGAAATGATCATCCTCACCTGGCCAGCCAGCTTTTCGCGGCCTATTCCTATGTCAAGGATGTGCGGAACCTGGCTTCGGTTATCGGAGAAGAGGAATTAACTCCCCTGGACCATCAGTATATGGAATTCGGGGAAGCCTTTGAAAAAAAATTCGTTTCCCAGGGCTTTGAGGAAGACCGCTCCATCGAAGAAACCCTGGATATAGGCTGGGAAGTCCTGAGTCATTTACCAGTGGAAGAACTCCACCGTGTAACTGATGAAGAGATCGAAACTTACTACAAAGGATAGCTGGAAAATTGCCAAAACAGAATGTCGCGCCGACCAAAACAAACCTCATCAAGATTCAGCACGAATTAAAATTCGCGAAACAGGGCTATGAATTGCTGGATCAAAAAAGGAATATCCTTATCCTGGAACTTCTGACCTTGGTCGACCAAACCGTTGAATTCCAGGAAAAAATCGAAAAATTGCTGGCCAATGCTTTTCATACACTTGAAGAGGCGGTTTTAAATATGGGCAAGCTCAAGGTTCTGAATCTATCCTCGGCCATTAATATTGAAGCGGATATCAGCCTGAAAGAGCGAAGAGTCATGGGTGTGGCCTTACCAGTGGTCGAAACCTCCTTTAAGGAATACCCGCCCTATTTCAGTCCTCAGGGTACCAGTTTCTGGATAGACCAGTCGGTGACTGATTTTAAGGAAGCCCTGAAAACCATGGGTCGTCTGGCTGAGTTGAAAATTTCGGTGATCAGATTGGCCAGTGAGGTGAGAAAAACCATTCGGAAAGTGAATGCCCTTGAAAAGATCGCCATTCCGGAATTGGAAGAAACAGCCAGCTATATCCGCATGCGGCTTGAAGAAAATGAACGCGAAATGTTTGTTCTGCTCAAAATGATCAAAAAGCGGCTTGAAAACCAGGCGGCTGAAGAATAAAATGAAAACAGGCAGCAACAGGAATTAGCTTTTAAAAAGTGAAAGATAAAGGAGTCATCATGAAAGGGCCAATTAGAAAAATTCTGGTTTATATAGATGGAACTGAACAGTCTATAACAGCTGCTCAATACGCGATTTTACTGAGCCACGCCACAGGCGCGGAATTAACTGCCCTTTACGTTGTCAATACACGGGCCTTGAACGACCTGGTTAATGCCCGGATTTTTCTTGAAATTGAACAGGAAGAGTATCAGCGTGATCTGGAATCAGATGCCGAGCGCTACTTGAAGCATGTAAAAAGCCTGGGCCTTGAAAAGGGAATATCAATCGAAACTGATAAACGATCAGGCACGGTTCATCAGGAAATCAAAAACGCCATAAGTGAAAAGGAAATTGATTTACTGATCATAGGGGAATTGTCCCGAATCCGCAGCCGAAAGGACGAATTCTATAACGAATCGGACAGAGCCATGAGAAACGCCCATTGTTCGGTTCTTATTGTTAAAGATGAAGAGCGTGTCATCGATTTATTTGAGGAAATATAATCGGGGAACTTGACTTTAGCTATGCTGGTAAATTATTTTTCAGTTAATAAAAAGAAGCAAGATAAATGGTAAATAATCAGGAGAGTAAATATGGCATTAGTAGATTTAATCGAAAAAAACGTTATTAAAATCCCAATGACAGCCGAGTCCAAAACAGCCGCCATTGATGAAATGATAGAAGTACTGGTTAATGCGAACAAAATATCACACCCTGGCGCTGTTCGCCAGGCGATTCTGAAGCGGGAAGATCTGGGATCCACTGGCCTTGAAAACGGCATTGCCGTTCCCCATGCCAAATGCGACGAAGTCGACAAGCTCATCTTGGCTCTGGGAATATCTCCCAGGGGAATCGATTTTGAAGCCATGGACGGAAACCCATCTCATCTCTTTTTCATGATCCTGGCGCCGCCGGACCAATCGGGCCCTCACATTGAAGCCCTGGCTGAAATCGCCAAAATCACCCGTTCCAAAAGTTTTTACAAACTGCTGATAACCGCGGCCAACGCGGAAGAAGTGGTGGAACTTTTTCACGAGGAATAGGAAGAACAACAAACCGGGACTTTTGAGAAGCTTGTCACAAACAGATTTTCCCTGTTGGCAGCCCCCTGAGCCAATGAGAATGGCTTTTAAAAAATTAAAAACATTTCTCCTGCATGCAGCATGCCCGAAAAGAATCACCAAGCCTATCCAAAACCCCTTCAAGCCTTTGGAGAGTTCATAGCCTATTTATCCGGGCGTTGCCAGGCTCCGCTTCGCTCCACCTGGCCGGGCTTTACAGGGTTTCAAAGCTTTTCGCGCGAAATTGTCGCGCGAAAAGGCTTCAGCCAATGGTTTTTGAAAAAACCATTGGCTGCCCTTTCAATCCCTAACGCGGAAAAAACGCGGGCCCCGGATTCAATCAACCTGATTCTGACAAAAGCCAGGCGCGATAATCACCGGATTCGATTTTCTGAAATCCCGCGATGGACCAGTTATAAAAATAGACCCAGAGCAACACCTTGCGCTTGTCACTGGTCTGTCCCTCAACAACTTCACGAAAATATTCACGGGGCTCTGGAAATGAGCCGGAACATTCTTCATAATCATCAAGCAGGGTGAAAAGCTTATCCTCATCAAGAACGCGGTAATAATCACCAAGCACTTTTGTGCCAAAAGGATTTTTCACTACTCCCGGATATTTGCCCAAATCATAAAGATCGCCATGAATAAAGGCACTTCCTTCCCAGACCCAATAGGGCTTTACCCTGGACAAAATATCCCCTTGTCCACCCTGCCGTAAAGTGCCATAGGTAAAGAAATGCTTACACTTCCCTGTTTCAATCATGGTGGCTACTATAACATCTATCGCGGGAAAAGTCATTCAGTCCTGGCCAAAGCTTGAGGGGAACAGGGATTTTTAAAAGGCCGTTTTTCAGATTTTTGACACAGGATCTCGACACAGGGCTTTAATACCTTCTTGTCAGAAATTATGCCGTTCAAACTCTTCAAAGAGGGTTTTAAAATAAACATCCCACTTTCCGCGCTAAATTGTTATTTCTTATATTATAGAGAAATAAAAAAGGCAATTTTGCAAATCGCAAATTCTTAACAAAGCAAATTGTAAAAGTCCTGACATTTGCAATTTGCCGGCACCGGCAACTGTAAAATAATAACTTATTATCCGATAATTTGAAAACTTATACGAATAATAATGATTCTTGAAAAAGCTTTGTTTTGCACGAGCCTCAAATCTAAATAATATAATAAATTACCTAAATTCACTGCGGAATGTGGGATAGAAGCAATGTTTGTTAATTTTCTTTGACAATATGCTTCCATAACTGGTCATACTTACTCATCGTATCCATCCATTAATATATATTATCCTCGCCTGCTTAAGACGTGTGCCTAACATAGGCTTAACCGGTAATTCCGGCCCGAAGGGATTGGCGTGAAAATTGCCGAGCGAAGCGACAAGCAAGTTTTGTGACAAAAGGAATTATCAGGTTGAAGCAATTGTTAGATTTCTTACATTCATATATTATCTTCATGATTTTTTTGTGAGATAATATCATTGATAGATGCATAAGGGTGAGGGTATCGTCCATTTTCAACCGTATATGATCTTACACCAGGAATATTTTTCACTTGAATAGACATTTGAGGACAGATATTTACACATGCGTAGCACATGTAACATAATGTATCTTTTTTCCAAACCGGTTCGTTTCTATTAAGCTGTATCTTACCAGACAAGCATACTTTTTCACATATACCACAACCATTACATTTATTATCATGATAAAAATAATTTACACCGCCAATATGCTCTGAAAAGTTCATTAATATAACAATTAATTTTTCAACAAAATAGCTACTTAATGGATTTGAGGCAATTTTTACCAAAACACTACTATCTTTTTCTGAAAATGATTCACCATTTAGAATTATTTTACTTATTTTTTCGATTTTTCTTATTGTATTTTGTTCAATCAAGTTTATATCTTCTTTTGTTGGAACTATATAGCCTTTTTGACTTCGAGGAGCCTCGTTGTTACACATATTTAAAATAAACCTAGAGTTTAAATACCTTTTATGTTTTTTTCTTAATAAATATTCAATAGTCTCAAAACCTCTAAAGGCAGTTCCGTATCGTGTCGCAATCGCAAAAATATACTTTGTAGATTGTATATCAATTTTTTTAATAAATTGCTTAACTACCAAAGGAACCGTCAACGCATGACAAGGAAAAATAATCCCTAATACTTGTGCCTCTGTTTTAATTTTTTCTTTATTAATTACACTTACAATAGGTATTATCACTGAATTGGGAATACGCTTTTCAAGTTCTTTCGCTACAAATAGTGAGTTCCCAGTTCCTGAAAAATAATACAATGCCACTTTTTGCATATTCATATCTCCTTACGAAAAAATATTTTCACCTTGCGCGAAACGTTAATCTAACATTTGCTTGAACTGTGTTGCCGAGCCCGCAAGGCTTGGCGTAAAACTTACCAAGCACAGCGACTGCAAGTTTTATGACAAAGGCCATGTCCAACCGAAGCAGTTGTTAGGAAATTTTCTTACAATTTATATTCCCAGTAACCAACATCAAGCCATTGATCAAATTTTCTACCGATTTCTTCAAAATGTGCGATTTTCTTGAATCCGATTTTTTCATGTATTTTTTGACTTTTGTCATTTGGTAAAGCAATTCCAGCAACTAATATATGAAGACCTTTATCTTTACACTGCTTTATTAACTCCTTATATAATAATGTACCAGTTCCTTTTCCATGATGATCTTTATGGACATACACTGTTGTTTCAGCCGAATGTCTATAAGCTGATCTTACACGCCATTTAGTTGCATAACAATATCCTATAATTTTACCATTTTCTTCATATACTAACCATGGATACTCTTTTATACAATCACTTATTCTGATTTCCATTTCTTTTTGTGTAACACTTTTTTCTTCAAAAGTAATTGTTGTGTTTTCAATGTAATGGTTGTAAATATTCACCATTTGAGAGGCATCTTTAGAATCTGCGTTTCTAATCATAATTAATCTCCATTACTTTTTTCATCCCGCTTTGGTTGAATAAATGATGCCAGGTACTTAATTATAGTTAAATTCTGCTGTTTTATTCATTAAAAAAATTTTTCCTACAGAAAAACCATATTGAATTAAATCATTTTTAAAATTCAAAAAGGAGTGATCTATTTCAATTCCATTTATTGATTTAATTTCATCAAATGATAGAACCTACTTTCTGAACAAAAATAATAATTTCTTATATTATAGAGAAACAAAAAAGGAGAATTTGCAAATCGCAAATTCTTAACAAAGCAAATTGCAAAAATTCTAACATTAGAGGCTGTCGCGATAGTGAAAGCTTTTCTGCATCAATCACTATATTTGGGGGTATAGTGGTTAAGTTGCGCCATATTTATCGCGACAGCCTCGTGTTTCAAGGTTGTGAAACACCCTTATTAGCAATTTACAGGCAGCAATATATAAATAACGTACTATCCGAAAATAAAATAACTTATCCGCAATTTTCACGATTCTTTCAAAACCTCAGTTTTGAAAGAGCCTCAATTCTAAATAATATTAGAAATTACCTAAATTCACTGCGGAATGTGGGATAGAAGCAAAGTTTGTTTATTTACTTTGACAATATGCTTCCATAACTGGTCAAACTTACTCATCGTATCCATCCATTAATATTTATTATCCTCGCCCGCCGAAGACCTGTGCCTAACATTTTATTAAACCCCTTACCATATTAGGAGCTTTTTATTGCCAAGTCAATAAAAATTTTTTACTTATTTCTTCAAAGATGTATTATATTTTCGAATAAAGTGATAATTATTGGCCATATATCCCATTAAACAGCAAGCGGTTTATCAGGAGATTTACATGGTTATTTCAGATTATTGTAAAAAATTCTATATTATCTGGGTTGAACTTTTATTGGATTATCTTAACGAAAATAATATGACTGAAACCGATCAGGGTTGTTCAATAATTACTGGGTCATAAAAAGCCGGAAACAACAATGATAGCTTTATGACAACCCTTGGCTTTATTCATTCCATCCAGAAATCATGCTGTTAACCCCACCCCACTCAAATCCGGTTTAATATATACCCTGAACTGGCGCATAACAAGTTTGAATCCGTAACGAAAGCGCCCTTCACTCACACCACAGAGTTCCGCTGTTTTTTTCATGAATGGCAAGGCCTCAAGGCTTTTATGTTCTTCAACATGCCGTGCCTGTTCAAAATGCCATTGCTCCAACCGGAAAAGACCGGCTTGCTTTTTTTCACCCGACAGTGTTGTGGCCAGAGTCCTTTTAAAATTTTTAAATCAAAAAACATAGATAAATAGAATAACCCTTTTTGTTTAGCTGATTAGATTTTGGAGCTTGCCCCAGCCCAATAGGGGCTCGGGCCGGGCTCTGCGCCACTCCACTCTCGTTTCGAAGGTTTTTCGCCTGAAAAAATCAGGCGAAAAACGCTTTGGAGAACCATTTTTGAAAAAATGGTTCTCCATGGCTCCGATCCCTAAGCTTATAGCAACCAGTATCGGTAATTTGCTAAACAAAAACAAATAAGTTTTTAAATATTAGGATAAAAGAAAGATTTGGAATCAAACCCTAAAGGAACGTTGAAAAACCCTAAGTTAAAAATCCTCTAAGGTTTTTTAATGCCCCTTTAACCGGTTTTCAAAAAAACCGGCAACTATGATTGCTTAACAAGCAATGTATATAATGAATATATCATGTGCAATCAAAAACAACAATGTGACAAAGAGCATGTTGTATAGCCTATTTTGTGTTGTGTGTAATTCAATTAAATAAAACATAACTATTCAGCCGATATACATAAACGCAATCCGATGTCATTCTGAGGAGGAACAACGAAGAATCTGTCATAGACAGTTGAGAGTTTATTATTCATGCAAACACATTGTTTACAAAGCTATCTGCCCTATTCCAACAGAGATCCTTCACTCCGCTTCGCTTTGTTCAGGATGACAACAATGAAAAAAAATGATAGCCATCACAAAATAACTCTGTCAGAACATAGGGTTTTATTCTTGATAAACTTACGGCCGTAAGTACTCTGAATTTACGACCGTCTTTTTGATTCAAATACGGCCGTAAGTACAAGCCATTTACAGCCGTAACCCAACTCACTTACGGCCGTCTTTTACCCCTGGTTACGGCCGTAAGTGAAGACCACTTACGGCCGTCTTTTTCCTACAAAATGGTATAAAAAAGGCCACTTTCAATCCTGTACACAAAGGGCCCTCCAATATAAAAAATATAACAACACGTTAGTTTTTGTGCCACAAAATTGTCACAATGCTTTTTCAAAAAAAGGCTCTTTTCACCTCGTTTTTCAGGAATTTATTTCTTTATATAAATAAAGGTATAAACCGGGAGCTCACATCGAAAAGTATAAAAACATTTTGGATCAGACAACCTGAAATAATTGAAACAAACGAAAATCTAAACACTCAGCAATTCTCAACGTAAACCTTTTCTTTTTAAATAGAATGAGACAGTTGGTCGGAGACTGCCTTAAATTAGGTTACATTTAGAATTGCCATTGTACTGTTTGGAAAATAACGCGTAATTCTAAATGTGTACTCACATTTAGAATTACTGGTAAACATCGAAGACACAGAGCAATAGTGCCCTGCTTCGAGAAGTGCCGCACCCCGGGAAAGGATCACTAACCAGCCGAAAGCATGTTGTTAACTGCTTTCGGCTTTTTTTGTTTTTTTTAAAACCGGCTACCACCCTTTGTCATTCTGAGGAGGTACAACAAAGGATCTTAGCTGTCTCATCAGGCGACTGTACAACATGCGTCACAAGCGGTAAAAAAAATCCACTTTCGGTGGCGCCCATAAATAATAGTGCAAACTCAAAAGACATTTCAGATCCTTCACTCCGTTCAGGATGACACAGCAGCTGCCGTCCTTTTCCCTGAGTGATGGCAGTCCTCTCTCTGTCATCCTGAACGAAGCGTAGTGGAGTGAAGGATCTTGCCTGTCTTACAAGGCGACAGATGGTTCAGGTACTATCACCAAAAAATGAATAAGCCAGCGGCAATACCCTTTGTTTCAACAATTAACTCAATAGACATCTCAGATCCTTCGTCGTTCCTCCTCAGGATGACAAGGCAGTTAACTCTCCCAATCTAAACTCAAATCTTTCCACTCAGGATTTACAGAATTCACTAATTCATTTTTCTTTTTTCGAAGCCAGCGTTTTAATTGTTTCTCCCTGAAAATCGCGTCTTTTATATTTTCACACTGTTCAAAATAGACTAATTTGGTAAGATTATATTTAGCAGTGAATCCCTGAATTGCTTTTGTTTTATGTTCAAAAAGACGTTTTTGTAAATCTGATGTGACTCCAATATATAAAACTCGATTATTATAGTTTGTCAGAAAATAAACAAAGCCAGGTTTGACAGACATGCAAAGAGAATAGCATAAAAATATCTTTTAATAAAGGGCTATTACTTCTTGGCATGATTTTACACCCCCTGCTTCTCACGATCATCCTTGATATAACACACTCGCCATCTCGTCAGCTTAACCAAGCAAAGCCCTCTCTCTGTCATCCTGAACGAAGCGTAGTGGAGTGAAGGATCTTGCTTGTCTTACCAGGCGACTGTACAACATGCGTCACAAGCGGTAAAAAAAATCCACTTTCGGTGGCGCCCATAATTAATAGTGCAAACTCAAAAGACATTTCAGATCCTTCACTCCGTTCAGGATGACACAGCAGCTGCCGTCCTTTTCCCTGAGAGATGGCAGTCCAATCTCCGTTTTTCTGAACAAAGCGCAGCTTTTTCTCCCGTCATCCTGAACGAAGCAAAGTCCAATCTCTGTCATCCTGAACGAAGCGCAGTGGAGTGAAGGATCTTAGCTGTCTCAACAGGCGACTGTACAACATGCGTCACAAGCGGTAAAAAAAATCCACTTTCGGTGGCGCCCATAATTAATAGTGCAAACTGGAAAGACATTTCAGATCCTTCACTCCGTTCAGGATGACACAGCGGCTGCCGTCCTTTTCCCTGAGTGATGGCAACCCAATCTCCGTTTTTCTGAACAAAGCGCAGCTTTTTCTCCCGTCATCCTGAACGAAGCGCAGCGGAGTGAAGGATCTTGCCTGTCTCATCAGGCGACTGTACAACAAGCGTCACAAGCGGTAAAAAAAATCCACTTTCGGTGGTGGCCCTGAATAATTGAGCTCGAAGTGTTCTTACAATATAAGGTTGAATACTGCTATTTTGCATTGTCTCTAAGCAAGTATCTTTCACGGAGTAATCCCTCTATACTTGTAGATAATTCGCCCATTTGACAAGATTATATAAAATTTTAATTGAGTATGATCATTTTTCATACTATAATCGCAGAGAAATGATAGGATTTGTAAAGACCTTTTTGCAATGTTAGAAGATCGGATTTTAACTTTTCCTGCCATTTATTCAGACTAATCGAAAAAAGGAGAAAAAATGTCCAAAATAAAGTATTTTTTAGTGTTTGCCTGTATTTGTATACTGGCATGTCCTTCAGTGGCTCCCCCAGTTGAAGAGCCTCCAGTGGATAACCCGGTTGATAATTCCAATGTGCTTAAGGTCATCTTTAACGAAGCCTCTGTTTTCGACGGCTCTCAGGGAAAAGACATCACTTTCAATGATGACGGCTCAGTAAGCTACCTTGCCTCTGCAGCGGCTTCTGGAGGTGGTGTCGTTTTCTATATTAAACCTGATTTATCTATTATTAATATTTCAAACTACGACTCCGTAGATATAATAGTGGAATGCGCCCCTGTTGAAGGCAAGTGGGCACCCGATGCTCAGAAACCCAGCTTCGGCTTCAGACTGTATACACCTGAAGCTAGCGGTTTCTGGAGCGGCTTTGAAGATGTTGAGTACTTTGACTACACAGGTGAAGGCATATCCGGCACAATCGAAAAGAACGTAAAGATTACTGAAGAATGGGTTGCAAAGTACATTGAAAGCTGCGACAAAGACGATGTTCTTGGTTTTACATTGAAGTTCAACGCTTATCAGCGCGGCAACAATGACACTGATGAGCTTAAGGTTACAATCAGGAGCGTTGCGTTCAACAAAAAACCGGGAACCCCGGCTGATGCTCCTACATCTGACGGTCTTACTGATGCAGACAGAGGTAGAGTGTTAAGCATTACCTATCCATCACAGGACTATGTAGCCGAGGAAGCAACAGAATATGAAAAACCGGCTTGGGTATATCTGCCTGCAGGTTATAGTGCAGCAGACACGAATACAGAGTATCCGCTGTTTATTCTGATGCACGGTTTTCAGCAGAATCAGAATACCTGGGGCCTGACAAACACAGGAACCGGCGGCAAAATTAAGGGATATATGGACCGTGGCATGTTCGCAGGAGATGTTGAAAAGTTTGTGCTTGTTGTTGTAAACGGTGTTGCAAGCGCTGGCTATGCGGATGGCAGCGGAACAGATTTTGCAGGTTTTCAGGCATTTGGCAGTGAGCTCAGAAACGATCTTATTCCCTTTATGCGCGCGAACTACAACATCGCCGAGGGTCGTGAAAACGTTGCTATGGCAGGGCTTTCAATGGGCGGTTCCCAGACACTTAACATTGGTATTGGCGATACACTGGACCTAATCAGCTGGTTCGGCGCGTTCTCATTCCCGGCGCCAACTGCTGCTGACCTTAACGCTAAAATGGTAACAAATGGCTTTGAAGCATATGACATTAAATACCTCTACGCGATTTGCGGTGACCAGGACTTTATTGCGACATGGGAAGATTATGAACAGGGCATGAAAGATCTGGACGCGGGTTTTGACAAGGTCGAGCTTGGCACGAACTTCTCATACGAGCGCTTTATAGGTGGTACACATGACTTCCCGGTATGGTACAGAGGCTTCAAAAACTTTATTCCCTTAATTTTCAAAAATTAAGCACCTCAATTGAATACGGAGCCTGGCAGATGTCAGGCTCCTTTTTTTTAATCTGCTTGGGTTTAATTCCCTGGGCTTCTGGCTGTGTAATAAAGGAATTAAGCCTATCTTTTGAATCAGTTGCTTGCGTTAGCCATTTCGAAGGTCGTGAAATTGTGAAAGCAACCAGACAAAGCAAAGTTATCAATACTCCCGGATACTTAGCCATATCATAAAGGCCCTTTTCTATGGTGGCCGTTTTCCAGATTTTTGACACAGGGTCATCACAGTGGCTCCTGAAAGTGTTTTCCGTTAGGGATTGGAGGCAGCCAAGCCTTTTTTTCAAAAAAGGCGCTGGCAACACAAAGCCGGCGTTTTTTCAGCCGGCTTTGTGGTCGAAGCAACAGCGGAGTGCCGGAAAGCCCGGCCCGGAACAGCCGGAAATAATCGATGCGCCGGCAAAACAAGGCTTTTCGCGGGGACAGTGCTTCCGGGCAACGGCCATCTCAAGAGTGAAACAAGGCCCTTACCCGGGACAGCGCTCTTCCGTGTAAAAAATACACAGTATGTTCTTTACCTATAAGAAAATAGAGGCTTGAATTTAAGCTCTTTTTCTGTAAAATAGGGTTATCAATTAATGAAAAAGTATCAGGAACACAATCAGGAAGGATGGGTTATGAGCGAACAAAATTATGTAATTGGTCTGGATTACGGATCCGATTCAGTGCGGTCCTTAATTGTTGATGCCACCAATGGTAATGAGATTGCCTCGGCGGTTTTTTATTATCCACGATGGAAAGAGGGCAAATACTGCAATGCCGCGGTACAGCAATTCCGTCAGCATCCTTTGGATTATATTGAAGGGCTTGAGTTCACTATCAAGGAAGCTTTAGGAAAAGCGCCGGCAGGTACAGCCCGGAAAATCAAGGGGATTTCGGTGGACACCACTGGTTCGACTCCTGTGGCCGTGAATGCCCAGGGAAGGCCTTTGGCACTAACCCCGGGTTTTGAGGAAAATCCCAATGCCATGTTTGTTTTATGGAAGGATCATACTGCCATTAAAGAGGCTGACCAGATTAATCACCGGGCGCGCACCTGGGGCGGTGTTGATTACACCAAATTCGTGGGCGGTGTTTATTCTTCCGAGTGGTTCTGGGCCAAGATCCTTCATGTTATGCGGGAGGACGCCAGGGTGGCGGAGGCCGCGGCTTCCTGGGTGGAGCATTGCGACTGGATTCCCGCCCTGCTTACGGGCCAGACCGATGTAACAAAGGTCAAGCGAAGCCGATGCGCCGCTGGTCACAAGGCCATGTGGCACGAATCGTTTAATGGTTTGCCTTCAGAGGAATTCTGGGCCGGTCTTGATCCTCTGCTCAAGGGGGTAAGGGCCAAGCTTTATTCTGAGACCACGACCTGCGAAAAATCGGTGGGAATCATTTCAAAAGAATGGGCCGGCAAATTGGGCCTTCCGGAAAATGTGGAAATCGCTGCTGGTTCCTTTGACGCTCATCTGGGCGCCATTGGGTCACAGATCGAAGCTTATCATATGTCCAAGGTCATGGGTACTTCGACCTGCGACATGGTGGTCGCGCCCATGGATGAGGTTGGCGATACTCTGGTTGGGGGTATCTGCGGCCAGGTTGACGGCTCCATTATTCCTCACATGATGGGTCTTGAGGCGGGCCAGTCATCCTTCGGCGACCTCTATGCCTGGTTTCGCAATATGCTGCTCTGGCCTCTTGAAAAGGTGATTTCACAATCAACGATTATCGACAAGGCCACAGCCAAAAAGCTCCGCGACGAGGCCTATGAAATGATTATTCCGGCTTTAACAAAAGAGGCCGAGGCCCTGGACCCTGCCAGCACCAAAATTGTCAGTCTGGACTGGCTCAATGGCCGGCGGACTCCCTTTGCCAACCAGAAGCTTACGGCTTCCATTACAGGCCTTCACCTGGGGGCTGACGCGCCGCGTATCTTTTTATCTCTGGTGCAGGCAACGGCTTTTGGAGCGCGACGCATTCTGGAGCAATTCGAGAAACAGGGGATTCCTGTGAAGGGTGTTATCGGTCTAGGCGGTGTTTCCAAAAAATCGCCCTTTATCATGCAGGTGATGGCCGATGTTCTGCAGCGGCCTATCCGAATAGCCCGGTCCGAACAGGCCTGCGCCCTGGGCGCGGCCATGGCGGCTTCGGTTGCGGCAGGTATTCATCCTAACATCACCAGAGCCCAGAATGTCATGGGCGGCGGTTTTGAAAAGGAATACCAGCCCGATAGTTCAAAAAAAGCAGTTTACGATGAACTCTACAAAGCCTATAATGAATTGGGCGCGTTTATGGAAAAACAAGTGGAAGGTGATGCCAGATGAGCATGTATGATAATTTAAAACAGAAGACCTTTGATGCCAATCAGCAACTCCCCAAACGGGGCATTGTTATTTATACTTTCGGTAATGTCAGCATCGTTGACCGCCAGAAAAATGTATTCTGCATCAAACCCAGCGGTGTGCCCTATGAGGAAATGAAACCCGAAGACATGGTGGTTCTGGATATGAACAACAATGTGATCGAAGGGGATTTAAACCCCTCTTCCGATACCAACAGCCATTGGGTTCTTTACAAG
>JAFGWI010000220.1 GCA_016937215.1 Spirochaetales bacterium | reverse complement strand
ATTATTTTCAAAATTGATCATAACACCAGCATTTTTAGTGATCGAAATATCTTCTGGTGTATATAGAAATTTGAAATCCAGTTTTGCCTTGCCAATGTTTAAAAACTGATGTTTCTGGCTTCTGTGGGTCGCGAAGTCCATAACTTGCAGAAAAAAATCGTATTGACCAATAGCAGGGAGGTCTTCATCACCATTTCCAAATTCGGGTAGTTGTATGGAATATCTTCTATAGTTGCTGCCGGATTGAACTGATATTGAAGTTGGTTCAATGACCCTTCCCCATGGTTCCTTGATTAAAAACCAGTTGTTTAATTTCGCGTCATGAAAAACAGAAGACTCCTGAATATAAATGGTGTCGCCATCATCCACCAGCATATTGTTTTCATCAATCAAGCTTTCAGCGCCAAATCCGCTATCAGTGTACAAAGAAAAATTCGCTTGTGGCATACCGATAGCTACATAATCGTCTCTTGTGTAGCTATTTTTTCCGCCCTTTCCATCACAGGTCAAGGTAATTGAATAAATATTCTTGGTTCGGAAAATATGTGAAGGGTTTTCTTCCGCAATAATTTCGGTATTGTCACCAAAATTCCAGCTATAAGTATCGATCATTCCATAGGACTGGTTTTTAAAATAAAAGGTTATATTCACATTATCAGCTGTTTTTTCATTAATCCAGGTAGCTTCCGCATAGGCCGCGAAACTGATCACCGGCGGGCAATAGAACAATTTATCCACAACCTCAGAACTTCCGCTAGGATTTACTGCTGTTATCCGGTAAACAAAGCCTGTTTCAGATAACTGGGTGGTTGAAAGGCCATCATCAACAAATTGTTCCGACGCGGTATCCTGCCCGTCGGGGCTGACAATGTATTTGACTTCGCCTATTTTAGAAAAGTCACTTGAACCTTCCGGGGCTCTTTCTACTATTGTTTTTTGTGTAAAAGTTGAATTGTTCTGCCAGTTCAACCTTACACATGGTTTGTCCTCATTTGCTTCATCCACAAAAAAAGTAATTTTCAAGTTGGATGGCGCAATGGGCGGCAAATTCGGCTGATTAACAGGGTCATTTGTTGGGTCATAGTTGGGATCATTCCTGTTCCAGCGTCCCTTGATTTCAAACAAACCTTCGCAACTGCTGAATAAAAGCAGCAGGGCCATAATTAAAACAAATACATTAATTTTCATAGGGTTTTCCTTTTTAATATTCTAATTTCATGGATAACGAAAACTGTCCGTTATAGGCCGCTCCGAATGAAAGAGGGCTTGGTTTGGCGGCGGTTCCATCGGTCGCGCTGTTATTGGCCATGTTGGCGCTGACACCCCAGACAACTCCGCCGATGGCGGCCACGACCAATCCTGCACCGCCGACAATCAGGCTTGAATAGAATTTGGATTTCGACGTTTCAACATCATCCAGATAACTGTTATACAAATCCGAATAATATTCTTCTGAACTGTTTTCAGCAGCCATATACAAGTCATGGGAAGCCTGCACATCCTTGTTCCAGAAGCCGTCATAATCAAGATACATCAAACCGCCGACTATACCGCCGCCCAGTCCGGCTATGGTCATGGCGATACCGACAATTTCACCGGGGCTGGCTTTGCCTTCAACTACAACGGTCTTGGTTCTGGTGTAATCATCAATCAACTGGGTAATGCGCTCATCTTCCAGGTGACATACTTTGTAGGTGAAAGCGGTCATATCATCGCGCATCTTGATAAAATCGTTATAGATTTCATCATACTGCAATCCCTGATGAACCTCGCCTGTTTTGGCGTTGATGATGGCACCGTGCAAAATGTATTTGTTGCCTAAACGGCCAATATCACCGGTAAGGTACAAATCCACATTCAGGGCTTTGACCGCGCGTGCCTGACAGGAAGGCTGCACGCAGGATTCAACATCATATTCGCGGTCAGTCAGGATTTTGTCACGGTCTTCAATGCTCATGACATTGTAGAGCCCTGTCCGGCTCAAGGCTTCTGAAACAACGCTTGTGAAGGAACTCATATCACCGCCGGAAATATCCTGATAATAGAAGTTCATTACAACAATTAGAGGCTTTGTTTCCTGTGCTGAAAGGCTCATCACTAGCATAAATAGTAAAAGAAAGATAACTAGTTTTTTCATTTTTGACTATCCTTTTTATTTTTTTGAATCGAAGCTATAATAATGGAGAAATTGAAAAACTTCAACGGGAATTCAGCTTTTATACGAAGTAATCGCGTAGATGGTGTTATTTCTCTTTATTATATAGGTTTCTTCAATGATTGTTTTAAAACATAGCACGAACACGCATAATTTCAATAAATCTCCTGTATTTTAAATAAAATTTTTTTGTTGTTTTTTATAAAAGATGGGGTACATTTCATAAATGTAATGCTAAATGAAAAGATGTTTCTCTATAAAATAAAGCGCGGTAAAAAGAAGAATTTCTCATTCAAAAGGCAATAATTTTTCTCAGTAAAATAATAAAGTTTATGCACTTTACAAATAAACGATTTTTATATAAAAACATTGAATAAAGGAGTAAATGATTTTGACAAAGCAAAATCCATTTAATAAAATAACCCATTCTTTTTTTGAAAAGCCAGGAGCCTGACATGCCCTTATACATGGATATCCAGCGGATCATTTCAAAATACTATAATCCTAAAGACAGGCTTTCCGAGATGAT
>JAFGWI010000219.1 GCA_016937215.1 Spirochaetales bacterium | reverse complement strand
TGGCATGCGATTTTTGAAAAAATCGCATGCCATGCCTTCTATCCCTAACGCGTTAATAGCCGAATTGCGATTTAGCTAAACAAGTACAAAAATAGTATTTCTTTAGCAAACAAGTGCGGCTGTGTTTAAAGCGTTAGGGATTGGAGCCATGGTGTACTATTTTAACAAAAATGGTACACCAAAGCGTTTTCCTCTGGATAATTTCCAGGCAGCTTGCATGTAAATAATGAATGCCAATGAGCATTCATGGTAAATAATGAATGCCAATGAGCATTCACGACAGCGAGTCATACATACGAAGTATTTATTGCTCGGCCATGCGTCCTGGCCTGGTCACAAATCTTCGATTTGCTGTTCGGTGGCGTGAATCCTCATCGGGATTCACTATGTCCATGCAAGCTAAAAGCCCGGCCTGCAGGAATGGAATGAGAGCAGGCAAGGCCCAAAATTCATTAGCTGAACATATACAAAAAATATATTGATTTGTAAAAGCTGCAAATCAAACTTGATGAAAAGGAGTATGGTTAAAGGTAAAAGAGGTTTTTTGAAATGAAAAATGATTTCTTTTAATGGCTGACAATAGCCTGGCTGAAAATATCAATCAGGTTAATAATAATGCTTTTTTTGTTTAATTGCCGACCTTTTCATAAAAAATGACAAAAATACCAGTGAAGAATTCATTAATTCTGATACAATCCATTTATATTGTTTTATTCCTCATTATAGAACCAGTTCTTCTTGAATCCCAATCCTTTGCCAACAGCATTGTCAAAAACAGTGTTTCTGTTAGTCGTGATGGCTTGCAAAAAATTCCTGGCCGTCCCGATGGCTGGGCGCAAGAAAGTCATCATAAAAATACAGAATGCAATTACAATCTGGTTTTTGATGATACAAAAGTTCATCAGATACAAATCATCATTCCTCCGGAAGAATATAAGAACATGGAAGATGATGTGGCAAAGATAAAAATGGGCAGCGGTGTTAATCCTGTGTATGTCCCGGTTATCGTAATTTATAATGGAAATATTTGGCGCTGTGTGGGAATGCGTTACAAAGGAAACAGCACCCTTACCCTAGGTTTAAAACAAGGGCATAAACTCCCTTTCAGGCTGGATTTTGAAAAGTACGAGGACATGCACCCGGAAATTTCCGATCAGGCTTTTTATGGCTTTAAAGAATTGATATTTTCAAATAATTATTATGATACTTCCTTTTTACGTGAAAAGGTTTGCGGTGATATTTTTCGTCAAGGTGGTGTTCCTTCTGCCCGAAGTGCCTTTTACAGAGTTTTTATTGATATAGGCGATGGCCCAGTATATTGGGGATTGTATACGATGTTGGAAGAACCATCTGATGCAATGCTTTATTATCAATTTACGGAGACTGATAATAAGCAATACAGCCGTAAAGGAAACCTTTACAAACCTGAAGGTGAAGCAGCCAGATTGACTTTTTTTGATGAAAAATCCTTTGTGAAGAAAACCAATACTAAAGCCGGGGATTTTTACGATATTCAGGCCGTCATAACAGCTCTTCATGGGTCTCGTGAAAATGCTGATCTGTGGAGAGCCCGGCTCGAGAGTGTGTTTAGTGTTGACTCATTCATTCGCTGGCTGGCTGTTAATACAGCTATTGTAAACTGGGACAGCTACGGTTCTATGGCACAGAACTATTACCTTTATCAAAACCTGGCTGATGGGGGACGACTGGTATGGTTCCCCTGGGATCTCAATATGTCCATGGATCTTAATAGCAGCCCCAGCGGTTGTTTGACCCTCGCGCTTAACGATGTGGAAGAGGACTGGCCCCTTATCCGTTATATTATGGATGATCCTCTTTACAACAGATTCTACCATAAGGAATTGGCAGCGGCTCTCGAAAGTTGCGTCAATGAAACCTGGTTGATTCCGTATATCACAAAACTTCATAAAATGATTCGCCCCTATGTTATAGGCGATGAAGGTGAAACAAAGGGTTATACATTTCTCACTCATGGCGCTACTCAGTTTGATCAAGCCCTGAATGAATTGATCCATCACATAAAAGAAAGGAATAGAGCAGTACGTAATTATCTGAATTCTTTGTATTAAGCGAGGGGGTTCAGTTATCTGATGTTATTTGTTGGCCCTGTTATTTTCCAACCTCATCGTTTTGCTTTGTTGTTTGGGCCTTTCCTGATTCAGAGGTAATCTGGATTTGTGGGGCTCTGTTCGGCTTTTAAACCTTATGGGGTAGACTAGTCACTTATTTAATAGTGTTTATAAAAAGGATAGTGTATAAATATCTGGCTTGCAGGTTCCTCCGGATATTTCTATAAAAAACTCTCCTGACCACAGCAATTATCTGGATAAGTCGTATATGAATCGCTTAACATCATTTAAAGTATTTTTTGATTCGTTTATTGGAGTTTGTTATTTTAGATTTTTCGGATATAGGCAATAAAGTAAGCACAGCAGAATAAAATGATAATCTCTTATTTACTATAGAAGATACTGTCAATTTTTTAATTGTCGGTAGAAATATAACAAAACGTGAAAAGGAGATTTGCTTATGATTAAGAACAAGATTATTATCGCTATTGTGCTCTTGTTTTTCCTGTGTGTTGTTTTGCAATCAACAGAAGATGGTTTGTCGTATTATCGAGGCATGCCGAAATTCCCCTTGCTACAAGAAAAAAGCCTGGTCTGTGAAGCGGAAGATGGAAGCTGGAGTGAAGGCGTTATTGAGAACAAGTATCAAGGCTTTGGCGGAAGTGGTTATGTGAACACCGAAAATACTCTGGGGAGCTGGCTAGAGTTTAAGTTTTATCTGCCCGAGAAAGTAGATGTTAAACTAAGCTGGTATTACATAAATCTTGCCTTTTATGATCGACCGGCTGTTCTTACTCTGGATGGTGAAGCATCCAAAATCAGAATATCTTTTCCAGGTACCTGGCATAAGGACAAATGGAGTATCACAAAAGAAGTTTTTAACCTGGGACAAGGCGAGCATGTTATCCGCCTTACATCGACCAGCGGTCTTGGCTTGGCTTCCATTGATAAGATGGTTTTGAGATACAAATCCGCTGGTGATTCCGGAGATGGTATCGAGGCTGTTGAATCCGGATTCCCGGGATTAAGCTATAAGGCGATTCCCGGAAACGACGTAAAACCCGATTCACTTTATTTTCATTATGATAATAATTCCAGCTCCTACGCGATTGAATATGCCAAATATCAAGTAACCAATCCGTATGGAAATCCGAAACCGGAACAGATCAATCCTCTGGATTTTATTTTGCAGGAAGATTTTGAAACTCTCCGGCCTGATAATGTCGGCCCTTTCAAGGTTTCCATGGAATTAAGAGAAGTACCCTGTCTTAACGCTGATTATAACAAAGATTACAAAATCGGCATATCTGTTGAATCACCCTTTGTTAGTATATGGGAACGAAGAGCTGTTGTGCTGACTCTATTGGTGGATGTTTCTTCGGAAATGCGACGCTCCGCTCCCAGAGTGGGCGCTGATTCTGTTTCCTGTTTGAAACTGGTCCAGCATGGACTATTAGAATTAGCTGATTCGTTAAAACCAGGTGATATTATAAATCTTGTAAGCTTTAAAAATGAGGCCTTGGTAGTGAGTCGGGGCCTGACTTTTAAAAATGACATAAGCACTTATTTGTCTGAAGTGGCAAATCTTGAAGCAGCCGGGGCTGCTGATCTCGCGCAGGCCATTGAATCGGCCTATGACATTGCTCGTGAGAGTTATGATCCTCATAAAATTAACAGCGTGATTCTTGTAACCAACCAGACAAAGGAAAATCCTGGAATTGATACAGACTTGCTTATCAAAAACGCGAAATCAGCTAAAATTTCCCTTTCCTGCTTAGGTGTTGATGTTGACGGAAAGGAAGCCTTTTTGAAAACTCTGGCTCAGTCTGGAGGCGGCACATTTTTTTCCGCGAAAACAAAGTCTGATATGATTAAAACCTTTGGTGTCAGATTTTATGGATTGCTTCAGCCTGCTTTTAAAAATGTCAGATTCCGGCTGGATTTTCCAAATGGCCTGTTTCCCGATGTTCCGCTTAAGGGGAGTGTTCCGGGTATTGAAGAAGATTGTTCCCCCGACGATTTTTCGTTTAATTCAAAGGCCTATTTTTTTCAAGGTTTTAAAAGCCTAAAAGTCTATAGAGGGTATCATGATTCTTTTTCATTAACCATTAGTTATACTGAAGCGGATACTGGTAAGGAAAAGGAAGTGGTTTACAGGAAACAAGTCTCAAAATTGCTGGGCCGTGATAACAGGGCAATATATGACGCCGAAGCTGTTCTTTTATTCACGGAATTATATTCAGGGCGTAGGACTTGGGAGGATATAAAAGATCTTTATGACCTCATTCCTTCACCATCGCGTTATACCTTGAGTACGCGAAAATTGAGCCTTGTGGATGAATACCGATATTTAATACAAAGCTTTCTGGGACAAAGATTCGTTATCAGCCCAAAGACTCTTGATTTTGAAGAAAGCCTGATTGGTGAAGAAAAGACAATGAGCCTTGCTCTTAAAAGCACATTCTCGCTTAGTAATGTGGTGATTTCCGATACCAGGATTATATATCCTGAAGTAACTGGTTTTGGATATAATTCCAGTGGTGCTATGGGAATTGGTTCTTTGGAAAGTTATTCGATACTGGGTCCGACTGGACTTGAAATTGAAAACGTGAAAAATATCGCTTGTTCCAGATTAAAATCATTCTTTATCAAAAAGGATGGAACTCTATGGGCAGCAGGTGAAAATAACAAAGGTTCGTTGGGTGTTGGATCGATAGATGATTTTATCAGTGAACCAAGGCAGGTTAGAATACAGGATGTTGCCGCTGTGTCTCCCTCTGAAAACCATACACTTATTCTTAAAAAGGATGGCAGCCTCTGGGTGTGCGGAGACAACCGTTATGGTCAGATGGGATCGACCATTGAGCCCGGCACCCTATCCAATGTTCCTGTAAAAATGGTCGACAACGGTGTTGTTGCTGTTTCCGCTGGTTTGGAGAACAGTTTTTATATTCTGGTAGATGGATCCCTGTGGGCTACCGGAGCTAATCACTTGGGACAGCTTGGAACGGGAGATCTGGAACATAGATATAAACCGGTTATGGTAGTGGATTCAGGTGTAGCTGCTGTATCTGCTGGTGAAACCCATACCTTAATCCTTAAAAAGAATAACAGCCTTTGGGGTTGTGGAGATAATTATTACTGCGCGCTAGGTCAGGTGTCAGAGAATGAGCATCCTGATTTTGTTGAACTCTTTTCAGGGGGGATTAAAAAAATGGCAGCAGCCTCCTCTTATTCTCTGATTCTGAAAGATGATGGAAGTCTCTGGCGGGTCGGAAGAAATACTGGTCGTAATGTTGTGACCTATTATTATTACTATGGCTATAGTTACTCCTATTATCCTGATTGGCAACAAATGGCAACAGGGGTTTCGGATATGAAGGCAGGCAGTACACATTGTATGTTTATCAAAGAGGACGGCAGCCTTTGGGGATGGGGGAGGAACAGAAGTTCTGAACTTCTAAATGGTCGAAATGGATATTTACTCGAACCGGTCGAAATCTATTCTGAAGGGGTTCGGGATTATTCACCTGGCTATCATTTCAGTCTGGTTCTAAGAAAACCAATGAGCCCGGTATTCAGTAAATATTTTCCGCGGCATCATATTCTTAATGCCCCTGGTGATGAAGCAAAGCTGGAAATTGGTTTTTCGCCAATGGAAGAGTCAAGCTATAACGGGTTATTGCTCATGAAAACGAATTTACCAAATAACCATCGAATTGTGGTTCCTTTTTACGGTATGGGTGTTAAAACCTTGCCAACGCCTACTCCCGAACCCACGGCAACTCCTGAGCCAACGGCAACTCCTGAACCAACGGCAACTCCTGAACCAACGGAGTCTCCTGAGCCAACTGAAATTGTCACTCCAAAACCTACGGTGTCTCCTTTGCCCTGGACTGGTGATATTCATTTTGAACCAAAAAATATTACTGTTCCATTAAGCACAACATCATTCCAGACAACATTGATTATTGACATTCCTGATAATACAATTGGTGCTTATGGATTTGATATTTACTACGATCCTGCTATTGTATATGTAAGTGAAAGTGAAGATAGTGAATGGATTTTAGCAGGAGCAGATGTAACATCTTTGGTGGCCAATGGGACTGTTCCTGGTGTTATAACGATCGCGGGTTTTGAAATATATTCCATTGGTCCGGGATCGGGTCTTGAGATTTGTGTTATTACCTGGCATCCTCTCGCTATAGGAGAGACAGATATAGATATTTTTGTAAACAAGATAATCAATGGAAATTATCAGCCCTTTGCCGTTTCAGAAGTAAAAGCTGTCGGAACCATTGAGATTACTCCTCCATATTAGTTTTTAATCTTCGATGAAAAAATCGCCCGGGAGGAATTTAATCTCCCGGGTTATAATTTTAGTATTTTTTTAGCTGGTTGTTATGTTTGGCGTTTCCTGCTTTCATTTCATTACAGCAGGCCAGGCTTTCCATAACTCCGCTTCGCTTCGAAATCCTTTGGTTGCATTCGCGAGC
>JAFGWI010000218.1 GCA_016937215.1 Spirochaetales bacterium | reverse complement strand
TTTCGCGCCGCGCTGGTCATAAATGCTACGCATTTATTGCTCGCGAATGCAACCAAAGGATTTCGAAGCGAAGCGGAGTTATGGAAAACCTGGCCTGCTGTAATGAAATGAAAGCAGGAAACGCCCAACATAACAACCAGCTAAACAAATACGAATTTTCTAATATAGGATTTTTATCGCCCTGCTTTTCGGATGGTAGAATTTTAAGATTTTCCTTAAATATTGATAATATTTTGCAGATTCAGAACAGCGATTGTTTCTTTAATATGTTCGTTGGAATTAACAAAACTGATTTTTTTCCCACCTTTTACAGCGATAAGTAAACGGCTTATATCTTTGCTGGTTAAAAATTGAATATTTTCGAGATCAAGAATGATTTCTTTATCCTTGGTTTCCTTGAGTTTTTTTAGTTGTTCCTCTTTTGTATTTTCTTCTATTTTGAAAATCATTCCATGCTCCTTTAAATTCAGTCACTCTAACTGTGTGGTTATAATGACAGGCCCTGAATGGGTTTATACTTAAAAGTATATTCTTTTACGCTGTCTTTTCAAGCCCTTGAGAAAATTGATTTTCCAAATTTCTAATTTGCCGCAATGCCCAGATTACAGCAACAATGGCCGAAACCCAGCTACCAACCACAATTCCAAAATAAACACCATTGAGTTTCAGGTTCATCGTAATCGCGAATAAAAAAGCAAAGGGTACGATTAATATAACTGTGCGTAATAGGGTGATGATCAGTGCTTTAAAGCCTTTTCCAATGCCCTGAAACATTCCTGACGATAAAATTCCGCCGGCAGCAGCTGGAAAAAAGAGACATATCAGACGAAGCAATTCAATAATATCCTTGGCTAATGTTTGAGTTGATTCCGACCATGTGAAAATCGATGTGATTTGCGGCGCCAATAGGTAGGTTGCCGCGGTAATGATAAGTTCTATGATGATGCCGATTTTAAGAGCGTAAAGATATGCTGTTCTGAGTTTATCAAATTGTTTTGCCCCAAAAGCTGCGCCGGACACGGCCAAAACCGCGGTCATCATGCCGAGCATGGGAAGAATAGCAACCATGACGATTCTCCAGCCTGTTGTGAAAACAGCCACTCCGATATCACCTGCTACATTTGAAATAATGACAGTTAAAAAGCCCATCATAAAAGCCATGGAAATTTGTGAAACAGTAGCCGGTAGTCCGATATTAAAGATGTCCCTGAGGTAGCTTGGATCATTTAATTTATTTAGCCTGAAAGAAATATATGTTTTTTTTTCAAAAAAAAGCCAATAAACCAGAAGGCCCGAACTCATCATCATGGAAAGAACTGTGGCATAAGCGGCCCCTGCAATACCCAGGTTAAGCCCTATTGGTAATTTTAAACCAAAAAATAAAGGTTGATTCGACGCGTAAATGAAAAAAGGATCTAAGACAATATTCGCGATGGCCCCTACCAGCATAGCCATCATGGCTCTGTTTGCATCCCCTTCGCTTCGTAATAATGAATTGGCGGCAAATGAGAAAAAGATGAGTATTCCGCCGCTAAACATGATGGTTGAATAACTGAGTGTTTCTTCAAGAGAACCTTCGGCTCCTAGCAAAATAAATATAGACCTGTTGAAAAATAAAAAAATCCCTGTATAGATAATTCCGCTAATAACCACAATTAGAATACTGAGCGAAGCGACTCCGCTGGCGCCAAAATGATCTTTTTGTCCGATCCGTCGCGATACTGATGCGCCTCCACCGGTCCCTATGCCTATTCCAATGGCCATACCTGCCATCATGAAGGGGAAAAAAAAGCCGACTGCTGAAAGTGCTTTTTGACCAATTCCTGAAACCCATACAGCATCTGCCAGATTATAAAGTGTCTGGACAGACATGGCTATAATCATGGGAATGGATAGTTTTACAATGGCTTTTTTGGGATCTCCCATCAGGGTTTTAACTCCGGCTGTTTGATATGATGACATTTCAACTCCTCAATTCAATAGTAAGAATACTGTTTCAAGCTTATTTAGCGCAGCGATTTTTCTTTTGTTGCATAAAAACCCAATGCAACGTAATTTTCAGTTTCATAACATTATAAAATATATTTAATCAATAGGATTAAGGGTAGACAATTTTCCTGTTATCTTAAAATGTTCGAGCTAATTGCAAAACCTCAGTTTTGCAAGCGTCTCGTTCAGCATTTGTTACAAAAATTTTCAGGTATTTCATAAGAATGTTATTGCAACAGCTGAGTCATTCACAAGCGAATATGATTTGTCACTGATGATAACGAAATAATAATTGTTTTATTGGATGAAATTGTGTTAAAACTGGAATTTTTTGTAAAAAATCGAAAAAAAACCGCTGAATAATTTTTATTCAGCGGTTTCAAAGATTGGACAAATTTGATTATTGATCGAATTTTTTTAAACAAAGAATGCCATTGTGCCCGCCGAAGCCCAGGGAATTGGAAAGGGCTGCCCGGATTTCACCCTTTTGACCAGCATTGGCAACATAATCGAGATCACATTCAGGATCAGGATTATCAAGGTTTTTGGTTTGCGGAAAGTATTGGTTTTCAATTGCCAAAGCAGTGATAACGGCTTCCAGACCCCCTGCTCCGCCCAAAAGGTGGCCGGTCATGGATTTGGTGGAAGAAACCTTAAGTTTATAGGCATGGTCTCCAAAAACATCCTTAATTGCCTTGGTTTCAGTCGGGTCGTTTAACTGGGTTGAAGTTCCATGAGCATTAATATAATCAATATCTTCGGGCTGCAAACCAGCTGTCTGAATTGCCATTTTCATGGCAGCCACGCCGCCTAAGCCATCGGGCCGAGGTGCTGTCATGTGATAAGCATCACATGAAATACCGTACCCGGCGACTTCAGCATAAATATGGGCGCCTCGTTTTAAAGCGTGTTCAAGTTCTTCAAGAATAACAATACCTGAGCCTTCGGCAATAACAAAACCGCATCGGTCCTTGTCAAAGGGGCGGCTTGCCTTTTCAGGGTTGTCGTTAAAATCGGTGCTTAAGGCCTGAAGAACACAGAAACCAGCTATTCCTATAGGCGTTAAAGGAGCTTCGGTACCACCGGTTACCATAACATCGGCTACACCCTCCTGAATCCAGCGGGCCGCGGCAGCAAGAGCATCTGTTCCGGAAGAACAGGCTGTTACGACAGCGTAACACGGACCTTGAGCGTTTAGTTTGATGGCAACACCAGCTGGCGCGATATTGCAGATAATTTTTGGCACAAGCAGAGGTTGTACTGCCATTGGGTCTTTTTCCACGGTTTTTCTGATATCCGATTCCAGTGTATAGAAACCGCCAACACCGTTTCCAAGAATAACACCCATTCGAGTGGGGTCAACATCGCCTTCTTTTAATTTTGAATCAATATAGGCTTCCATGGAAGCTGCCATGGCATAAACCGTAAAATCATCATTTCGGCGTATTTCCTTGCGGTCGAGAACATTGGTGGGATCAAAATTTTTAACCATACCTGCGACCTTGCTGGTATAAGCTGAAACGTCAAATTTATCCAGCGCGCAAACACCATTTCGACCCGTCTTAATACCTTCCCACATATCGGGCACATTATTGCCGATCGGGCTTACTGCGCCAAGCCCTGTTATTACTACTCTTTTTTTCATTCTACTATTCCTCCTTAAATGGACATACCGCCGTCAACCTGAATCACACGGCCGGTAATGTAGGATGATAAATCTGAAGCCAAAAACAATGCTACATTAGCAACTTCCTGGGGCGTTCCGCCGCGATTCATGGGAATCTGGGTTAAAAAAGCATCTATCGCTTTTTCATTTAGTTTTGCTGTCATATCGGTGATGATAAAACCAGGAGCAATCGCGTTGACACGGACATTCCGTGAAGCGATTTCCTTTGAAAGACTTTTGGTTAAACCGATTAAACCGGCTTTTGAAGCTGAGTAATTGGTCTGTCCCGCGTTTCCGCCAACACCAACAACAGAAGCCATATTGATAATGGAACCGGTTTTCCGCTTCATCATATGCCGGCCCATGATTCGGCACACATAAAAAGCCGAAGTCAGGTTAATATCAATAACATTTTTCCAGTCATCAGTAGACATTCTGAACATCAGACCGTCACGAGTGATACCCGCATTATTGACACAAATATCAACCCCGCCTGATTCCTCGATAATTTCTTCAATTGTCTTGGTGATAACCTCTTCCTGAGCCACATTGGACTTTTTGAAATGAACCTTGGTGCCCTTTTCAGCCGCGATGCTGGAAAGTTCGGCCATGAATTCACTTTCATTTAAGTCAACAATATAAACCTCGGCACCTTCAGTTAAATAAAGGGCCGCGATTTCCTTGCCTATGCCCCGGGCACCGCCGGTTACAAGGGCTTTTTTATCTTTTAATAACATCTTTTTATCCCTCAATAATTTTATTAATATCTTCTTCAGTCGCGGCAGCCAGGCATGAATGATCTTTGGAATGTCTTTTTATGAGCCCGGCCAGAACTTTTCCAGGACCAGCTTCAATAAAACGATCATAACCATCGGCAATCATGCTATCCATTTCATTCACCCATTTAACAGTAGAGGTGACCTGCTGAATGCTGAGTTCCCTGGCTTCCTTACCCGAAGTTATTAATTTACCGGTAACATTTGAATAAACCGGCAAAGTCGGATCTGAAAACTCATAGTTGCCTAACACATCGGTAAATTCTTTTCGCGCGTCATCGAGTAAAGGACAGTGAAAAGGACCCGAAACCTTCAGCATAATATAACGCTTGGCCCCAGCCTCGGACATAACCGCTTCGGCTGCCCTAAGCCCTTCAAATGTGCCTGAAAGGACAATCTGGTTTGTTCCATTATAATTTGCCAGGTAAACGCCCTCTAGACCCTTGTCCTTGATAAGTTGTTCCATCTGCTTGTATTCCAGACCGATGACCGCGGCCATGCCGGGATTTCCCGCGGGAGAATCGAGGCTTCGGCTCACTTTTTCCATAATATCGCCTCTGGCTTTGACAATGTTGAATATATCATTGGTTGAAATAATGCCGGCTTCACAGAGCGCGCTGAACTCGCCCAGAGAAAAGCCCGCGAAACCTTCCGCTGTTATTCCTTTTTCCTTTAATACCAGGCTTGCCGATAAATTTACCAGGGTAATGGCTGCCTGTGTTTTGTCAGTGGCTTTTAAGTCGTCCTCTGACCCTTCAAATAGCAAGTTTTCCATGTCAATTGATGTTTTATCACTGGCCAGTTTGAAAAGGTCTTTAACTTTTTGATTATTTTCCCACAAATCCTTTCCCATGCCGGGATACTGGGCACCCTGACCTGGAAAGAGTATACATGTTTTCACAATAATTCACCTTCTCTCTTAGTCTTTAGTCACGGAAAATATCATATCAGCTGATACCTGTCAAGATGCTTGAAAATCCATGAAATTTCCTGTTTTCTCTCAATTTAAATTTTCATGGCGTTGCCTGCCTTCACGGAAAACTAATAACAATTACCCATGAAAGATTAACTGAAAAAATCTTTATATCCAGGTTCCGGCAGGCCCGGGCTTTACGCCACTATGGCTTCGCCTTCGAAGGTTTCAGGGCGGAAATTATCCGCCCTGAAACGCTTTGTTGGACAATTTTTGAAAAAATTGCCCAACATGGCTCCAATCCCTAACGCATTGAGCTATAATACCCCTGTTACCAAGCTTAACCAGGAAGATAAAGATCGGCGAATAAACCTTCCTGTGTTGCTTACCGGAAAAATCAGGCAGGAAAGAATTCTGAAAAGCTGAATAAAATGTCATTAATGCAGCCATTCCAGGGCTTGACCTGGTAATCTCTTCATATTATCATTCCCTTCGTTTGGTAACTTAGGCTAAGTGTTTGAATTGACTATTTTCCAAATAAAAATTCTTTTATTGCCTGAGCTATAAAAAATAGAAAATTGCAGTTTGCTATGAATCTAGATATTCAGCTACCGCTCATGATAAGGAGAAAAACGTGAAAGCACTTATTCGGTCCATAGGCGCCTATATTCCCAAAAATAAGATGACAAACGATGCTATCAGCAAAATTGTCGACACCTCCGATGAATGGATTGTCTCTCATACGGGTATAAAAAACAGATATTTCGCGGCTGATGATCAAGCCAATTCCGATCTGGCCATTGAAGCAGCCAAACAGGCCATTGAAAGGGCCAAAATTTCACCTGAAGACCTTGAGCTCATTATTGTAGCCACGGCAACGGGTGATTATAAGGGCTTTCCCTCGGTAGCCTGTATTTTGCAGGAAAAACTGGGAGCCCTCAATGCCGGTGCTTTTGATTTGGCCGCGGCTTGCACGGGTTTTGTTTATGCCCTGGAAGTAGCCAAAAATTTTATTGAATCCGGCCATTTTCAGAACATTCTGGTCGTTGCCAGTGAGAAAATGTCCTCCATAATGAATTGGGAGGACCGGAATACCTGTGTTTTATTCGGTGACGGTGCCGCGGCTGCTGTTGTAAGCCGGGCCCAGGAAGCAGACGACGACAGCGCGATCATTTATTCATTTTTACGTTCTGACGGCTCAGGCGCGGACGCGCTTTCCATTCCGGCTGGCGGGAGCCGAAACCCCATTGATCTGGAACGCACCAAAAAAGAGGATCTTTATGTTTATATGGATGGCCGCAGGGTGTACAATTTCGCGGTAAAGGCCTTTACTGATATTATCAAGCATATTTGCGACAAATGCGGAATTTCCCTGGATGAAGTTGATTACATCGTTCCCCATCAAGCCAATATCCGCATTATTGAAGCGGCTGCCAAGCGTCTGAAGCAGCCCATGGAAAAATTTTATATCAATATTGATGAGTATGCCAATACTTCCGCTGCCACCATTCCCATTGCTTTGAACGAGATGCAGGAAAAGGGTATGCTCAAAAAAGGCAATCTGGTTTTAACAGCCGGTTTTGGCGGCGGCTTGACCTATGGTGGAAATCTTATACGCTGGTAGTCCGCGTTAGGGATGGGAGCGGGGCCCTGCTTTTTTTCAAAAAAGCAGGGCCAACAAAAACCCTGCGTTTTTTCAGCAGGGTTTTTGGTCAAAGCAAAGCGGAGCCGCGGAACAGCCCGGCCTGCTGAAACGAAGTGAAAGCAGGTAACGCCCAAAGGCTAATCACTCAGCAAGGTTAGAAATTGTTTTAAAAGCAAAGCATAGGAACCCTTCTTTTTTTCTGGTTAAATATTTTCGTTTAAATCTTGTCGGTTTTTTAAAAAAAACAAATTTAGTTTGAATTACAAAAAATCCTTAACTATAATTCAATGTATATCTCAGGAGGTAATGCTGTGGCTATAAAAGACCCTACCAGTGATGGTTATATTGAATTGAAATTTGGTCCGCGATGGAAATATATTGCTTGTGCCAGAAGTTTTATACAGAATTTCCTGGCCATAAGTATTAATGACCAGGCAAAAGCCGATAAAATCGCGATGGCTGCCAGCGAATTGCTGGAAAATGCTGTTAAATACGCCAATGGCGAGGAAACACAGATTTCGGTTAAGGTTTCACCGAGTACTGAAAAAATCGCGGTAAGAGTCAGTAATCTGGCTTCTGAGGAGAGTATCAAAACTCTCAAGCTTATTTATGACAAGGTTTGCGAAGGAAACCCTCTGGATGCCTATGTGGCTCAGATGAAGGAAGCGGCCTTGAGAAATGATGGAAAAAGTCAACTTGGATTGGCCAGGATCCGCTATGAAACCGGTGGCGATTTGAATCTTGAGATTATAGATAAGCGTGTCAGCGTTTTAATTGATATTGGCTGAATAATTTTGTAAGGAGTGTGCCGGATGAATAAACTTGGTATCGAAGCGATCGATGAGGGGCGAATAAAAATTGAGGTTCTGGACAGCTCTGCTGGTATTTATATCAAATTCACTGGCGAGATTGATATGGAGGATCCCAGTTTGATACTCGATCCCCTTTTTGAAAAAATCCACAATGGCGCTATTGATAATTCCATCAAGGAAGTGGCCGCGGATTTTAAGGAACTCACTTTTTTGAATTCTTCAGGGATTAAAGCCGTCGCGAAATGGATAATGAAATTGTCTGATATGGATGACGCGTCCAGATATATCATAACTGTCATTCATAACAAGAGTGTAACCTGGCAGGTCACCAGCTTGCCGACTCTTTCGTTTTTAGTGCCCGGAGCGGTTCAGCTTCAGTAAAGAGTGTAAGTGTAAATGAGGAAAATCTTTGGTGTTTTTCTTGTCTCGTTAATCAGTTTTTGCTCGTGTTTGTTGATTTTATTATCAGATTTTATTCTTTTGGGTAAAATTGTGGTTTTGTTTCTTGTTCATGGAGGAGTCTTTTTTTTCCTGTTCTTCTTTTTTGTAAAAGTATTGCGAGGCCACGAGAAACAGGTAGAAGAATTGAATTTTCAACTTGAAGAAAAACGGATTCAGCTAAAAGAGCAGGATTTGCACGCGGTTGAAAGGGGCAAGGATAATGTGGTGGAAAAGTCAGTTCTCGGTGATTTGCCGCCAAAGCTAAAAAAGCTTTGCGATAATTATCAAAAAATTTCCGAGGAAACCTCTGTTTTTTTTACAAAATACAAAAGCACTCAGGATGTGCTCGATGATGAATTGGCTACTGTCGAGGAAAACTATCAGTCTATCAAGAGTAATATCGACAAGACCTTTAACATTTCCGATAACTTGGCCACATCGGCAAACAAGGCTTTTTCCGTGGCTGAGGACATGCAAAAGGGTATTGACTCTGTTACTCAATCTTTAAGTAAGGCGATTACAACTTCCAAGATTTTATTCACCCAATCGGCAAAGATTGGCAAAATTATCGAGGTAATTCGTGAAATCGCTGAAAAAACCCATGTTCTGTCGATCAACGCTTCAATTGTGTCGGCAAGAGCGGGTAGTCATGGCAAGGCTTTTGGGGTGGTGGCCCATGAAATTCGGAATTTGGCCAGCGAGTCTGATGGTTCCATTCATGATATTGTTGATGAGGTCGGTGAAGTCCAGAGGTCTATCAGCAGCATTGTGGATGAAATTTACAGGGCTAATGAAGATATTACCAATGAGAGGGATGTGTTGATGGCAGTTGTAGGCACCTTGCAGGGCATTACCCTCGGGGTGGAGGTTTTGAGGGCCGTGAGCAAGGTTGCAAATGAAAAAACCTTTTTGCAAAATGAGATTGTCATAAATATTATTCATCAGTACAAAAAGCTTTTAGTGGAATGGGAAGGCCTGGAGATTGATCAGCGGAATATTCACTGGGGTGATCTTGAAAAATTGTTTCTTTCGGATTTTAAATCTGACTTATCTGAAAGTCGTGATGATAAATAATCCGCGGGAATAGGGGGTTAATGTGGCGCTATTTTATATATTCAGTTTTATGGCTATCGGCCTTTTTTCCTTGGCTCTGTGGGGTGGTATCGCCAAAAATAAACAATTTGGTAATCGACCTCTTTATTTGCTTTTGTCTATTTTGCTTTTTTTTCTAACCGGAGGCATGGCTTACGCGAATCTTTATATTTTTTCCGATCCCTTATTTGTGTTCGCGGGGTACAGCGTTGTCAGTTTATTGTATCTTCTTTCGTTTTTTTTATTGGAATATTCAGTTCATTGTCAGCGTATTTTGAAAAGCTTTTTAATGGACGATTTCAAGATAAAAATGAAATCCTTTTATGGATTATTGTCGGTTATATTGGTTTTGATAGGCATCAATTTGATGATCTATATAAATCGTTCAGTTTTTCTTGTGCCTATCGAGAATGGTGTTTTAAATAACAGAATACCCTTTTTTACTATTAATTTCATATTATGTGTTGTGTTTGGAATTTTTTATTTACTTATTAATATTATTATTAATAAAAATATATTTGAACTTCAAAAAGGTGTTATTCGAAAACAGGGTATTCTGTTTTCTTCATCTATTTTTGTTCTTGCGGTTTCGGTCATTTTATTTGTTTTTTTAAATGGTTTTGGAGAAGCGAGTGATTTTGTAATATTCAAATCCTTGCATATTAAAAGGTTTCCACTTGAAATAATGGGTGTTCTGAACATTGTTTACGCGATCAGGCTTTTTTCGGAGTATTATTTTCAGCGAATTTTGAATGAGGAAAAAACGATAGACAAGTTGGCGAAGTCGGTTGAATTGAAAAACGATTTGATTAATCTTGTATTGAACAGCCCTGAGTCTGAAGATATAAATATAATTCGTTCCTCACTAAGGGATTGCCTGGATCGTTCTACACGCAATCTGGTAGTTGATGAATATGGAATCACGGGCTTGTATATTTTAAGATGCAGCGAAAATATGCTTAAACTTGAGTCAGAAGATTTAATAATGGGCTATTGTACCCCATTGGTCCAGTTGCCCAACATTAATCTTAAGAAAAAAACCAATGAGCAATTGACGGATATTATTCTAAAAACATCATTTGATATAAAAAAATTATCTGAAACAGCGGCAGAAACCATAACCGGTTGGGGTAATATCCTAATTAAATCGGTTTTGGATTCCAAGAAACCGGTTATTGTTGATCCTATTCCAAAAGAATTCGCTGGTTTGCAGCGTTTGATTGCTTTGTTCCCCATTATTAATCTGGATAAATTCTACGGTATTGTGGTTATATTTAAAGATTCCTTTGAATTCCTGTTCCCCGAGGAGAAAAGCGCCTTGAATGAATCGATTGATGATTTAAAAATTATTTTTTCAATCATCGAAGGCAAGCGAATACAAAAAGAAAAAAACCGTCTTGATGATGAAGTGGCCACAGCCAGAAGAATCCAGGTTTCCATTCTTCCGCGAAAAATCGAAATGGATGGATATGATGCTTCCGCCTATATGGAAACAGCAACAGAGGTAGGCGGCGATGCCTATGATGTTTTTAACTCGCGCTTTGGTAATTATTTGGGCATAGGAGATGTGAGCGGCCATGGGCTTCCGGCTGGTATCACCGCATTGATTCAGCAAGCGGCTTTTCAATCTTCTGTTTTTACCTCAGAGATGCTGGAAAAGCCGATCAAACCCAGCAATATTTATAATATTGTAAACAAGGTGCTCTGCCGTTTGAATTCTGAACGTATCGGCAGTGACAAGTTCATGACTCAGAATTATATTCGAGAGAAAGATGGTTTGATCGAGCACGCCGGGGCTCATGAGATCGCGCTTCTTTATAAAAATTCCGAAGAAAAGGTTGTGAAACTGCCTAATTTCGCGAGGCGAACCGCTTTTATGGGCTTGTCGTCGGCAATTGACGCAACCAATAGTGAAGGGCGATTTAAAATGGATAATGGAGATGTTCTTGTTTTGTATACTGATGGAATTATTGAAGCAATGGATCATTATTATCACCAATTTGGTATAGCCAAGCTCGAGCAGCTCTTGGAAAAATATGCTTCCCTTTCTTCTTCCGATTTGATAAAAGTAATTGTGGAGAAGGTTAAAGAACATGCCACCTCGGGAGACATTAAAAAACATAATGGCAAATTGGCTGATGATATAACCATGTTGGTGATTAAAAAAATGTGATAGGAGAGGTTGTTATAAAACTGAGTTTTTGGCAAGAAGCATAAAAATAGCGGATAAGTTAATCGATTACCGGATAATGAGTTATTAATTTTCAGCTGACTGCTAATGTCAGAATTTTCGCAATTAGCTTATTAAAGCATATTTTATTTATGTTATTTAAATTTTTTATTATACCATTTGGTTGCTTGTAGATTAGGCTTTGTCTGGGTAAACTTTAAAATAGAAATTTTAATTTTGGAGGATGTTATGGGTGAATTTTTGGATCAAGTACCTGAAAAAATCCAGGATCATATTCGAGCTTTGGCAAAAGCCGCGGGTTTAGGAGAAAACGAAGAGGCCTATGAAAAACTGGCTTCCGGCTGGATCGAAAAAAAAGAACTTTTTGAGTCGGAGACCCAGAGACAAGGTATGGAAGAAATTGATATGCTTGAGGCTTCTGACCCCCGGGGAGCGATCGCGATGACCTATTCTGGATCATTGATAAATTTAGGGCCGCTTATTGATGAAAGCCGACATGCTGTTTATACGAGCATTGGTTTGCGGACAGATGCTCCTGACAGGGCTGAAAAGGAAGGGTCAACATTAAAGAGTGATATGAAAGTTGATGAACCCCTTCATTTTGGCCAGGGGCCGGTAAAAAGCACCTCAATGATTTATAAAATTGCTGTATTCACAGAAAGCGATGAAATGAGCGCCGAGGAAGAAGAAAGCAACATTACAGCTGTAATGACCCAGCTAGAAGATCTCATGTTGGGGGTAAACAAGACGATTTTGTCTGAGTAGTTAATGGAATTAAAAAAGGCCGATTTTTTTAGCAGATTAAAAGATATTTACTACAGAAAAAATCCTCCAAATGAAGAAAAGCTGTTTCCTGTTTTGACAGAGGTATGCGAGGTTTTGGAGAACGAAGACGACGAGGTACGGCCTAGGGGGGATGAAGGGAAAAATCAAAATCTTCCTGGCGGGATTATTAAATTAAATCCCGATCTCCCCCTTGTTATTATTCCGGATATTCATGCCCGTATGGGTTTTATCATGAGTGTTTTGTTTTTCCCCCTTGACCCGGGAGCGACTGTGTTGGATCGTTTGTGTGATGGCTCCATACAACTTCTATGTTTGGGCGATGGCTTTCATTCTGAAGGCACTTCAAAGCGTTGGAGATTGGCTTTGGATGAATTTGCTTCACAATATAAACGGCACAAGAACATGGATCAGGAAATGATTGAAAGTCTAGGGACCATGGAAATGGTTATGAATCTGAAAATCCTTTTTCCAAGACTCTTTCATTTTCTGAAGGGGAACCATGAAAACATTTTAAATGAAGAAGACCATGGAAACTACCCTTTTCGCAAATATGCTTACGAGGGGGCTATGGTTCTGGAATACATGAAGAAATTTTATTCCGGGGATTTTTTAAATACCTATGCCAGATTTGAAAAAAATCTTCCTTTGCTGGCTATCGGCAATAGTTATTTGATTTCCCACGCGGAACCCCTGGAGTTTTTTGCATATAGGAGCGTGTTGAATTACCGCCATTATCCCGATGTTATTCGGGGTTTGACCTGGACGGATAATGATCAGGCTGATGATGACAGTGTTCAGGAAATGTTGGCTCATTATTTGTCTCCTGAATTGGCGGAAGATGCTTTTTATTTTGGTGGGCACAGGCATGTTCTTGATGCTTATCAATTAAGGGCAAAGGGCCGGTTCGTTCAAATAAACCATCCCAAAAAGTATATGATAGCTCATATTCATGAGAATGGTGTTTTTAATCCAGATACTGATATTTTCGAGATTAACGACATAAAAATACCCCTTTCACTATAAATAGGATTTTAAATGGCTGAAAAAGATAAAATTGGTAAATACCGGGTTTTGGGTAAGATCGGAGAAGGGGGCATGGGCAAGATATTTAAAGCCCAGCATCCGACGTTAAACAGAACCATTATTATCAAACAACTTTCCTTTACTAAAAATAAAAGCTTGACCCAGCGCTTTAAGCGTGAAGCCAAGATCATGATTGATCTCAGGAATGAAAACATCGTTCAGGTTTATGATCATTTCCGGGAAGGTAATTCCTATTATATTGCCATGGAGTTTGTTGACGGGACTTCCCTTGAGAAATTGATTACTTCAAAGTCCAAAATATGTCCCACAGTGGCTTTGTTGATTTTAAAGGAAATATGTAAAGGGCTGAAGCATGCTCATGATAAAGGAATTGTTCATCGCGATATTAAACCGGATAATGTTCTTATTTCTAAATCAGGCGAGGTTAAGCTTGTGGATTTTGGAATCGCGACAGCTCAGGAAGATAATGAAGAAGATTTAACCAAAACAGGGGCCATTATGGGTACTCCGGCCTATATGTCGCCTGAGCAGCTGACAAGCACCAAGCATGTGGATCATCGTTCTGATATTTATTCTATCGGAGTGCTTTTTTATAAAATGGTTACTGGTGAAAAACCCTTTTCCAGTAATTTTACAGCTGAAGCGATTCATAATATAACCAAAGGAATCTACACCCGGCCAGAAAAACTGAATCCGCAGGTACCTGGAATTTTTCGCAAAATAATTCACAAAACCATGAACCATAAGGTCGGAAAACGCTATAAGGATTTGCGGTATCTTATTAATTTGCTTGATAAATTCACCTATCGTTATAAAACCCAGCAGGAAATAAATAATGCCATAAAAGATTATACGACTAAAAAAGAATCAGATATGCTTCCTATATGTACTCTGCCGGTCAAGCCTAAAACAAACCTTTTTTTAAGAATTATTTCTATCGCGGCCGGTATTTTTCTCGTTTATATGTTTGGTTTTTTTATGTACAATCAGGGTTATTATTATGAGATTTTCGGTTCATACCAATGGGGTGTGTTTAGCGCGCGTATTCAGTTGCCCGAGAAATATTACAAAGATCTTGATCAGGTGTTTAGTCAGGTTGTTATTAAATCTGTAACAGATTCCGCGGCTAAGCCCGTTAAGTTGCCTGTGAGCCCATATAATGATTTGTTTTTTTGGTCGAATAACGAAATAAATAAAGCCAAATATAAAATAAAGCATTTGTTAACGACTCAGAAGCTCTATTTGAAGCCTGGATATTATAAAGCCGATATAATTGTTGAAGATAAGAAATTTTCTCAAAGCTTTTACATTGACCCACGAATGATTCAAAAAAGCCGTAAAGCGACCTATTTTGGCAAGGTGCTTGATATAACCATTCCGCCTTCAGCGCCTCGTAAGGTAGATTTTTCTTACAATGTTATTGATGCTGAAACAGGTGAATCTATTGTCAGTCGGGCAAAGGTGTTGTTTTTTCATAAAGGAGAATGGTGGAATTGGAAAAACCATTTTACCTATTTGCTGACAACCATTTTTTCAGGTGGTACCTATAAAATGCTTTGTGAAGTGCCTGGTTATTATTCAAAAACAATTGATTTTAAAATAGAAGATGATGTGGACAGCTTTAATCTTTTGATTGAGCTTGGTATTGGTTCAGGTGATCTTGTGATCAATTCATCTGAAAAGGGAATCGAGATATTAATCGATAACCGTAAAGAATATTATCTGGGTGATGAAATTAAAAAAATCATGCCTTTTGGTAATACCATTGCGGGTAAAAAAGAGTTTAAACTTAAAGCTGGTAAATATACCTTGACTTTCAGAAAAAACGGCAGAGTTCTTGTTAATCATGATTTTTATATTGCTATAAATCAGAGTTTGAATCTAAAACTCATTTATAATGCAAATACAAAAAAATGGAGTGTTTTGAGCCAGTAAGAGAGTCATATTGTTAGATTAGCTTTTAGTCGCAAGGAGTCAAAAATGTCTTTGGTGTCACGAATTGTATATCTTGGATTGATTGGTTTGGCTGTCGGTCTTATTGCCTGGCCTTTGGTCGAGCTTGTTGTGTTTAATCAGTCTGTTTTTCCGAATATGATGGTTTTCAGCCTTGTTGCCGGGTCGATTTTGGGAATGGTTTTTGGTGCCGGCTTCGGAATAAGCGAAGGGATTATTGGGCAATCGGTTTATAAATTAGTTTTAGGTGTTCCCATGGGCTTGCTTTTTGGTGCAATCGGAGGCGCTCTGGGCACTCTTGGCGGCCAGGCTGTTCTTCTGTTATTAGGTTCTCGGTTTTTTAATACGCCGAATTTGTTTTATTCTTTCGGATTTCCTTTTTCCCGCTCAATTGGATGGGCTTTTTTTGGTGTTTTCATCGGAGCGGTCGAAGGTATCAGGAGCCGTTCATTGATTCGTTTACGTAATGGTTTGATCGGGGGAGCTATTGGAGGTTTTCTTGGAGGGCTTTTGTTTGAGTATATCAAATTGCTTTACCCCGAGGCTTATATCGCGCGTTTATTCGGTTTGGGGCTGCTGGGTGTTTTAATTGGCATTGCCTATGGGCTTGTCGAGAAAAAGCTTTCCGATGCTTCGTTGTATCTTTTAAATGGACCTCAGAAGGGTAGTGAATTCCTTTTAACCCGACAAGTAACCACTTTGGGAAAGTCAGCCAAAGAAGAAATTGGTTTAACCATGTATAATGATGTTGAAGAAAAGCATATTGAAATTACTAAAGTAAAGGATAGTTTTATTCTTACCGATGCTGGTACAAAAACCGGTACATTCGTGAACGATGATCAGATAAAAAAGCGGAAATTAAAAGATGGCGATGTTCTTCGTGTCGGCGACGCGCAATTTCAATTCCGGCGGAAGTTTTAAAGGGGCATGATTATGAAAAAAGTGGTTTGTGCTGTAATTTTGTTTTTTGTTATTGTTCCATGTTTCGCGGAGAAAATTATTATTTCACAGATAGATAATTCCAGCTTGCTGGTTAACCAGAATGTTCAGGTCTATTTTAGTTTTATCGATGATCAAGGTTATCCTGTCGAGAATTTGAATAAGGACAAGCTGCGTGTTTTTGAAAACGGAGTGAATCGAAATATTGTTGAATTCAAATCCAAAATAAATGTGAATCAAGGAATAAAATTATTTATTGTTCTGGATAATTCGGGGAGCATGTATGACGATGCTTCGGGAAATGCTACTGAGGATGTTCAGGCTCAGCGCATGACTTACGCTAAAAAAGCCATTCTATCACTATTGAGTCAGATAAAAAATCCTCATGATAAAACCGGTTTTATGTCCTTTAACACCAGTATAGGAACAATAGAAGAGCTTTCTTCGGATAATGTGAGAGTGGAACTGAGTTTGGAAAATGTCAAGCGCCCCCTCACGCCGGAACAGTCTTACACTGAATTGAATGAAGCTGTTTATTTTTCTGTTAACCGTGTTTCGGAGCAGAGTGGTCGAAAGGTGATTATACTTTTATCGGACGGTGAAAATTATCCCAAAAAGGATAACGAGGAATTTAAACAGCGCCATGAGCTTTCTAATTCTCTTGAATTGGCGAGAAAGTATGGCGTGAGTATATATACTATAGGCTTGGGGCTGGGAGCAGACAACCGCTATCTTGCTTCAATTTCTGAGAAAAGCGGCGGCAGCCATTTTCAGATTGATAATCCTGAAGAATTGGACCAGTTGTATTCGTTTATCAGAAATCGTGTGTTAAATGAATATTACCTAAGCTATCCCGCGACAATGAGTTCTGAGGACCAAAAAATGGTTAGAATTGAAATCGCAGGAAGCACTCCTGTTGTTCAGGATGAAGGTTCCTATTTTTCAGCAATGGTTTTTGGAAAGCCAACCCAGGAATTCAGTTTTTTATTGTTTGGCGCAATTGTCTTTGCCCTGCTGTTACTGGCTTTTCTGTTTTTTGTGCGATTAAAGAAAGCTGTGAAAGCGCCGACGGTCCAGACACTGTCATCTGCTTGGTCAAAGGGAAAGGCAGAACCCATGACCATCGTGAATGACGGCCAGGACATGATTATCGGAAATGATGCTGGCGCGGATTTGACGATTCAGGATGATAATGAAGTTTCCATGAACGCGGCAAAGATCAGCAAAAAAGGCGATGTTTTCACCCTTGTTGCCGAAGATAGTTCTGTTTTAATTAATAATCAGGAAGTGAAGAGCAAGGTCCTTCGTTCAGGTGATATTATCACTATTGGGAACACACAACTTGTTTTTGATAAAGGCATGACAAAAATGATGGGTTCAAAAACAAAAAGCAAAAGGCCCAAAAAATAACTCAGCTTTCTGAGACCCTTCCTTTATTATCAACAATATAGGATCGGTTGCAATGAACGCAGCGGTAGGTGCCTTCTTTAGGGCAAGTGTTTTCTTTTTGACAGTCGGGACACAGGAGCTTGAAGGGGAATATTGTTTTAAAGGAGTTTGAATCCTGTACCTTTATTAAATCGGCAAAGCCCAGAACTTTAAAAACCGATCGTAATTTATCATTGATGTTTATGAAAAAGATTTCTATACCTTTACACTCTGGTATTGTCAGTATATGAATAATCGCGCCAACGCCTGAGGAGCAAAGATAGTTTACCTTGGATAAATCAAAGATCAGGCGTTGAATGCCTGTGCTCGATTTTATGGTATCTATTATGCTTTGGCCAAGAGTGTGCGAATCGAGTGTTTCTATATCCCCTTCTATTTTGATCAGGACTTCATTTATATTGTCACCTTTTTCTTCGGCTTTGATTTGAATGTTCTCGTGGGCGAGATTAAAATCCTTGATAATATTATTATTGAATAGCATTTTTTCCCTTTCTTTATGGCTGTTATTGTGTTGCCCATAGGCCTATCTATTTGTTAAAGAATTTGTTTGGCCCTAGAGCGTTAAAAATCTGATTCGGAGTCAGGCTTGTTCTTCAGACCCTAAGTCCTTCTGGGCCAAGGAAAATTTTATCGAAATGATGTTCGTAACTAAACATCGATGTTATACTATTTTCATGGTTTTTTAAAGACCAAGAATGAGCTTGGCAGACAAAAAATAAATTGTTAAGCCTGATAGGTCTATGATGGTAGCCATTAAAGGCCCTGCCATAACCGTGGGGTCAAATCCTAACCGGTGAATCATTAAGGGAGCTGTGGCCCCAACCAGGGTTGCCACAATAATGACAAAGCATAAAGCAATGCCCACAGCCGCGGCCTCTTCAATTGTGACAAAGGGAGGCAGTAGAACTGAGCGGAGAATGATTAATACTCCCATGCTTAAGCCTATAATCGAAGCAATCAGGAATTCTTTACCAATGATACGCCAAAAATCGTGATAATGGATTTGTCTGGTGGCCAAACCTCGAATCATCAGGGTTGAAGACTGAGTCCCGGAATTACCTCCTGTACCGATAATAGTTGGAATGAAAAGGGTCAACACAATGGACGAGGCCATTAAACCTTCGAAAGCTGATAAAACATTGGTCGTAAATGTTGCTGCAATAAGCAATATGGTTAGCCAGGGTATTCGTTTTTTGATCAAGTTCCAGATTGAACTTTCCAGATAACGGTCGGTGCTGCCATCCATGGCGCCCATTTTATAGATGTCCTCGGTTTGTTCTTCGCGGATGACGTCCATCACATCGTCGAAGGTGATAATACCCAGGAGTCGGTGGTAAGAGTCTGTAACTGGCAGGGCTAAAAAATCGTAGGTTTCCAGAATTTTGGCGGCTTCCTCCTGGTCGGTGTTTTCCAAAACGCTGATAACATTTTTTTCCATGACATCTTCGATCAGGACTGTGTCGGGGCTGACTAATAATTCCCGCAGGGAGATAACACCAATGAGTCGTTTTAATTGATCGATAATATAAATATTATAAACTGTTTCAACTTCGCTGGCATGCTGCCGCACAAAGCTGATGGCACTGGCAACTGTAATATTCGAGCGAATGGCCAAGTAATTGGGAGTCATTAAGCCGGCAGCATCGTCTTCATCGTAACGAAGCAAAAAGCGTGTCTCCTTTTTTGCTTCTTCACTCAGGTTGTTCCAGACGCTGTTGCGTGCTTCCGGAGAAACAGACTGAATGAAGTCTGTGAGGTCGTCGGGCTCCATTTGTTCCAGTAAAACTTTAACATGCTCGTCGGAGATCTGCCGAATCAGTTTTTCCTGTTGTCCTGGTGATAAGGAGGCGATTAGATCAACTTTTTCTTCTGTATTGAGAAGTGAAAAAATTTTTAATTCCTCTTCGCTTGATAAATCGTCCCAGAATTCGAGGAGGGTTGTCAGTGGAAGGTTGCGGATATAGCTTTTTAGGTTTGCGTCATCGAGAAGAGTAATGTATTCCCGAATATTGTTTAATGTGTTCATTATTTTACCACCTTCCTAAGTAGATAACTTCAGGTTCCAGGTTGAAACCATAGGCTATTTGTACTTTTTTTTGGACCTCTTCTATGAGTGAGCGCATGTCGCTGGCAGAGGCATTTTGTTTATTAATGAATATGTTGGCATGATAAGGGGATATTTGCGCGTCGCCTTTTGAATATCCCTTTAAGCCGAGACTGTCAATAATCTGGCCTGTGCTTTGTCCAAATGCCCGGTTGTTTTTAAAGGTGCTTCCGGCTGAGGGAAAATTAAAATGTCCTTTGTTGATTCGGTCTTGTTTGTATGACTTCATTTTTTGAAGAATCTCCTGTGAAATCCCTCTCTGGATCCTGAATGCGGCTGAAAAAATAACCTGGCCGTTTTTCTGATAGGGAGAACGCTTGTAATCAAAATCTTCTGGGCTGTGACGAATTTCTTTTATTTCGCCCTTTTCGTTAATGGCTTCAACCCAGGCAACCACATCTGAAATTGATGAATCGTAACATCTGGCATTCATGTAAACCGCGCCGCCGATGCTGCCCGGCATGGCATATAAAAATTCAAGGTTGCTCATATTCGATTCCTGGGCTGCTTCAACCACTCTGGACACGGCTGCCCCGCTTTGAGCCGCGATTAAATTTTTTTCAGGAAAATAAATCCGATTGAGTTGTGTGGTTAAAATGACCATACCTTCAACGCCTTGGTCGGAAATAAGGACATTGGCCCCCGCGCCCAGCAGGGTCCGTGGGATTCCCTGCTCAGAGCAAAAGGTAACAAGCTGGCAAAGATCCTCTTTGCTCTCAGGAATAGCCAAAATATCAGCTGGGCCGCCGATCTTAAAACTGCTATAGCTTTTTAAGGGCTGTTTTTTAAGGACTTTACATTGAATATTGATTTTTTTGATTAAATTATCTATTGTAAGCATGCTCTCATATTGTATACTGTTTTTTTTGTCAAAATCTATAGTAATTATATGGAATTAATTGATGAATGGCAGCAATTCTAAATGTGAACCTTTTCGGTTTAAAAGATTACGTCTGATGGTATGAATCTACCCTTAGGCGAGTACACATTTAAAATTGCAACTAAGCTGTTTAGAACAAAGTGCAATTCATACAATTTGTACTCAAATTGAAAATTGCTGGATGAAAGGAGTCGCCATGGATTTAAAATTATTTAACACAATGGGGCGCGAATTACAGACATTCAAACCGGTTCAACCGAATAAAGTGGGTATTTATGCCTGCGGCCCTACTGTTTATAATAACGCTCATGTTGGAAACCTTCGAACCTTTATTATGGTCGATATCCTTCGTCGTGTGATGGAGCTGGCTGGTTATGAAGTAAAACTGGTGATGAATATTACTGATGTGGGTCATTTATCCAGTGATGCTGATGATGGCGAGGACAAAATGGAAGCCAGCGCCCGTGAAAAAAAGATGACAGTTTGGGATATTGCCGAGTACTATACCAAAGCCTTTTTTGATGATACTAGCTCTTTGAATATTATAAAGCCCTCGGTTACCTGTAAGGCTACCGATCATATTGATTCCATGATTAATCTGGTGAAACGCTTAGAGGAGAAGGGCTTTACCTATGAAGCCGGGGGGAATGTGTATTTTGATATTTCCAAATTCCCTGATTATGGCAAATTAGCCAAGTTGAACCTTGATGATTTACAGGCCGGAAGCCGCATTGTGGTTGATAAATATAAAAAAAATCCCCATGATTTTGTGCTTTGGTTTACCCAGTCAAAGTATGAAAACCATGCCATGCTCTGGGACTCTCCCTGGGGCAAGGGTTATCCTGGCTGGCATATTGAATGCTCGGCCATGAGTATGGAATATTTGGGCGATACCTTTGATATTCACTGCGGCGGGATCGATTTGATTCCGGTTCATCACACCAACGAGATTGCCCAGTCAGAGGCTGCAACAGGGGTGAAATGGGTGAATTACTGGGTTCATGGTGAGTTTCTGGTGACTCCTAAAGGCAAAATGTCAAAATCCACCGGCGATTTTATGACAATAAAGGGTTTGATAGAGCAAGGCTTTGATCCCCTTGATTATCGATATTTCTGCTTGACCGGCCATTACAGCAGCCAGTTGCAGTTCAGTCTGGACGCCATGGAATCGGCCCAAAATGCCAGGAAAAGCCTGATGCAGAAAATTCAGACCATGAGGGAGAAAACAGGCGGTTTTCCGCAAGGTTTTAATGGAGACTTATCTGCTCATTATAATTCCTTTGTTGAAAATGCCATGAATAATTTGAATATGCCTCGTTGTCTGGGGGATATGTGGAACCTGATTCGTGATGATTCGATTTCTGACGAAGAAAAGCTCTATACTATCAAAAAGATGGACGCGGTGTTCGGATTGTCTTTGGATAAAGAGCCTGTAAAGCTTGATCTTGACGGGGAGATTCAAAAGCTGGTAGATGACCGGACCACAGCTCGAAAAAACAAGGATTGGGCCAGGGCTGATGAGATTCGTGACAAGCTTTTAGACATGGGTATTGTCCTTGAAGACACGCCCCAGGGTGTGCGCTGGAAAAAGAAGTAGTTTCCGCTAAACTTGAAGAGCGGCTGAGGTGTCTGGCTTTTTTTGATGCTGGTTCTGTTTGTGAATGGCAGCTGTTCGCAGGCGCGTTAGGGATTGGAGTGGCGGAAAGCCCTTTTTTCAAAAAGGGCTTTCCGAAGCCCGCAGCCTGCCCAAATGGCAGGCGAGGACTTTGAACCACGCAAAGCCCGGCCTGCTGAAGCGGAGCGGAGGCAGGCAACGCCCAAAATATTGAAGGGCAGAACATTGAATAAGCGCGGAAATTTGTGAACAAATTGTAACGATTTTGAAGATGGGTTGTTTAATTTATGAATGTGGAAAGTAGCAGCAAGCTTTCGTTTGAAATAATTTATGAATCTCTTTTTTCTGTGATCTATAGGGTTGCCTATAGGATTGTGGGAGACAGCGCAATGGCTGAAGATATGACTCACGATGCTTTTATTAAACTTTATCAGCGGAATGAAGCTCTTCCTGATTTGAATCAGACCAAGTATTGGTTGATTCGAGTTGTCAAAAATATGTCCTTTAATTATTCCAAGCGTAAACAGAGGGAGAGAAGGGCCTATGACAAGTTCAAGGACAGGGTGCCTGTTTTTGAGGAGTCGGGCGAGGATGTTGTTTTAAAAAAGGAAAGTAAAAATCTTGTAAAAGACGCTCTGGAGCAGTTACCTCATAATCTCAGGGTTGTTTTAATATTAAAGGAATATGCCGGAATGAATTACAGGGAAATTGGTGAGACTCTCGGGATTTCCGAAGGAAATGTTAAGGTGCGGGTGTTCCGGGCCCGTGAAAAGCTTTCGCAAATTATGAAGGAGGTGATGTAATATGTGTCCTGAAAAAGAATTGTTGTCAGCTTATTACGATGGTGAGCTGGAATCTCCTTGGTCTGACAGGATTCGCGATCACCTTAAAATTTGTGAGGAATGCGCGGCAAAGATTAATGGTTTCAAAGAGCTTAGTATTTTTCTGAAAAGTGATTCCGAGCCCTCTGTGGCTGAGGTGATGGGACGTGTCAGGCAGACTATTCAAGCGCCTGAATACAAGTGGAGGTCTCATCTTTGGGACAGGCGGGTGTCGTTGCCCATGCCCTTGCTGGCTGTGGCTGCGGTTTTCCTGATTGTTGTGGGTTTTCTTTTTGCCTACCGGGTGGCTGTTCCTGTTTCAACACCCAGCCAGGTTATTGTTTCAACCGATAATTCCGGCCGAACTGAGTTGCAGATTTCAGCGCCAGTTCAGGATATGGAAACATTGATCAAGTTGCTCGAAGAGCAGGGTTCTTTTGAAGAGGTCATTTTCCAGTTGCCCTCAGAAGGGGAGATATGGTCTCAGGGTGAACCTGAACTGATTCGGGCTGTTGATTTCAACAGGAGCGGTCAATGAAAAATCTGTCCTTTTGGCTTTTCCTTTTTGCGATGGCTTTGATTTCAGTCAATGGAATGGCTCAGGATGCTGGAGAATTGAAACCTGTTGATGAAATTGAATTACAGGGAAAGGGTTTGAATTCAGTCGATAAAAAAAATGATGGCAGCCCTGGCCCTCTGCCTGGTGATGAAGCTTCTGATTTTGAAGAAATAGGTAATTCCGAAGAGCTTAGTGAAGAATTGGAGAATTTGGCCAATCAGCTTCTGTATTTTCATATTGTGGTGACCATGATTCCTCCGGGAAATAAAAATGCCTGGACTCGTCAGGAAACGCGTTATACTATTCCTGGTAAAGCTGTGTTGGTGAAGCTTGAAGGGCAAACCATAAAATTTGACAGCTCTTTTGTGCCCTATAATACTAATAACAAATATAACCTTGTTGCCATGAGCCAGATTTGGATGAAGACCGATAATAGCGATAACATGAAGTTTATGAGTACTTTTAAGATGGTGACTTTTTCGCCAGGCGAGAAAATATTTTATTATCCTTTGGGTTTGCCCAAAAACGAAGAAACTCCTTTTTACAGCATCAAAATAGAAATTGACATCATTCCTTATTTGGAATACAAAGCAAGAGAAGTTGAAAAAGCACAGTAGCAAGGAGTTCTTTCCCGAAAAATGTATCAGTCGCAATCTCAAAAAAAATATAAAAAAATCTGGGAAAAATATCTACCTCTAATCATATTCATCGGTTTTGTTCTTATTTTACTTATTACTTCCCAATTGACTCAGAAGCCTCCTGTTGTGAAAGCCCTTAATAAGGATGTTTTTTATCCTGGTGATGAATTGGTGATTTATGGCAGCCATTTTGGAAAAGAGAGAAAACAAAGCAGGATAAGCGTTGCCCGATTTTCACCTTTGACTACTTCCTATATTTCCTGGAAAGATGACGAAATTCGCGTGCTTGTTTCTGAAGAATTGAAATCGGGATTGTTATCTGTTGAAACAGAAAATGGTTTGAGTCGAGAATTGATGCTGTTCATCAATGGTACCCAGATCCCAAAGGTGGTTAAGGGGCCGGCTCTCGGAGGCGAACCTTTTATTGAAAGTTTTGAGCCGACAAAGGGAGCGGTGGGTTCGGAAATTTCTATAAAAGGCAGGAATTTTGGTATAGACAGGTTGAATTCCAGGGTGAATTTCAGCTGGATTTCCGCGGACGAAGAGGTCTTTGACCAGGCCAAGGCAGCCCCGCATACTCCCGCTTCTTTGTTTGACTTTGATTATTTGCTATGGGACGACAAAGAAATTCGCCTGCGCGTGCCTGACGGCGCGACCAGCGGGCCGGTTTTTATTGAAACCGCACAGGGTAAAAGCAGCAGTGTTTTTTTTGAAGTACAGGAGCCGGTAGGAAAAAAACAGTTTCACAAAAAACGGACTTACCAGGTGCATTTTTCCATTGATATTGATAATATTGATTCGGCCCCGGATAATGCCCTTTATGTATGGATACCTCAGATTTACTCAGCTCCTGAGCAGCGTGAGATTCAGCTGGTTTTGCAGGAGCCCAAACCCGACTTGTCAGATCAAAACGGGTTGATGCAGTATTATTTTGAAGAACTTCGGCCCCGGGAAAAATATTCCATTCGCTTGCGCTATTTTTTCTATCGCTATGAAATTCGCTCCCAGATAAATTCCGCGCGTGTTCCTTTGAAATATGACAGATCCGGTCAATTGTACCGTACTTTTACTCAAAGCGACAGATATATTCCTTCTGATCATAATTCTGTAATCAAGAAGGCCCGGGAAATTGTTGGGCGCGAGCAAAATCCCTATTTAAAGGCCAGGCTGATTTATGATTATCTCATATCCTGGCTTGTTTTTGATAATGATTCCCGTTCCATTCCTGATATTGAAGCCTTTTTCGCCCAGGAGAAGCCAGTATGCAATTCTCTGGATTATACTGTTTTGTATACAGCTCTTTGCCGCGCGGTTGATGTGCCCACGCGTCCTTGCGCCGGTTTTTTAATTACCACTGAAAGCGGCCAGCGTAAAGGTATTTCTCATTACTGGATCGAGTTTTATGTGGAAAATTTCGGATGGGTTCCTGTGGATATTCTGCTCGGCAGTGGTGTTCGTTTTGGCAGTTTTCCGACTCAGTTGGATGTTCGGGAATATTATTTTGGAAACCTGGATAGTAATCATCTGACTTTATCCAAAGGGATATTTCATGTAAACAAAAAAAGTCCAGACGGCAAAGTAGTCGCTTTTTTGAATTATCCGTCGCTGCAGACCATTTATGAAGAGAGTACCGGTAATTTGCAAAGTTATCGTTCTTCATGGGCTGATATTGAGATCCTGGGTGTATATTAGGGCGGATATCTGAATAGAAGAATTTGTTTCTGTCTCTGCTTTCGCGCGGTTAATTGCCGGTTTTAAGGGTATTTAGCCTTGTTTTTTGATTCCGGGTAAATTAAAAAAAAAATTCTATGGCTGGAATTGGGGCGGGCTAACGTTGACAATTTGATTTGGCCTATTTATACTATTACTTGTAGCCTGTTAATTGCCAAGGGTTTTTATAATTATTGATTCAAAGGGGAATTATGCCCAATCCGTTACAACTGTCTATTGTTAATTTTAAGCAAGGCTCTTATATCATTGTTGAAGGAAAGCAAAAGGCGGATTATTTTTACATTATTCATAAGGGCAATATTAAAATTATCAAAGAAGTTGAGGTGATTGAGGAGGATAATATCCTAAAACCCGGTGATTTTTTTGGTGTTGTGTCGACTATGTCCTCCCATAGCCACATTGAAACCGCCCTGGCTACCACAGATGTTTCGCTTATTTCTGTTCATCGTGACCAATATGGCTTATTGATCAAGCAGAATACCCCGGTAGCCATGAAAATTATTCAGGGTTTTAGCCGTAAAATGCGCTATCTTGATGAAGCCTTGACAGAGTTGACTCTGCAAAGCACTGGCGCGGCAGATAGTTCCCATCTTTTCAAGGTGGCCGAGTACTATGCCAAGCAAAATCAATATAATCAGGCTTATTACGCTTATTACCGTTATATTCAATATTGTCCCAATGGTTCCAATATTGATGTGGCCAAAGAGCGAATGGGCTTGATCAAGCCCTACGCAAAAGCCGTATATTTGAACGAAGAAGCGGGTGAGTTTAACCGGAATTATCCTAAGGATACCATGATTTTCAGTGAGAATGAACCTGGTAAGGAACTCTATATTATTCAAAAGGGTAGTGTTAAAATTACCAAGATTTTGAATAACAACGAGGTGATGCTGGCGCTGTTAAAAGTGGGCGATATTTTCGGAGAAATGGCTTTACTGGAAAACAAACCTCGTTCAGCCAGTGCGATCGCTTATGAGGATTCTTCATTGCTGGCAGTAAACAAGGCCAATTTTCAGATTATGGTTCAATCTCAGCCTCAATTAATTACACGGCTCACGACTCTTTTGGCTGAGCGTATTTGGTTTGCTTACAAGCAGCTAGCCAATACCATTGTTCAGGACCCCATTGGCCGCCTTTATGACGCATTGACCATTCATCTTGAGAAGAACCGTGTGAGGATTGCTCCGGGTGAAAACTATACCTTTGATTTTGGTCCAAAGGATTTACTCAATATGGTGGGGTTACCGCTTCAGGAGGGTGAATCCTACTTAAACCAGTTGTTCGGAAATCGTAAATTAAGAGTGGTTGAAAACAAGATATTTTCAACCGATATTGAAGATATTATCAAACAAGCCAAATATTTCCGGCGAATGCAAAAAATTGAAGCCTCCCGCCGTGAAGGCTCGAAAACACGATAAAAAGATAAGGATACTCTCATGAAAATTGAAACCCTGCACACTGAAAAGGCACCGGCAGCCATTGGGCCCTATTCCCAGGCGGTTAAGGCTGGTGATTTTCTTTTTTTATCCGGCCAAATTCCTATTGATCCTGAAAGTGGTGAAATGGTTGCCAGTGATATCACTCTTCAGACTCGTCAGGTGCTTTATAACCTGCAAATGGTTTTAGAAAGCCAAGGATTGGGCTTTTCCAATGTGGTTGAAACAACCATTTTTATGGTCGACCTTAAGGATTTTGCTGTTGTAAACCGTATTTATCAGGAAGCCATGGGTGAACATAGACCAGCCAGGGTTACTGTCCAGGTAGCAGGCTTACCCAAAGAAGCGCTGGTTGAAATAAAGATGACAGCCTGTTTTTAATGGCCGCAAAAATCCTGAATATTGGTGTTATAGGCGGAACAGAAGCAAAAAGCGCGGCTTTGCAAATGGCCTTTGAAGCTGGTCGGGAAATTGCCTTACGCAACTATGTGCTTTATTGCGGCGGGCGCGGCGGGGTGATGGAGTCGGCTTCTCGAGGAGCTTGTGAGAATAAAGGTGTGGTCATCGGTATTTTGCCGGGCTTTGACAGGGCAGAGGCTAATCCTTATGTGACCTACTCGATCCCTACTGGTTTGGGGCATCTCCGTAATCAAGTTGTGGTGTGTTCAAGTGACGTGGTATTGGCCTTTGAGGGCAGCGCGGGGACCCTTTCGGAGATCGCTCTGGCTGCGATTTATCAAAAGCCGGTGCTTTCTATCGGTTCCTGGGATCTGCCAATGGATCCTTTGACAGGCAAGCCGGTGTTTGCTGCCAGGTTTGATGCTATTTTACCGGCCATGCTATGGCTTTTGGAATACGCTAAGTTGTTTTAAAAAAAACGTAGTAATATGGCTTCAAAATTTCAAAAAAGCTTGACGCAATATTAAAAATAAAGTATACCTATGTTCACGTACGGGATGTGGCCTAGTTGGCTAAGGCGCCTGGTTTGGGACCAGGAGATCGCAGGTTCGAGTCCTGCCATCCCGATTCTTTTTTTAATCACACAATTTTATGAGCGTCCTTAGCTCAGGTGGATAGAGCAACAGCCTTCTAAGCTGTGGGTCGCACGTTCGAGTCGTGCAGGACGCACTTTTTTTGGCCTTCTTTTCTGACAGTTCTTGTCATGTTTTGAAAATCTTTTTATTTTTAACTAATGGGTGTATGTGGTGTTACCTGTTTTCGCTTCGCTGCAACAGGCCGGGCTTTACATTCTATGGTCATAAATGCTTTGCATTTATGACCAGCCTAACACTGAAACAGACTATTGTCTGGTTGCAGGCTTCAAAAGCCTGGTTGAAAAACAAGCCATAGGGAGGTCACGATGAAAGTGCCATTGTTATTGTTCCTGTTGACGGCCGGTTGCGCGTCATCTAAAGCGGGTGAAGAAATACCAGGCATTGTGTTACCAGAGGGTTTTAAAATAGCCCTTTATGCTGATGTCCCTAATGCCCGTTCCATGGCATTGAGTGATGATGGAACCGTTTTTGTTGGCACCCGAAAAGACCGGGTCTATGCTCTTAAAGATACAAATGGGGATAACAAAGCCGACTGGGTAAAAACCATTGTGACTGGTAAAAACCAGCCAAATGGAGTGGCGGTCTATGAGGGTGATCTTTATATTGCTGAAATCAGCCGGATATCGGTAATCAGGAATATTATAAAAAACCTTGATAAACCTGTGTTTGAAAATATCTATGATAAACTTCCGAAGGACGCGAACCACGGTTGGAAGTATATTACCTTTGGACCTGATGGCTGGCTTTATGTGCCTGTGGGAGCTCCCTGTAATATTTGCGAACCTGCTTATCCCTACGCGAGTATTTTGCGCTTAAAACCCGATGGAACAGGTATAGAGCTGTATGCTCAAGGAATTAGAAATACGGTGGGTTTTGATTTTCACCCGAAAACAGGTGAGCTCTGGTTTACTGATAATGGCCGCGATAATCTGGGGGATAATGTTCCGCCCGATGAGTTAAACCGTGTCACCCAAAATGGACAGCACTTTGGCTATCCTTATTTGCATGGAAAGAATGTGTTAGATCCAGCCTTTGGTGACAAAAAGCCTGGAAAGCTTGAGATCATACTGCCGGAAGCTGAATTAGGGCCTCATGTGGCCGCACTGGGTATGAAATTCTACCGCGGAAAAATGTTTCCCAATGAGTACCAGGGTCAGATATTCATCGCTGAACATGGCTCCTGGAACCGTTCGGTGCCTATCGGGTACCGTGTTACTCTGGTGAAACTGGATTCCAGCCAGAGGATCCTTTCCTATGAAGTCTTTGCCCACGGGTGGCTCAATAATGGTCGTTCCTGGGGAAGGCCTGTGGATATTCTTGAGTTGGTTGATGGATCGCTGTTACTTTCCGATGACAAGGCTGGTAAAATCTATCGTATCAGCTATGGAGAATGAGGAGGCCTTAATTAATCGGAAGAATTGATCTGTAAGCGATAGGCTTTGAGCTGTTCATGGAATTGTGGGCTCAGGTGAAAACCACAGGATTGATATTCCATGCACCAGCCTCGGTACAGGCAATCGGGTACACAGACCTTGTAGAGTTCCTGGTCATGCTTTTTTACTTCATTGAGCAGGGTTTGCCAGGCAGCCCTGGTTTCCGGTGCTGATTGTCGGCAGAGCCGCTTGCGGGAGATAGAGATTATCGCCTGGTAGCTCGCAAGGATTTCATGTTCCACCTTGGCATTCTGCGGGCTTGAGTTTCTGTCATGTCCCGTGCGGTCGCTGCGTTGGGTTCGGACCCAGTGTTCGATTCCGATTTTATGTCGCACCAGATGAACTGAAACCCAGTAGGGTAGAGCCGTCCACTTGGCACTGACCAATAACTGACGGATGGGAGAGTGCTCAGCCAGCAGCATCTTTCGTTTCCATGTTGCTGAGGGTTCACCCTGGCCGGGTTCCATGTTGATGGTTGTGCGCGCTGAATTAGCCGCCTCGCGCCAGCTGCCTTTGATTTTGAAGTCGTTGATTTTCATGAATACCTCTATGGTGAATGACCAGATCGTTTATGTATTTTGCCCTATCTGGTTGATATACTCAAGTGACTGATGTCGAAAATAGGTATTGTAGAGCTCGGCATAATGTCCTTTTTGATCGAGCAGTTCCTGGTGTTTGCCGTCCTCGATAATTCGGCCCTGATGCAACACAATAATCCGGTTGGCTTTTTTGACTGTTGATAGGCGATGGGCAATAATTACGCTGGTTCGCTTTTCCATGATCTGATCCAGACCTTCCTGTATTTGAACTTCGGTAAAGGGATCTACGCTGGCAGTGGCTTCGTCAAGAATGAAAATATCGGGATTCTTCAGGATAATACGGGCAAGGGCCACTAATTGCCGTTGGCCCATTGAAAGGCTGGTTCCCCGCTGGCCTACATGGGTTTTTATGCCCTCTGCCAAATCATCAAGCCATTTCCCCTGGCCTATCATATTAGCGGCTTTGATAATATCTTCTTCCAAAGCATCTTCATTGCCGTAGCGAATATTATCGAACACGGTAGAGGAAAATAAAAAAGGGTCTTGTGGTACGAATCCGATCCGTCTTCGATAAGCCCCCAGGTCAAGATTTTTGATGTTTTCTTCATCGATTAATAAATCACCTTGCTGGAATTCATAGAAACGCAGAATAAGCCTGGCCAGAGAACTTTTTCCTGCTCCTGTGTGTCCGACGATGGCCAGTGTTTGCCCCTGTGGGATATCGAGGGTAAAATCTTCCAGAACCTTTTCTTTATCGCTGTAGGCAAAATGAAGGTTTTTAAACCGAATGTTGCCTTTTAGTTGTGAAATTTTTGTGTTACCAGTCTGGACTACTTTGGGTTCTCTGTCTATCAAGGCGAAAACCCTTTCAGCAGCTGATAAACCGTCCTGAAACTGGCTCCAAAATGAAGCGATGTTGAGAATGGGCCACCAGAAATATCCTACGGCAGCCATGAATAAATACCATTGCCCGGCAGACATTTGCCCTTCGAGTACCTTCATTCCCGCGGTTACGGCAACCACGCCGGTTCCAAGCCCCGCGGCTATGCTGATCAGTGGAAAGATGACGTTGATAACTATCCCCCGGCGAATTCCAACTTGAAAAGCTTGCTGATTACTTTCTTTAAAGGATTGGTACAAAGCCATTTCCTTTCTGAAGTTTTTTGCGATAGTAATGCCGCTGATGGATTCCTGAATTTCCGCGTTGATTTTAGCTGTCACCCGCTTGGCCTGCTGAGTGACTTTTCGGGCCATCTTTCTGAAACCGAGTGCGATAAATACCGCTACCGGAGCCATGGCAATAAGGATGAAGGTGAGTTGCCAGTCTACGGCAAAAAGAAAAATGATAATAATGAAAACCATGACAAACTGACTGAGAAAATCGATTACCAGGCCTACTACATTGGCAAAATCCTGTGTATCAGAAGTGATACGGCTGACGATTTTTCCCGAAGGAATATCGTCGTAAAAGGACAAGTCGTGGGTAATGGTTTTTTCAAGCACTTTTGAGCGGATATTCAGAACAACACGGCCGATAACTTCGGCCGAAATCTTTTGTCGAAGGTAATTAAAAACCCATCCCAAAATACCGATGATGGCTATTCCGCCGGCTGCTAACAGGGTGATGGAGAGAGTGAAATTTTTAGCTAATTCATCGATGGCACGTGAAATGATAATGGGCCCCAGGCTTCCCATAAGGGAATTAAGTGTAAGTGTGATAATAATCCATAGAATAGCTGTTTTTTCAGGTGAAAAATAATGAAGTATGCCTTTGACAAGGTCTTTGTCCGAGTATTGTCGGTCATATGATTCGGTATCTAGTCCGTCAAGTATAAACCCCATTTCCTGGCACTCCTATTTATTGGCTTAATCATGAATTGCATTCAAGCCGGTTGATTTCTAAGTGAATAATTTGCGATATCCCTGGGAACGGCTTAATAAATCCTCATGAGACCCAAGGTCTTCTATTTGTCCTTTGCGGATTACAATAATAATGTCAGCCCATCGGATTTGGCTCAGCCGGTGGGTAATGATAAAGGTAGTGCGTTTCTCACTGATTTTTCGCATGGCCTGTTGAATCTGGTCCTCGGTTGCCGAATCAATGGCAGAGGTGGAGTCGTCGAGTATCAGTATCCTGGGATTGGTTAAAAATGCCCGGGCTATGGCTATGCGCTGTTTTTGTCCGCCCGAAAGAGTTACGCCTCTTTGGCCGACGACTGTGTCATAACCATCCTTGAAGTGGGTGATGAAGTCGTGGGCTTGGGCGTCTTTGGCGGCTTGAATAATTTCTTCTTCAAGGGCATCCTGGCGACCGAAGGTGATGTTTTCTCGAATGCTTTTTGAGTACAGGAAAATGTCCTGCTCTATTGTTGAAATTTGAGAGCGCAAACTCTCAATGTTCCAGTCTTTGACATTTCGGTTGTCCACTTCCACAACCCCGTTAGTGACATCAAATATTCTGTTAATAAGCCGGGTCAGGGTGGTTTTCCCGGAACCAGTCTGTCCCACAATAGCGCAAGTCATTCCCGGGTCCACCTTAAAATTGATGTCCTTGAGAATGCTTTTCCCATTGAAGCTGAAACCGACTTGTTTGAACTCTACTTGTCCTTGAATCTCGCCTTTATGACCCTCGGGGTTTTCATCCAGTTCTGTCTCTGTGGTGATGGTTTTAAGAATACGCGCGGCTGAGGCAAAACCCAGCTGCACCAGGTTAAAAGAAAAAAGCGAGATAAAGGTGCTGAAGCGAAAGGTATTGAAAAGCCCAAGATAGGCTACCATTTGCCAGAATTGGATTAGCCCGTTTTGTACAAGGTAAAGAGCGTAAAAAAAGGCAATGGCCCAAAATGCCGCGAAAACAAGCAAAGGCCAGTATTTTGCCTGAATGTAACCCTGTTTGACAAAATAATCCTTAAAGGAACGCGCGTCCTGAGTGAATTTATTCCATTCGTATTTTTCCCTGACGTTAGCTTTGACAACTTCTATTCCTTCGATCATTTCAGCCAGATTGGAATTCATGGTGCCGAATTGTTCCCGTTGTTCAATGCTCACAGGCTTAAGTTGCTGATTGTATTTCCATACAGTGATGGCCAGGAAAACAAGAAAAATGCCAGGAACAATCAAAAGTAGGGGGTGGATAAAAGCGATCCAGACACAGGGCATAATAAAAGCCAGGGCAGAGTCAAATATAAGCATAAGACCGGGATTGAACATGTAGTTTAGGTTTTTTACATCGTTAGTGGCTCGTGCCATGATGTCGCCAATCTTTTGTCTGCCGTGAAAGGTCTGGCTTTTCCCCAAAAGGTGAATATAGAGCTCCTCCCGGCTGTTTTTTTCGATTTGCTGAGAAAGGTATTCAAAACCGTAGTTTCTGAGTATCCCGGTAATGCCTTGAATAAGGGCAGAGAGGGCAATCATGTAAGCCGGGATTAGTAATTCCTGAAACTGAAAACCAAGGCGGCTTATAACCTCAAAGCCGCTTCCCACAAGATACTGCATATTACTATAAGCCCCGTTATTGACAGCAGCCAGAATGAGTAAAATGACCGGTAAAAATGGATAACGCATTAGGTGTGAAAAAATCCAGCGGGAAGGAGAATGGTGATTGTATTTATAGGATTCCAGTTTAAATTCGCTTTTTTTCATAAGCCTCTTAATGTACGCATAAAATCATCGGCTGTCCAGATCAATAATCAGCTTTTTGTATTTTTGTGCTTTTGCCATGATCTTCAAAAATCTTAAAATCTGATGATACAGGCAATTAATAAAGTCGTTTTGTGTCCCTGGATTTTTTTTTATTATAATGACAATTGTCTTTAAATTTAGCATAATGTGAATTATAATTAAACCCAGGATTAATAAATTTATGGTCATCTGTTTTAAGCCGTTTTTATTTAATTCCCAATTTTTCTCGGCTATAGCTGACCAGATGGAGTTTGGAATATGATTATGACAAGCTATTGGGAGTGGTGATGTTTTTTAGAAATTTTTATGTAAAACAACGAGACGATGCGGAGAGATTAAAAAGAGAAATCAAGGACGATTTTATTCCTGGTTTGTATCAGAAAGAGTCCAGTTATCCGGTTTTGGCCATTGATCAGCGGCTTTTTGGCGCGGAAATGGTCACTTATTTGTTTTTACCCTGCGATACCGGTGTGTTGACCTGGGTACGCAGAGAATATTTTGAGTTTACGGGTTTGACTGGTGAAGAGAATGAATTTACCTTAGAGGAAAAAATCTGAATTGAAACCTCATTTTCCGGCTTCTTATGCAGCACGATTGTAATCTTTGGTATTGTTTGTTTTGGCTTGGAGCGCGCGAAAAAGAAGTTCGTTACAAGGGCAACTCGGGGTTATTGGTTTCGCGGCCACTTAGCGGGGAATGGGAATGTTGCATAGGGTAAAGACAGCTTCAGCGGCCTTTTTTATTTACAAGGTTGTTTGTGTGCTGTTTTTTCTTGCCTTTTTAACCATGTGTTTTTGATCCTTAATTTGAACAAAAAGAAGGATGTGCTTTGGCCCTGGCGAGTTTCTGTTGCGTTACTCACTATCATCGTGGTTTATAAGGTGTTAGCTCCGAAAAAGGAGATGGAATCTGCTTTTATATCTATTTACCTTCAAGGGAAACCTTGAAAATCAGAGAAGATGGAGAGCGAGATATGAAGGATGAAATAAATAAAGGCAAGGGGCGAATATTATTGATGGATGATGATGACATGGTTCGCAGGGTGTCGGGAAAAATACTGGAGCATCTTGGTTATGAGGTTTTGCCAGCTGAAGAAGGCAGAAAGGCCATTGAAATATATCAAAAAGCCATGGATGATAAAAATCCCGTTGATGTGGTATTGCTGGACTTGACTGTACCAGGCGGAATGAGCGGCCAGGAGACTTTTGTGGAGCTCATTAAAATAGATAAAAACGTAAAAGCTGTCATTTGTTCGGGTTATTCTTCTGACCCTGTCATTTCACAGTATAAAGATGCGGGCTTTAAGGCAGTTGTTCAGAAACCCTATACTGTAGAAAAGCTTAACTTCATCATTTCCCAGGTAATATCAGAGCCCTAAGAGGCGCTTTCAAAACTGAAATCTTGAAAGAATTATGAAAATGGCGGAAAAGTTATTTTATTGCCGGGTAGTAAGTTATTTGTATGTTGTCGGCTGCTCATTGCTAATATCAAAACTTTTGCCATTAGCAGCTTATCAAATCAATTTCCCCCAGGGCAAAGGCCACTACCACAGCAGCCCTTTTGATAAGCCTCCCCGCAGTTGCTTTGGCAAGCCGGCTTTCTGGAACTGCCCTGGGAGAAGCTGAAGGAACTGAGTTTCTTGGTTAATTTTTCACTACCGCACTCAGGACAAAGAACCTCGGTGTTCTGAGATTGAATTTTTTCAAAATCCTGGTTGGCAGCTATTGCAATGGTATTCAAATATTGGCATTAAATCACCTCTAATAATTAAATCAAACACTTGCTGGAATATGACAAATTCCAGACATTAAAAATCAGGTTTTTATAATAATATAGGTCTATCTATTTAACATCGGTTTTCAGGGCGTTGTCTGAGGTGTAAAATCTGAAGCATTTACACATGATTTTTTGCCCTCATTTTTTTGAATTTATAGCTAACTATCTATCTGGCCTTAAAAATGGTTGCCTATGTCATCCTGAGGAGGAACGACGAAGAATCTACCAGATTCGTACTTGTTTAGCTAAATCGCAATTCGGCTATTAACGCGTTAGGGATAGAAGGCATGGCATGCGATTTTTTCAAAAATCGCATGCCA
>JAFGWI010000022.1 GCA_016937215.1 Spirochaetales bacterium | reverse complement strand
GATTTCGAAGCGAAGCGGAGTTATGGAAAGCCTGGCCTGCTGTAATGAAATGAAAGCAGGAAACGCCCAACGTAACAACCAGCTAAAGAAATACTGTTTTTTTATTTTCGAACGAATTATAAAAAAAAGTCAGCTGAAATGGCAAGCGCCCGAGGTATTGGTAATGCCAATTCCCGATTCTATAAGCAATTAATTATAATATGTATTTTATTATATGTTAACCTATTATGGATGAGACCGGGAATGGCTGTTTTTACTGATTAAGCCTTGACAATGTGGCTGGCAATTTTTATGATCATTCAAGAATATTGGGTGTATCGTTGTACTATTTTGGTTTCTGGAGGTAGGCTTGTGAAATTTACAGAGGGGTTTTGGAGAAATCAGCCGGGAATGCAGGTTTTCAATGCAGTGCGTGTTTATGATTATGAACTGGGTGATAAAACAATCACTGCTTACGCGCCCCACTTTGATGTTCAAAACAGGGGGCAGACTTTATGGGGGCCTCTGATCACGGTGCGTTTGTCCTCGCCCATGGAAGATGTGATTCGCGTTCAAGCCTGGCATTATCAAGGGCAGACCGATAGAGGCCCTGGTTTTCAGCTGAATGAAGCTGAAAAGTGTGGGGTGAAAATTTCTGAGTGCGAAAACCAGCTTAGTTTAAAATCGGGAAATTTAGAAGCCCGGCTCTCTATTGATAAAAACTGGGACATGAGTTTTTTTAACGGCCAAAAGGAATTGACCAACAGCCGCTGGCGGAATCTGGGCTATGTTTTAGATGGCAACAAGGCTTTTATGAAAGAGCAGCTGGCTCTTGATGTGAATGACAAGGTTTATGGTTTTGGAGAGAAATTCACGCCCTTTGTAAAAAACGGCCAGGTGGTGGATGTGTGGAATGCTGATGGGGGCACAGCCAGCGAACTGGCTTACAAATGTGTTCCTTTTTATTACTGTTCCAAAGGTTACGGGGTTTTTGTGAATGATCCCGGGGCTGTTTCTTTTGAGGTCGCCTCCGAGGTGGTAGCCAGGGTGCAGTTCAGTGTGCCTGGTGAATATTTGGAATACTTTGTGATTAATGGCCCTGATGCCAAATCGGTTTTAAAGCGATATACAGCATTGACCGGCCGGCCGGCTCTTCCTCCGGCATGGTCATTCGGCCTTTGGTTAACCACATCTTTTATCACCCAATACGATGAAAAAACTGTAACTGCTTTTATTGAAGGCATGAAAAAGCGGGACTTGCCTCTTCATGTTTTTCATTTTGACTGCTTCTGGATGAAGGATTATTCCTGGACTAATTTTGAATGGGACAAAAAACAATTTCCCGATCCCCAGGGCTTTTTAAGCCGTTTGAAAAAGCGGGGGCTTAAAATTTGTGTTTGGATTAACCCTTATATTGCCCAGCGTTCCGGCCTTTTTCAAGAGGGGATGGAAAAAGGGTATTTGCTGAAAAAGCTCAATGGTGATGTGTGGCAGTGTGATGACTGGCAGCCAGGTATGGGAATGGTTGATTTTACCAATCCCGAGGCCTGTGAATGGTATGCAGGATATCTGGATAATCTGATTGATATGGGTGTGGATACCTTTAAAACCGATTTTGGCGAAAGAATTCCTGTGGAGAATGTGGCTTGGTATGATGGTTCTGATCCAGTAAAAATGCACAATTATTATTCCTTTTTGTATAACAAGGTGGTTTTTGAAACCCTTGAGAAAAAGCAGGGCAAGGCTAAGGCCCTGGTTTTTGCCCGTTCCGGTACAGTGGGTAGTCAGAGATTCCCTGTTCACTGGGGTGGTGACTGCGCGGCCAGCTATACCTCCATGGCCGAGAGTTTGCGCGGAGGCCTGTCCCTTTGCGCCTCGGGCTTTGGTTTTTGGAGCCACGATATTTCGGGTTTTGAGATGACAGCCTCGCCGGACATTTACAAGCGCTGGACTGCCTTTGGGCTTCTTTCTTCCCACAGCCGCCTTCACGGCAATGCTTCCTATCGGGTACCATGGCTTTTTGATGAGGAGGCTGTGGATGTGCTTCGTTTTTTTACCAAGCTAAAATGCGGTTTAATGCCCTATATTTATGCCGCGGCTGTTGAAGCCTCGGAAAGCGGAGTGCCCACCATACGGGCCATGTTCATGGAATTTCCGGATGACCCTGCTTGTGAATATCTTGACCTTCAGTACTGCTTTGGGCCCAATCTTCTTGTGGCCCCTGTATTCAGGGAAGACGGTCTATCGCAGTATTATCTTCCTTATGGAAGGTGGACCCATCTGTTGTCAAACAATGTGGTTCTGGGCGGCAGGTGGTTCAAAGAGACATTTGATTATTTCAGTTTACCTTTATTTGTTAGGGAGAATTCAATCATCCCCCGCGGGAAAGAAGACAGCAGGCCTGATTATGATTTTGCCCAGGATGTATTGCTTCAGGTCTATGAAGTGGGTGAGGGAAAATCGGCTTTTGCCGAGGTTTTTGACAGCAGCGGTTCTTCTTGTTTGATAATAGAGGCCCGGAGAACAGGAAATAGCCTGGAAATTTCTGTTTCCGGGGATGCCAAGCCCTGGTCGCTTCAATTGATAAACCGGACCAAAGCTGAATCAGTTGAAATGGAAAGGCAATCGAATGACCGAGGTGTGATTTTGAGGCCGAATAAATACAGTGGTGATTTCCTGATCACGCTATAAACAATAATTTCCGATATATTGGGAGAAAGCATGAAGGTGATTTTTATTGAAATCAATTAAGGATAAGGTGGTTCCAGCTGTTTTGAACAAGCAGAATGACAATACACAGTATCGGTATATGGATACATCCCTATCAGCCGATGAAAGGGCCAGGGACCTGGTCAAACGCTTGACTTTGAGTGAGAAAATACTCATGATGGCCTCCCGGCAGATGGCTGTTCCTCGTTTGGGTATTCCGGAGTTCCATATCGGAGGAGAGGCTGCACACGGCTTGGTGGCTCATGGTGAGTTCACCACTGTTTTTCCACAGACCCATGGCCTGGCTTGTACCTGGGACGATGAGCTTTTGGAGGAAATCGGTAAAACAATCAGTGATGAGGCCAGGGCCATTTATTATAAGCGAAGCAATTTGGGTGGTTTGTGTTTATGGGCGCCTACTATCGACATGGAGCGTGATCCCCGCTGGGGCCGGACAGAAGAAGCCTATGGCGAAGACCCGCTTCTGGCTGCTTTACTGGCTGGGGCCTTTGTTAAGGGCATGCAGGGAGATCATGGGAGCTGTCTTAAAACCGTTCCATCCCCAAAGCATTTTTATGCTAATAATAACGAATACAAGAGGGGCAGTTGTTCTGCTTCCATTTCGCCCCGCTTGCGTCATGAATATTATTTAAAACCCTTTGAAATCCTTATTCGCCGCTTTGGCGCCAAATCCATGATGACAGCCTATAATGCGATTAATGGGACCCCGGCCATGGTGCACCGCGATTTACTTGAGCTGGTTAAGGGCCAGTGGCAAATGAATGGCTTTATAGTTAGCGATGGCGGGGCATTTACCCAGCTTAGTGATCTTCACGGCTTGTACCCGGATTATGCCCACGCTATTGCCGCGGCCATCAAGGCAGGGGTCGATAACCTGACCGATGAAGTGGACATTGTTAAACAGGCAGTGAGCGCGGCCCTTGATCAGGGGCTTTTGAATGAAAGCCATCTGGACAGGGCCCTGGAAAATGTTTTTCGTGTTCGAATGATGTTGGGGCAATTTGATCCTCCGGAAACAGACCCCTACAAGTACCTGGATGAGACCTTGATCTGGGATAAAAGCTCCAAAAAGCTGGCGTTAAAGGCAGCTGAAAAATCCATTGTGCTTTTAAAGAATAGCAGGGTGGATCAGAGTAAGGTTCTGCCCCTTGATCCGTTAAAACTGGAAAGCCTCGCGTTGATTGGTCCCTTGGCTTCGGTTGTTTTCAGGGACTGGTATACAGGAAAAGGGGCTTATTCAATTAATCCCCTTTCAGCTATTATTGACCGATTGGGCGCTCATCGGGTGAATTACACCGATGGCTCTGATTATGTGAGTTTTCAGGCTTCCGATGGTCAATTTATCGGAACAAAGGGAACCTATAATGGAATCATGCTCAAGCAACGGCCAGCTGACAATGTGGGCGAACTTTTCCGCCATACTGATTGGGGCTTTGGAAACCATACCTTTCAATCTTTATTTACTGGATATTATCTTGGCTTGAATCGTGACTCAAAACTGGAAGCCGCGGCTTCGGATGTATGGGGTTGGCATGTGAAAGAGCGTTTTGCTTTGTGCCCGCTTAACTCTGAGACAGATGGCCTTGAATCAGGGGCTTATTATTTCCGCTGCTGGAACAATATGCCTGTCGGCCTTGACGAGAATGGGGTATTAACAGCTATTCTTGAAAGGGATGATATTTCAACCCTGAATGATCTTGAGGAGATACCCCGCGATTATCTTTCCGGTAAAAATTCGCCCGAGGCTATTTCCTTGAATATTGTGGAAGATGGCATCGCGAAAGCCGTGAAGGCCGCAAAAAAATCGGAAGTGGCCGTGGTATTTTTAGGAAGCCATCCGCTTTTATCGGCGAAAGAAGAAATCGACCGCTATGATATTTCCCTGCCGCCGGCGCAAATGGAATTGCTGCGGGCTGTGCATCAGGCTAATCCCAAAACCGTGGCTGTTCTGGTAAGCGGTTTTCCCTATATTCTTGGTGATCTGGCCGACAAGATACCGGCTATTCTGTATATGGCCCATGGTGGGCAGGAGGCAGGGAATGCTATCGCCAATGTGCTTTTTGGTGATGTTTCGCCAGCCGGCCGCCTGCCCATGACCTGGTACAAAGACATGAAGGATTTGGGTGATATCATGGATTATGATATTGTTGGCGCGAATAAGACCTATCGCTATTTTTCCGGTGAGGTCCACTATCCCTTTGGCTATGGGCTGAGCTACCTGCCCTTTGATTATAAAATGATTTCCGCCAGTACGGCAATTTTAAGGCCAGGTGAAAACCTGAGAGTTACTGTTGATGTGGCCAATCTTGGTTCAATTCAGGGGGAGGAGGTTGTGCAGCTTTACAAGCAATGTGAGTCATCGGCCCTGAAAAGACCCCTGAAAGAGCTGGCAGTTTTTAAACGAATCAGCATTCCAGGGAAAACAACTTCAAAGCTTGTTTTTGAATTAAGCTATGAGGATTTCCAGGTCTGGGACCCGGTCCGCAGTGAATGGTTTGTTGAAAGGGGTATCTGGACCATTATGGCCGGGCCGAATTCAGCTGAGTATAAATGCGGTTTTAAACTGGAAGTTCAGGGTTGCCAATTTTTGCCTCGTAAGCCTTTTGAGTGGAACAGGGCTGACAGTTTTCTTGAGTCACGGGGAATCCTATTGGGTGCTAGCCCGGTTGAATCTTCATCGGTTTTTACCAAGCCAGAGCTGGGTGAATCTTTTCTGGATTATGGTTTGGTGGAGTGGGGTGAAAAACAAGAGGCTTTTCTGGAATTGCTGGTTTATGCTGAAAAAAAAGCCTTTATGGTTGTAAGTATCGATGAGCCGCAAGAAAATGTGATTGGCCGAGGGGTGGTAATGCCTCGGGAAAAGGCTAATGACTGGCAGACTTTGAAGTTGGACCTTGCTTTGCCAGGGGGGATTACGAAATTCTATGTGACCATGAGTGATGGCTTGAAAATCGCCCAATTTCGTTTTGTGAAAAAGTAGACCCCTTAAGGGGGTGTTTACGCAAGGGCTGAATCGTGAGCTGAAAAAAGCCCCCTGGGTCTAAGCGTTAGGGACCGGAGCAAGCCTCGACTTTTTTTCAAAAAAGTCGAGGCAACAAAAATACCGCGCTTTTTCAGCGGTATTTTTGGTCGAAGCGGAAGCGGAGTTGAGCAGGGCCCGGCCTGTTTAGCCCCTGGGCCGGACAGGCAACGCCCTGATAGCGATGAAAAAAAAGGCAAAACAGGATTGCTTTTAAGTCAGAAGATGTTTGGACCTATGGCTTTTGGTTTAACGTTACACTTGGCAGGGTGAGTTAAGCTGGTGAACTGCCGGGCCAGCTAAGAGGGCTTTTTTGTCACGCGCGGGAATTTGTAAGGAGAAAAAATGAAAGCATTGAATATCCTTTGTAGAAAAAAAGAGTATCAAAACAAAAGGACCTGGCTTCAAAAACTGAAGGATCAAAAGTATCTTTATGTAATGTCCTTGCCCTTTGTGCTGATGGTTTTTGTTTTTAGCTATATTCCTATTTGGGGATGGTCTATTGCTTTTCAGGATTATAAACTGGGCCTGCCTTTTTGGGAGCAAAGCTGGGTGGGTTTTAAGCATTTTATCACCATGTTTCAGGATGATAAATTTTATACAGCCCTTGCGAACACCTTTGGTATGAGCATGATGGGCTTGCTTCTTGGTTTCACGATTCCCATTATTTTTGCCATTTTAATAAATGAGCTCAGGCACAAGCTGTTCAAGCAAACGGTTCAAACCATTTCCTATTTGCCCCATTTTGTGTCCTGGGTGGTTGTGGCTGGTATTGTTTATAAAATGCTGTCAACCGATTCAGGGCCCATAAATCAGTTGATTCAATTGTTCGGCGGTGAGCCTGTGCAGTTCATGGCCAAGCCTGAACTTTTTTGGGGTATTGTGGTTTTGTCCGACCTCTGGAAAGAGATGGGCTGGAACACGATTATTTTTCTGGCAGCTGTTACCGCGATTGATCCGGCCCTTTACGAGGCTGCTAAAATTGACGGCGCCGGGCGTTTCAGGAGGATCTGGCATGTGACTTTGCCGGGTATCAGTAATGTGATTATCGTGCTTTTGGTTTTGTCCATCGGTAATTTGATGTCCATTGGATTTGAAAAACAGTTTCAGTTACAGAACAATGTGGTGGCTGAAAAAGCCATGGTGCTGGACTTATACGCTTTGGTTTTTGGTATAGGTAACCGGAAATTCGGCTTTGGGGCGGCTATTGGCGTGGCCAAGTCGGTATTGAGTTTGATTCTTTTGTTTACAGCCAATGCTCTTTTTAAAAAGCAGACCGGCAAGAGCGTGATGTAGGAGTAATGATGATGGAACCTGTAATAAAAATCAAAGGCACATCGGGTGAGCGGATTTTTGATATTGTTAATAACATTATCATGACTTTGATTCTGATTATCACGCTCTATCCTTTTTTGAATGTGCTGGCTTTGTCTTTTAATTCATCCATGGATTCGGTGAAAGGGGGAATCACCATTTTCCCCCGGGTTTTTACCCTGGATAATTATATTACCATTATTAAATTCGGCAACATTCCCCGCGCTTTCATGATTTCGGTGTTGCGCACTTTTTTCGGGACCACCACTTCATTAATCGCCTGTTCCATGGTGGCCTATGCTCTTAGCCGGAAGAATTTTAGTTTCAGGAAAATCCTATCTCCTTTTTTAGCCATTACCCTTTATGTTTCCGGCGGTCTTATTCCTGTTTTCCTGTTGATCCGGGACATTAAATTGATGAATAATTTTCTGGTTTATATACTGCCGCCTATGGTTAATGCCTTTTATATTTTCATGATTCGCACTTACATGGACAATTTACCTGAGGAACTCTTTGAATCAGCCAAAATGGATGGGGCCAACGACTTTGCGATTTTTTATAAAATCATGATGCCCCTTTGCAAGCCGGTTCTGGCTACCATAGCTCTGTTTATTGCCGTGGCCCAGTGGAACACCTGGTTTGATACTTATATCTATTGCGGGAGCAAGCCTGAACTCAGTACTCTTCAGTACGAGCTCATGAAGATTTTGCAAAATGCCCAGTTGACCGCAGGCGATGCCGCGGTTTACGCTAATCAGGCGATGGCTATTCAGACCGTGACACCCGATTCCATTAAAATGGCCATTACCATTATTACGATAACTCCCATCCTTGTGGTTTATCCCTTTTTGCAAGGCTATTTTGTTGAAGGTATGACACTTGGGGCTGTAAAGGGTTGATCATGGGGAGAGTTAAAAAAAAGTGTGATGCTTTGAAGCGGACCAAATAAAAATTTTTATTTCAGGAGGAGCCTTTATGAGAAAAAGCTTGTTTAAAAATGTGAATCGGGCCGTCAGGATAGTTTACTTGATGGCTCTGCTGCCTTTTGCTTTGTTTTTATCCTGTGGTGAGTCGGTATCAACAGGTGATGTTACTTTCAATGTTTTCTTTTCAGACACCAACGCGGACTGGAACAACATGAAAGATGAAGTGGGTGTTTATCTTGAAGAAAAAACCGGTGTGACTGTTGCCGCGGAATTTCCTGTGGGTGAATTGTCTCAAAAAATTTCACTGATTATCGCGTCAGGTGAATACCCGGACATGATTATGCCCAAGGGAGACGCGGGCGCCTTGGTTGAAGCAGGTGCCATGATAGACCTTGAGCCGCTCATTGAAAAACACGCGCCGAACATTAAAAAAGTCATGGGAAATCAGTTTGACCGCTTGCGCTACAGTCTGAATGATCCCAAAATTTACTTTATACCAACCATTGAATATGTGGGGCAAATTGAATTTGACATGGACGCTTTTTTCAAACTTCAATTACGAGCCTTAAAGGAAGCAGGTTACCCCAAAGTGGTTACCCTGAAAGACTATGAATCGGTAATTGAGCAGTATGTGAATAAGCATCCAGTCAACGAAAACGGCCAGCCGGCTATCGGCTTGTCGCTGTTGGCTGATGATTGGCGTTTTGTGATTTCCACCACTAATCCGGCTTTTTTTGCTGCTGGTTATTCCGATGACGGAGAATGGGGAATTGACCCCGTAAGTTACGAAGCCAAGCCCCATTATTTCCGACCCGAGGAAAGGGAATATTTTCGCTGGCTCAACCACATGAATCATAAAGGCCTGCTTGACCCTGAAAGCTTCATTCAAAAATACGACCAGTACATTGCCAAAATCGCCAGCGGTCGTGTTGTTGGTGTTGTCGATGCCTGGTGGGAAATCCAGGACGCGGTTAATGCCCTTAAAGCTGAAGGCAAGTTTGAACAAACCTATGGCCGTTTTGGCGCGGTGATAAAGGAAGGTATTAAACCTGCCTGGAACACGCCGACCGGTTTTCGCGGCGGCTGGGGAATTGGCATTACTACTGCCTGTAAAGACCCTGTTCGAGCCATCAAATTCCTCGACTACCTTTCCAGCGATGAAGGCCAGGTTCTGATTAACTGGGGCATTGAAGGCAAACACTATAATGTTGTTGACGGCAAACGTGTGATACCCGAAGATGTAGCTGCCATGAAGTACAATGATCAGAGCACCTTTAAGAAGACCACTGGTATTGGGAATTATTTTATGTCGGTCCGCTACGGCGACGGTGTAAAAGACCCAGGTGGTAATTACTATACCACCAAATTCCCCGATTCCATTCTGGATGAATATTCCTCAGCCGATAAAGAGGCCCTCAAAGCCTATGGTGTCAACTTCTGGGGCGACCTGCTTCCGCCGGCCTCTGAGTTTGAACCAAAACCCTGGGCCGCCTTCTGGTCAATTCCCGTGCCACAAGACAAAGCCGAGATGAATGATTTCTGGAACCTTGAACAGGCTGTGGTTAAAAAATATCTGCCAAAAGCGATCATGGGCGCGCCTTCAGATTTTGACGCGAGCTATGACGCCATGCTGGCGGAGCTGGATAAAGAGGTGGGCCATTTGTATGAAAGCGCCACCGAACTGGTCAAGGACCGACTCAAGTTGTGGGGTTATATTAAATAAATTGCATTATTTTGGCTGATTGGTTTTTGGAGCTTGCCCCAGCCCAAAATGGGCTCGGGCCGGGCTCTGCGCCACTTCGGCCTTTGCCTCCGAAGGTTTTTCAGTTGAAATTATCAACTGAAAAACGCTTTGGAGAACCATTTTTGAAAAAATGGTTCTCCATGGCTCCGATCCCTAAGCTTTTTGCAGCCAGTATCAGTCATTTGTTAAACAAGAAAGCTCATTGCAAAACTCCTGACCTCAGCAATGAGCTGCTAGCTGTAAATTAATAACTGATTATCCGGCAATAGAATTATTTATCCTCAATTTTTATGTTTCTTGCAAATCTCCGTTTTGCAAGAGCCTCAAATGTAAAGCTTTCTGGCTCAAATAAATTCAAGCGATGCCGTGAAAGTACTCTTATAATCGGTCACACTTAGAATGGCAGCTGACCTTTTGAAAATAAAGTGCAATTCCTACAACTTGTGCTCAAATTGAGAATCGCCAAGATGCCAGGAGCAGGTAACGGGCTTATGTTTTTAAAGAGTCGGGATTTAGAATCCTAGCCATGATTGTGGTTATCTATTTTTTTGCGGGGAATATCAGATCGCGCAGCGAGGTTTTTTCCAGGTTTTCACGTTCTTCCTTCAATAGCTCATTCCAGGGAATGGGCTTGCCTCGCATATCAGGGTTTACCTCAAGGTATTCATATTTCAGCATGCGTGTGTTAAAGGCGATGTGGTACCACAGGAGCAGGCCGATAATGCCCGGGAAAAATGTCAGTGTAAGCAAACTCACAGCCAGGATGACTGCCGAAACAACCACCATCCCCAGGGTAAAACCAGGATTGTCCAAGGCGACGCGAAGACTTTTGCGAATGGATTTCAGCATGCGGGGCTGGTACATCACGTGGAGAGCGGTGGCGTACTGGTTCATCAGCAAAGTAAGAATGGCGATGAGAGTGGCCACAACAAAGCCGATAGTACCGGGAATGGAATTCTGGGCATAGTAATAGGGCAGAGCGAAAAACAGAACAAAGGCGATGCTGATGTTAAGTGCCACTAAAGTGATACCGCCTTGAAAGCCTTCTTTCAGGTATGCTCCGCTTTGTTTGAAGGAGATGCTGCCGGGGTTTTCAAAATCACGGGCAAATCGGGCGGCTACAGCCAGGAATAATCCAAAGGGCAGCATTCCCAGAAACACCAGAAACAGATGGCTGTAGGGGTTAATGCCCTGGACAAAATAATAGAGGGCCACGGGAATGAACAGGAACACACTGGCCACAAGATTCAGCAAAAAAGCGGAATAGAGATTGTCCCAAAGCGTGTAGAACCATTTTTTGATGCAGAAGAATATCATGGGGCTATCATACAATATTAAGGTGATCTAGGCAATCGGGGGGGGACACCAAAAAATTCAAATGGCCATTTATAATGTAAAACTTTCATAAGCAGCTAAAAATATTGTTTTTAGAAATGGCCTCAATAAACAGATGACTTACCAGGTGAGCCTGTGGCAATGCTTTATTAACGGATGAATAATTTTCTGTCGCGCTCCTTGATGTGACCGGTTTGATAATACTGCGAAAACCAGGGTTCTTCTCCAGGTGCCGGCGGTTTTGACAATCGGAGCGGCTGCCTGGCGTTATCTTTGTGGAGTTTCGCGCGAAAGTGGAAGTGATCGAACATTCTTACGGCCTCTATCGCGTAAACAATAGCCACTCTTCGGTCTTCAATGCAGATCAAATTGTCTCCATTGGATTTTTCACCACCAGCAGCCATGTTTGATGAACCGGTATACACGATAGGCCTTCTGCCGTTGAAGTCGGTTATAAGGAATTTATGGTGTACCATATTCGAATGCCCCGTGGTTTGTCCTGACCACTCTGATTTGAAAGGTTCAGGGGCATTGTTGCTTAAATAGGCAAAGGGAACTAGCCCCCGTGATCCATCTGGTTTGTATACCGAAAGACCGCTTACGCGTTGGGCAACTCCATATGAAAATATTGATTCTTTCATCAATTTATCCAGGGCTTTCCTGACTGATCCTGTCAGCTGGTTTAGAAATACGATTGAGTAGAGTACAGAGCTTTCCGCGTTTTCAATCGCCCTGGCTATCGGGTCTAGTGGCAGTGAGCTGTTAGAGTGTGGTGAAAAGCAGAGCGAAACACGGGAATCATTTTTTTCGCGCACAGTCCACCATTGCCGGGCGAGAGGGTTTTGTCGAAATTTTTTCGGTGAAGACCAGTAAGCATCAAATAATTCTCCGTATTTTTCAGCAACGGCTTTATCATCAAATACAAGAGCGTTATTGGCCTGAATATATAAACCTCGAAGTGAATAGTTCGTTGATCCGGTCAGTACACGAATGGGCCGGCCGTTTTTTCGGACTATCAACACTTTATTATGTTGCTGTCTGCCAAAGTGCATGCGTTTAACCTGGGCGTTAGCGGCCATAAGGCGATTGGCCGAAATCGTTTCAGCACTCTCAGCTTTGCCCTGTTCGCCATGGTCATCTATTATTGCCCGTAGGCGGCTCTGTAAAGATTCCAAACGCCTGAGTATGTCAGGTTCTTTGCATTCATAAATAAGCGCGTCCAGCGTGAGTGATGGATCGTCGGCTAGCTGATTAAGAATATCGATAATCATGCGTCGAACTTCAAATCCGAGCCAGTCATAATTGGCTTCGTAGGGTGCCATGTTATGATCAAGACTCGCGGCTGCCGGAGAGCCAGGGACAGGCAGGATTCTGCTTTCATTGTTAAAGCGAGTGGTGTATGCCTGTGAAGACGCAAAGCCCCGCGTAAAACCGACATTTAAAAATCCATTGATTGTTTGAGGTTCAAGTGATATCGCGTTTTCGACCTTTGCCCCGGTACGAAGTTTTCCTGCCCTATTCATATAACAGGCCATAACACGATACCGAAATTCCTCTTTTTTTACGACTGTGGGGGCATGAATCCAGCGAAATTTCTGAAAGGGGGCTTCGGTAGATCGAAAGGAACGGGAATGCTCAAGATCAGGAAGATATTCAAAGTGCAAGCGGTTCTTCAAAGCTCCCCAATGGGTAGAACCCGGATATTTGACTTCAACTGAAAACCCGACAAAATCATCGCCAGCCTGATCCTCGTCAAGGTCAAATGCCAATAAAGCAAGGCCTTCGCCCCGATAAATCTTAAAGGAAAGCCCATTGGCTGATTCCTTGCGTTCAAATATGCTTGCCATGATAACACCTCTTGATTTTTTGATTTATTAAATAGCCTTCCAAGTTTCAACTATAAATACTTAGTAACCCGAATTCAAGTCTGAAAAGCAACGCTTTTGAGGGTAACAGTCCGACCCCGGGGGGTACACCTTGGGGCACCAAAATATTGAAATGGCGGTCTTCCTTCGATATAAGAAATTACCATTTTAGCGTGGAAAGTGGGATAACCTTGACATTTTGTTTTTTGTGACTCATAGTGAATTCACCTTCCGGTTGATTGCTTTGTTTGGCTTCGGATGACCGCAATGGTCCACTGAAAAAGCCGGATTTTATTTATGGAAAATAGTTTAGTAAGAGGATCCTAATGAAAAAAATTATGTTTTTGATTGTAATCTCATTTTTTGTAATTAATGCTAATGCCCAATTATTCGGAGAAAAATTTGCTCAAGAATCAAAAAACGGGATGATGATGGGTTTGTTTATCGGGCCTTTTTATACGTACAACTTATGGAATGACGGTGATTTTAATGGTAATGAGTTTTATATTGTTGAAGATGGAATACTGGTTATTCCCAAATTGGAGCCTGGAAGAGGCTGGGGTATTCAAATTGGACTTCAAATGTTTGTTTTATCCAATCTTTTTATCCGCAATTGTTTTTCGGTTACTCAAACTTTTCACTCTGGCCATTATTTGACTGATTCTTTATCAGCGCGTTTATTGACTTATCATTTTTCCTTTGGTATTGGTTACCAGCTTTTTGATTTTTTCGCGCTCTATGCTAAGGCCTGCTGGATGATTCCTTATTATTTGACAATCGACCAGGGCTATTATCGAGAAACCGAAGGCTTTGAATTTAGTTATTTCGGAATTGAAGGTGTATCAGCTGGTTTGGGAGTTGAGTTATATTTAAATCAGGATTTTTCAATTTTCGGAGAAGCTGATTATGGTTTATGGAGTTTTGGCGATGTCCTCTATGGAGAAAAGGCGATGCGGCCCACTAGTTATATTGAGACAGTTGCCTGGCAGATCAGGACAGGTATTAACTGGAATTATCGCGAATAGATAATTCCTATTTTTTTAGCAAACTCATTTCTCAGCTATTATCGCGTTAGGGATTGCAGCGAAAACCCCGCAGCAGACCGGTGTTTTTTTATTCTTTTGCCATTGCATTGGACAACCACCGCGGGGTATTCAGGTTCTGCGAGGAGTTGAAGCGAAAAGCCCGACCCCATGAAGCCTGCTATTTTACATTTGTACTCAAGTGAAACAAAGCGTTGATAAAAAAGCGGAATGGGGAAACGCCCAAATAAGCCTTAAATAATACACGGACAATGTGTCATCAGTACTATATTATTAATGTGGCAAAGCCTAGGCTATCGCTGTTGTACGGATTTTTAGCTCGCCTCGCGTAAGTTTTTTAAATGTGCTTTCCACCCAGAAAAAACCCAGAATAGCGCCGAAGAGGCTTCCTGCCATCATACCGAACCAGACACCGTATATTCCCAGCTTAAAAACAAACACGAAGAGCAACATGGAGGGAAGACTGAACCCAAGGATTCTCAGTATCATAATCACCATGGCATGAATCGAAAATCCGAAACCCTGAAAAACTGAACCGGCCAGAATTCCTATGCCTGCCAATAAAAAAGTATATTCAATCAATCTGGTCTGAAGAACACTGTATTCAAGTACTTCTGGAACATTGGTAAATTGACTGTAAACCCCAGGCGCGGCAATTATCATTAGTGTTGCCAATACCAAAACAGCCAAAATGGCAATTTTTATGGAATTGTGCCAGATTAACCTGGCTCTCTGAAGAAGCCCCCTGCCCGCGTTCTGGCCTATCAATGTGACAATCGCTCCGGATAAGGCGAAAAGGGGCATCATGACAATCTGATCAAAGCGGCCTGTCAGGGTAAATGCTGAAAGAGCATATTCATCTATTTGTATGATGATTCTGTTAAACAAAAGAAAACTGATGGACATGAGCATCATTCCCAAGGTCTGGGGGATACCGATTTCCAAAATCTGTTTCATCACCTTGGTGTTGATATTTTTTACATGGAACTCGATTTTTATTGAAGATTTTCCACGAATGAAAATGATAAATAAATAAGCGCAGGAAATAGCTTGGGCTATGGTGGTTGCAAGAGCCGCGCCGCTGACTCCCATTTTCAGGAGATAAATGAAAACAGGATCCAGAATTATGTTAAAAGTCGTGCCGATAAGCATTCCGATCATCACATATTTCATCAACCCCTCACCTTGAAGAATACCAACAAACACGTTCATTATAAAGACCACCGCGCCCGCGGGAATAATATAGACTAGATATTCTTTCGCGTGCACGAAATAATCCCCTTGTGCCCCCAGTAGGCCGATTATCTGGTCGGTGAATACGTAAAAAAGGGTCACAAAAAAAACAGAAACAATAGCCGCCATAAAGAGACCCGATTCCGCTGTTTTGTTCAGGATCGCGGTGTTTTTTTCACCGATTGCCCTGGCCACCAGGGAACTCATGCCTATAGCGAGTCCGCTGGCCACGGCCATGGCAAAAAAAATAACCGGAAACACGATACCCGAACCCCCTATATAGGATGGATCCTGGAGATCAATTCTGGTGATAAAGGCCGTGTCCACAATGTTGTAAAGTATCTGGACGAGCATCCCTAAAAGCATGGGAACGGCAAGCCGAATAATTGCCGGGACAACGGGCCCATTAAACACTCCAGGCATTTCGTTTTGTTCAATTTCTGACTTTTTATTTTCCTGTGAATTCCTATTGAGCTGTTCCGACATTGAGCCCTGCCTTTTTAAGTGTTTATTTGCCATAGAGCGCTATATGATAGGTTAAGCAAAACTCTCTGTCAATCAATTTTTTTTGAGAATTACTGGAGGGATTCATTCTTTTTCATTCTATTAGAATTGAGGGCTCGATATAAAAAAGCCCTATATGTTCAGCTGCTGAATTTGGGGCGTTGCCTGCTTTTATTCCATTCCAGCAGGCCGGGCTTTTAGGTTGCATGGAAATTATCCAGAGGAAAACACTTTGCTGTGCCATTTTTGCAAAAAGGGTACAGCATGGCTCCAATCCCTAACGCTTTTAATACAGCCGCGTCTGTTTGCTAAACAAATACAAAAAGCCTAAATAAACACTTGCTTTAAGCATGTGATCTCGCAGCCTTTACTTTCATAATAAGCCAGCATTGGGTCGATTTTCCTTTTATCATAACTGGTAACACAATCTGACAAAACATTAACGCCGTAATTTGCTTTCCGCATGTTGTAACAGCTTGACTTCACACAAGCAACAGCATCTGCTCCTGCTATGTAGAAATCTTCTATTTCATTTTTGTGGATAAAGTCTGAGAATTCCCCACAGCTTAATGCGTTTCCCTTGTATTTTGTAAAAATATTCCTTGATGCAATTTTAAGGTCTGATGCGAGTTCAGACCCATGGGTATTGGGTTTAAAGGTTCTTGTGCCCTCTGATAAATTTTCATGCCTTATATAGACCACATGAATACGATGATTAAGGGCCCAATCAACGGCTTTATTGATGTTAACAATAATGTCTTTGTAATTCTTTGTGATGTCATTCTGAATATCGATGATGACAAGTGCTTTTTTCTGCATAATGCTTACTCCTGTTAGATTGATTTCGCTATTTTACACGTGAATGTTGACAACTGTATGGCAACAATTAATAGAAAAAAAATTAACAGGCAACAGATGATGAAATATAATTCTGTATGTGTTTAGCCATTTCTAATTTTAGCGTTGATTGGTAAGCCTTTGGTTTTTAATCCAGGCTACTCGGTGATAGGCTGCCGTTTTGAAGGTTTTTTGCACTGGTCATAAATGCTCCGCATTTATTGCTCGTATATGCGTCGTAACCTGGAATAATCAGGCAAAAACACTAGTCATACCTTCTATCCCTAACGCATCAATAACCAAAACCTGATTGAACCAAACACCTATGTCATTTTTATTTGATTAAAGTGGCTAAACTCGGGTCCCGATTTATAGAGGCAGGTTCAGTTTTCTAAAGCCTAAGGAATCGGTTATGTCCACCTTTGTAATAACGAGGATTCTCTCAGCAATTAACCTTGGTTTCATTGACGGTTACCCCTTTGTCCACAAAAACTACATGACTGTTTCACAGACCTCTAGTTTTTGCTTTGTCCAATTCAAAAGCTAAAATATCAGGTATGTGAACAGCATTACTAAAACTGTTGTTATAGAGATTTTTGTGGAGAATTATTGGCCTGACCACGCCATGTGGAAAACCTTTTTACTGGTTTTATGTATTTTTTCAAGAAATGCTTATCCAGAGGGGGGGCTGGTAATTTTTTATTAAAATAAACTTTGATTGCCTGAAATATTTCTTTGCTATTAAATTATAGAAAATCTAAAGGACTCTTTATATTGTTTTTTTGTTCAAGCAAGACATGGGTATATATCATCGTTGTTTCCAATTTTTTATGCCCCAGTAATTCTTGAACAATCCTAATATTCACACCTGACTCTAAAAGATGGATGGCAAAGCTATGCCTAAAAGTATGGGCGCTTATCTTCTTTGGTATTTCAGATTTTAATGAGGCCTTTTTTATCGCTTTTTGTATTATACTTTCATGTAGATGATGCTTATATGTTTTTCCATTCATTTTATCTACATAAAGATTCTTTGCCGGAAAAACCCAATACCAAATCCAGTCTTTATCAGCTTTTGGATATTTTTTTGAGAGAGCATTTGGCAATTTTACACGATTATTATTCATGATTTTATCATTATCAAAATTATTTTTGACAGTTTTTATATGGTTTTTTAAATCAATGATGATTTTATCAGGTACCATTACTGTCTGGTCTTTATCACCTTTGCCAGAATGAACTGTAATAATTTTTCTTGATAAATCAATATCTTTTACTCGAAGAGTCATGCATTCCATCAATCTTAAGCCTGAGCCATAAAGGATCTTTGAAATAAGCAGATTGATATCAGTTAAATGGTTAAACACATGAGAAACCTCTTCTCTTGTAAGAACTGTCGGGATTTTTCGATTTCTTTTTGCACGAAGCGTATTCTCCATATTTTTTACATCTTTATATAAAACATGTCTGAATAAGAAAAGTACGGCATTAAAAGCCTGCAGCGATTTTCGGTGACTACCTTAATTGATTATAAAATCATGTTTTATGAATTTTTGAAAGCGCAATAAAAAATATAAAAAAAGTTACCGAAATCGCAATCGCCCGATGTGTAGAACAGGTCAATTCTCGGTGGTACAAAATTATAGAAAAAATTGTTTTTTTCAATTTTTTTTTAAGCGATTTTTCTGACCGAGAATTGCTGAAAAGCCTGATTTTGTGTCGATGCAGAAACATTTTTCTCTTTTGCTAAATAAGTTAGGAAATTTTTTACATCGGTAGAATTGCAATTTAAAATACTTTTTGAAAGAAAATGATAAAATTGTTTAACCCAATAAACATAATTTTTTTCAGTTTTATTGGAATAATGCTTAATTTTGATAGTATTACGGATTTGCTCAACAATTGAATCTAATGAAACTGAATCCTCGGTATTATTAATCAAAGTATAAAATAAATTGATTGCATCAACTGCCTGATTAATCTGCCAATCCTGGTATTTCTTGCTATTATAAAGGAAATTTGTAAAATGAGTGAGTTTTTCACTTTTGGATTGCTTATTTTCAGTCATATTATTTTTTTTAAGATAATCCAAGAAAAGTTCAACCCAAATAATATAGAATTTTTTATAAGGTACTTTTATTTGCTGATTCTTTAATACAATTTCTTTGTATTTTTCATAATAATCTGAAATAACCATGTAAATCTCCTGATAAACCGCTTGCTGTTTAAGCGGGTATATGGCCCATATTATCACTTTACCCGAAAATATAATACATTTATGAAAGAATATAGATGGAATATTGCTTGACTTGGTAATATGAAGCCCATATTATAGTAAGCAGTTTAATAAGATGTTGGACGGACCCTTCGGGCCGAGGATAAAAATACGGAAAGATAATAAACAGAATAAATAGTGGAAAATCAGTAATTGTTATTTCATTGAAGATTATTGACAAATAAGATATATGCGCATAATATGTATGTATATAAGGAGATTATTATGTCATCGTTATATAACATGAATGCGCCAAAAAAACCTACTAATTTGACAGTAAATAGTGATTTATTGTCTCAAGCCAAAGATTATAAAATTAATCTTTCAGCGACATTAGAAACAGCATTAGCAGATGCGCTAAAGCATAAAAAAATTGAATTATGGAAAAAAGAAAATAAAGAAGCAATTTCTGCTTATAATGAAAAAATTGAAGAATATGGTTTATTCAGTGATGAGATAAGGATGTTCTGATGGCTCAGTATCAGGTATACGAGAATTTAAGCCCAAATTCTAAGAAGGTTTATCCTTATTTGATTGATGTTCAGGCTACAATATTAAACGATTTAGAAACCAGAATAGTAATTCCATTAGCAACGAAAGAGAAATTTGGAAAGGGAATTGTAAAGAACTTAAATCCTATTATTAAAATAAATAAAAAAGATTATGTATTATTAACACAACAAATGGCAGGAATACCTTGTAATCAAATAGGATCTTCCGTTTGCGATTGCTTATCAATTAGACAAGATGTTTTATCCGCTATAGATTTTCTAATTACAGGGATATAAGAAAAAGCGTCCAACAACTGCTTCAACCTGATAATTCCTTTTGTCATGAAAATTGCAGTCGTCGCTACGCTCCTTTGTGGCAATTTTCACGCCAAT
>JAFGWI010000021.1 GCA_016937215.1 Spirochaetales bacterium | reverse complement strand
ACTAAATTAACCGTATTTCCTGTCAAAAATTAGATAATTTACCAAATTTAAATAAAAAAAACTCATTTTTGAGGTGCGGAAAGTGGGTTTTATGTCTCCATTCTGCTTTTTGACCTGATATTACGAGCTTTTGACCCGTTCTTACGAGCTTTTTTGTCGTTCTTACTAGGTTTGGAGCCAAAATACTAGAAATTTTGCTGAAAAAAAGCAAAATAATGATAAAATAAAGCCATATGAGGCGGCTTTATAGCGTTATTTTCATTTGTTAAAGCATAATTATCAGTGAAATTCATGGACAAAGAGCAAGAAATGAAGATAGCTTAAGTTCATTGAGGTAAAATACCATGAAAATCCAAGCCTTTAAACACAATGAGATTCCTCGTTGTTCCTCCTCAGGATGACAGAGATTCGCCAGCCCCTTACTGTCATTCTGATCGCAGCAAAGCGGGGTGAAGAATCCCAGTTATTGATAAGCTCTTTGCTTTGTTAATAAAGTGTTTGCTCAGATGATGGAAATTCTACCATTCAAGAAAGAGTAGATTCTTTGTTGTTTCTCTTCAGAATGTATGTAAGCGTCCCACAAACACCACTTTGAAAACTTTCCCCAACCCTTGATATCCTTCACTTATAATTTGTACGAGAAAGGATATTATCATGAATCAAGAAAACTAAATCGTCAAAGTTCATCAAGGATTGGAAGTAAAGCAGTCTTAGTCAAAAACGTTATTGTCTTGAAAAATCAATTAAATTAAGCACTTTCCACTATTGTAAGAAACGACTTCCACAAGAAACAGCTTTAGTAGAAATATCAGCAGGTGGGTTTTTTATATGTCTGAAGGCGTTCTTCTATTAGCTATTCGAAAGGGTATGGAAACCAAATATTTTTTAATGAATTTCAAGGAAGATTCATGAAAGTGTTATCAGGAGTTTAAGGGCTGAAGTTGAAAAAATGAATTTTTTATGATTTTATGGTTCTGAAAGTGGGGTGATTTTTAATTGTCGCTCATCATATTCTTAACTAAATGAATTACTTTATTTCTGAACCAACTATTCTTCTCTATAAATTCTACGGGAGGCTGATGATTATCAATTATAAAGTCATCAAACTCATCAATCAAATCTTCTGCCTGTTTCATTGTCCAGGGTGTTGGGATCAAATAAATGGAGTCATGCAAATGAAATATTTTTTCGATTGCCGCTCCAACATAATAGTTATTAGAATTGATATTAATACCATGAGAGACAGAAAGTTGTTGCTCAGAATAGTAATAGAGATTGTCGCTTCTCTCTAAATAGTAATAAAGTGTCAGATAACTTGAGGCTTCAAATGTAATTAATCCGGATTCACTTTTAGTTGATTGTAAATATTTCGCGACATCTTCTGCTGAGCCATTAAACCTCTCTGTATAAACGGTGAAAATCGAAGGAGAAATAAATAGAAGATAAATTATGAGTAATATAATACTACATTTTTTATAGGGAATCATATAGATTCCAAAAGCAAACAGAATCATATAACAAGGAAAAAATAGTATAAAATATCTGAAATTTATTATAGAATGAAAAAGAGATGAATATATAAAACTTAATAATAATGGAGTAATAAACCCTGCCAAAAAAAGAAATATTAGGTTTAGGTATTTTTTTGTTCGAAATGAATAATAGACACCATAAGCGCCAACAATCAGAATAAAAGAAGAAATTATGAAATGAGGAATAATGTTTACATCCCTTGCGAATTTTGTAGTGACAAAATAGCTTATGGCTTTGAAAAAGAGCAGATTATCAGGTGTTTCTGTCCAGTTATTATCTGAAATAGCGTTTATTTGCTGCATAAAAGCAAGCAACCAGGGTAAAAATGCAACTAAAATAATGGCTAATCCTGTAACATAAAATCCAATAAGCATAATTCTGCTATGTGATGTATGTTTTTTGGATATTTGTTTGATAAAATATGCTGAACTTATAAATATAATAAACAATGCATAATAGTGGGTATAAATTCCAATGATTACAAAAAGAATGTATAGAAAGAAAAACCTTTTTTGATTCTTATCAAGCCATAAATAAAAAAAGATTATACTTAGAAATACAACCAGAGAGACCAAAGCATACATGCGCAACTCTTGAGCGAAAGATATTATAACAGGGTTGGCCAATAACGTTAATGTGGCAATTAAAGCGATTTCATTACATAATTTTTTCCTGACAAACCAATAAATAATTACCAGCATCAAGCTGGTACATAATGCGGAAAATCCACGTAAAATAAAAAGGTTATCTCCAAAGATAATTCGTAAAGCTTTGATTACTAAATGATACAATGGGGGATTAGATTCTGTTCCATTAAACCCTATTTCATTTAACATGTTATCAAAAGCCAAATCTGAAAAATACATGGTTATTGCTTCATCATACCATAACTGCTCGTGTGTGTTATTCAGCAAAAATAAAATGAAGGAAAAAACAAATATAAGAGGAATGATAATATGTTGCTTAGTAATCAATCCGGCTACACGATAAAATATGCCTTTTCTTTTTGAGTTTTCCATTTTAGGTTTCACTCCGTTCAAAAATTGAAAAGAAACCATACCTATTTTCTTTGAAAGAATCTATATATTTGAAATGTCCGTCTAAAATTGCTTCGGGAATATTTCGATTATCCATGAAAACAAATGTATCAAAAATAATATACTTAGGAGATTCTGATAATAAATATTTATCTTTCGGACCACGTACCTTTCCAAAATTCATATACAAATAAGCAACACACATGGAATGGATACCTTCATCGGTCACCCCCTTAGCCATAGCGGGAGTGTTCAAGCCACCGATATCAATAATTTTATGGGACTCCCCCAATAACAATCCAATACAACCGACCTCATAAATGGCAACTGATTCATCGGAATTTAATTTTTCTTTCAATTCCAGAGCAAAATCTGAATACAATGTAAAATAATCGCTAATTCTTTTATTGCCCCAAAAGGCATAAAAAGAATGTCCCTCGGGTATCTCGTAATTATTTCCTATTTCATAAAAAAATTTTGATTTAACATGAAATATCCGATTGGTTTCTAAAACGGTCATTAAAGTCGTCAATAAAATTAATGCGCCCGAAACAAAACTTAAAAATAATTTTTGATCATACTTTAAAAATAAAAGAACAAAATGAATCACAACTGCCAGAAAAACAGTATGAAAAAGTGAATAGTAATGCATAATGTAACGGTATCCTGGCATCCAATCGCCACCAGTATATGCGACGTAAAAAGAAAATAATGGAAGCAAAAGTGTTAAAACAATTAACATCCCTTTATTGTCCATTTTATGATCAATTTGAGAATTAAAAAATCGATTATAATGATAAAATACACGGTGTTTATTCTTTAACCTTTTGGAAAAATACAATAATGCAACAAGTAACAGGCTTAACACAAAAAGAAAACCCATAGATGGTAATATATAGTGAATTGCGGTAATAGGTATTCGTTGCCAGGCTTGAATCAGATTATGACCAGGATACCAAAGTGCATAGGGATAAATGTATTGGTAAAAGCCAGGAACTTTAACATAATATGTATTTGGAAAGATATCATGAAAATATAAAATCCTGAATAATTCATATCCGAGCAGACATAGAATAAAGGGAATTGACAATTTAAAAAAATATTTACTTATTTTTTTCCAACCTGGTTTATATTTAATGCTTAAAACAATTAACCAAATAATATTTGTAAGTATAATAAAAATAAAACCATCCACTCTGGTAAGCAATACAAGCCAGCCGAAAATAACCAATAATATATAATTATTTTTCTTATCAGGATGTAATATTAAAGAAAGATTAAATAAATGATAGAAATATGCTGCCATAAAAAATATAAAAACGCCTGTTTCCAACCCACTGGTCGAATGATAAACAAAATCAGTTCGAATCACAAGTAAAAACAAGGAGATAAAAATAACCAGTGAAGACAAACGAAATATTTTTTTTAATAATTTCCCTAAATACAAAATTGTAAAAGTGGAAAATAGAAAAGTGATAATTTTTCCTAACTGACTCATTAAAGTAACTGCATCCAGAGTGGGTTCTGTTATATGGAATATTTTAAACACCACAGACATAAGTAAAACATAGAAAAAAGAACTAAATCCCTCAACAGCTATATCATTTGTAAAAGAAAAACCTTTTCCATTGGAAAAATTCATAGCATATTTATAGATAATAAATTTATCATCAAGATTGATATGCAAATACCTTAAAAACTGAATGAGTAAAATTAAGCAAAGCAGGGCCATAATAAAAATATAAATCTGTCTTTCATATTTGCTTTTGTGCATTTGTAAAACCTCATTATATAAAAAGGAGGCATAAAGCCCCCTTTTTAATTAGAAATCCATTACAGCAAAAGAATTCGACAGATCTTTTTCCAGTAAAGATGTCCCACTTGCAGAAGAACCATAGGGATTATTATAAGGATTTGAAGACTTTGGATAATATTCATTATTATCATAAGGTCCGAATTTTCCATCAGGATAAAGTGTTTGTAATGTTTTTTTATCCAGTTGAGATAAAGAAGTGTTTCTCACTCTATGACCATGAGCGTCTATCGTCACCATTCCATTTTTACTAAATGCAGTGTTTCGATAATGCATAACAGACAAATAATCATAGGAACCATATGTGTATGAATTTCTAACAGTTTTTTCAAAAATAGGAAGAATTATCCAGGAAGTCCTTGTTCGTGGTATTTTAGCAAACTGGTCTTTGAAATCCGGGTCTATATTATCCCACATAATGGTTATATAATCATCACGATCATACCGTTGGTGTTCATGCTTCATGCCCAGTCCATGACAAAATTCATGAAGAACATGGTCGTAATATACTCCAGTTAACCGACATTCCGCTCTTCCTGAGGCTCCCAGAGTTGAAGAACTAAAATTGCTACCATCATTTTTCTTGATAATCTTGTAAACAGGATTACCAAATGTTAACATACCCGTTTTGTATTCATAAAAATCAACCTCACATGCTGCTTCCAGATCACCCATTACAGTTTTAATACAATTTTTTTCATTACTTGTAAATTTTGAATCTAATGTGTAAGGAATTTTTCCGTATTGCCAAGTAAGGGTACTTGCTAATTTAAATCCTTTGGAGCTTGTCCGAGATTCAAATCGGTTCCTGATTTTTTCTTCATCAGCCTCAGTTTTAGCTGAAAGCGTTTCTACTATCAACATTGATCTTGGATCACTTTTATCAAACAGGATGTCTCCTCCTAACAAATAAAATTCTCCAATATCAGTGAAAAGAGTTTTATCAATCACCGTTTCATCAATATCAAATAAATTATCCTGGTTTTCAGATAATTCATTCATATCGGAATATTGTTTTTCTTCGATAAGATCCAATCTTTGGCAAGTAAAAAAAGCAAAAAGTAGCGTAAGGCTAATAAAAATGATAAAAAACTTCAATTTATTCACAAAAAGTCCTCCAATTTTAAATATTTTAGAGATGAACCTTTTTTTCATCTACAAAATTCAGAAACTCTGAATGAGTACAAAAAATACCATAACTATATATATGTTTGCAAGTATTTTCAAAATTATATCTGATAAGGTCTCCGTGTAGAAATGGGCAGCTGGCTGATAGAAACCCCTAAAGATCCGACAAAGGCAATTCATGCATATAAAACAGCATAAATAAGTAGTGTTTTTCAAAAAAAGACTTCTGTTGTGCTATTCATTCGAGCCCGTAAGAACATCCTTTCCATGGCTCTTGAAAAATGAAGTCGAAAGCTAAACGCATTTACACATAACATTAAAAAAAGCGCTCTCTCCATGGATATACCGGAAGTCAGATGGGTATTTATGGAATAAAAAATATTTTTTACTGGCAGGACAGAATGAGGTACAAGGAAGTGGGGAAGAATTGTAATTGTGCATTGGATTTTCTTACATCCCACATTCCGCAGTGAATTTAGGTAATTTTTTATATTATTAAGAGTTAAGGCTCTTTCAAAACTGAGGTTTTGAAAGAATCATGAAAATTGCGGATAAGTTATTTTATTTCCTGATAGTAAATTATTTATATATTGCTGCCTGTAAATTGCTAATAAGGTTGTTTCACAACCTCGAAACACGAGGCTGTCGCGATAAATATGTCACAACTTAACTACTATACCCCCATATATAGTCATCGATACAGAAAAGCTTTCACTATCGCGAAAGCCTCTAATGTTAGGACTTAAGCTCTTTGCTTTGTTAAGAATTCGCGATTTGCAAAATCGCCTTTTCTATTTCTCTATAATATAAGAAAACACTATTTTAGCGCGGAAAGTGGGTTACATGTTTTGATTAAAATGGGAGCGCGGGGTTGCCACCCTGTTCCGGACCTGGCAGAAAGCCTTTGATCATTTCAGCTGTGTGACAAGGCTTTTTGTGCGGCTGAGTCGGCCTTTGGCTTATTATGCGTTAGGGATTGCAGCCATGTTGGGACATTTTTTCAAAAATGTCCCAACAAAGCGTTTTTGCCCTGATTATTGCAGGGCAAAAACCTTCGAAGCGTAAGCGGAGTGGCGGAAAAGCCCGGCCTGCCAAGCCCCCGGGCGGTAGGCAACGCCTGGGGTATAAAATCTGAAGCATTTATATATGATTTTTTACACCCATTTTCTATGAATTGATAGCTAACTATCTAGCTGGACTTAAAAATGCTTGCCGATGTCATTCCGAGGAGGAACGACGGGCCTGGTCACAAGCCTTCGGCTTGCTGCTCGGCCATGCGACCTGGGCCTGGTCACAAGCCTTCGGCTTGCTGCTCGGTGGTGTGAATCCTCATTGGGATTCACTATATCCATGCATCCTTGAAAAATCTTGCCTGTCTCAATCAGTATCGCTTGTTTAATACACAGGAGTACTTTATCAGTTGAACGCGAAAATTACTTGCAACTGAGATTCTTCACTTCGCTTTGCTGCGTTCAGAATGCAAAATAGCGGGCTTTTTTTTGTTTTTTTTCCCAAGTTTGTGTGAAACAGGATTTTTTTTTCATGAAAAACCATAAAATTTCCCTGAATGATGGATTTTTTTAGCAAAAAAAGATATTTTTATGGCTATATCATAAGGATAATAGTAAAAATCTTCCGGGATTATTACGATAATATGAATAGGGCTTATGCAATCAGGACGCGAAGGCGATTCCTGAAATTTATAGCCGAAAAAAGAAATTTATGTGGATTATATTGCTCTTTATAGTACTTGGACTCTCGGCTGCGATCTTTTTTTTCAGCCGCACTAAATTCGGAAGTTTCCCCTGGCTTAGCTTTTATCTCAAGGGAAAGGAATCGGGTTTTAATTTTCGTGAAATCAATTTGCTGCGCAAGGTGGCTATTGAGAACAGGTTAAAAAATCCGACTGCCCTGTTTTGGTCCATTAAGCAGCTGGACTATTCGGTAAAGGGGCTTATTTTAAAATACCGGTCCCAGGGCATGGAAGCCGATGTTCCGGCCAACGACTTTATTTCCAAGCTCTTCGATTTTCGTAAGCGTGTTGAATTTCAGCTGCCTAAATACAAGCTGGGTTTGAAAACCACGCGGGAAATCCCGGCCCGGCAGAGGATTAGGATCACCTTGCCTTCGCTCAGCCCTTTTGTTTCCCTGGTAGGTGAAAATCTCCGGAAATATATCGCCATAGAATATCCCAAGGGGCCAAAATTACCAGATGGCTTTTCATGGAAGGGGCAGCAGATTAGTGTTTATTTCTGGCGGCGCGGCGACGCGGGTTATGTTTTTTCCACCAAGGTTATTGACGATTATTATGACAGGAAATTCCCGATTCTTCATATAGCCCATACAGCTAATCTGGTGCGTTCCCAAAAACGAAAGTCTGTCCGTGCTGAGCTTTCCAAAAATGCCATACTTTTTCCCTTAAAAAGCGCTGACCAGGCCAATGAAGAGATCGAACACGGCCAGGGCCTCCGATGCCGTTTGGTGGATGTTTCCGAGGACGGGGCCGCGGTGTTGATTGGCGGAAGGGCCAAGGTGGGGCTGGCCATCAAGCTGCAATTTGAACTGGCTGATCACACCATTGTGTTGAACGGCATCATCAAGGGCGTTAATTTTGATATGAACAAAAACCGTTCGATTCTGCACGTGCAGGCCTTTACCCCCTCTCATTTCATGAAAAACAATATCCTTTCCTACGTGTACAATATTTTCGGCCACCGTGATGATGAACTGCCCGATTAAGGATTCTTCATCACGGCCTCCATGTCGGGGTCAATATTTTTGTTCCATGGTTTAATCAATAAATCCGCTTTTTCTGCGTGAAGCTGTTGTTACTCTTTGTTTAAATGGAAAAATTTTCCGGGGCTTGGGCTGTTCAAAAAGTCAGAACCCATTGAAAAACAGTGGTTTTGAAGGAAGTTTCAAAAAAGGTTTTATACATGGCTTCACTTTTTTTAAATACAGACTTTTTGAACAGCCCCCGGGCTTTCCGTTACTCCGCTATCGCTTCGAAGGTTTTCGCGCGTAAAATATCCGCGCAAAAACGCTTTGGTTGTCCATTTTTGAAAAAATGAACAACCATAACTCCAATCCCTAAGCTTTTTGCTGGTAATTTCCAATAAGCTGAACCAAAACCGTGAAATGATCACCTGCTTGCCGCTTTTTTTTACAAATAAAAGGCCCTTAATCGGTGTACTGGAGCTGAAAAATCTCTTTAAGAATGCTCCTGACTTCCTTTGCCATGATTCCCTGGTCCAGTAGCTGGCTCAGGTCGGAAATGGCGCCGGTTCGGGCCTCAGTGTTGTCCGAATCTTTCAGAAGCTCCAGGGTCTGGATGTATTTTTCGCGGCTTTCATCAATACGATTCAGCCGGAGAAGGGCAATGGCCTCGTTAAAACGGGCATAATAGGCTTCCGGGTAAATTGTGTAAGCCCTTTGGGAATATTCCAGGGCCATTTGGAAGTCCTTTTTCAGGTAATAAAGCCAGCCAGTATTGCCCAGGGCCACATAATTATCAGGATTGGATTGAATCACCTGCTGGTAAAGGGACAGGGCCTGGTCGATGTTTTCGTTCTCAAGATAAACCGAGGCCCGCATCATCAGGGTGTGGGGATCATTGGGCCTGAGTTTCTGGATTTTTTGAAGGGTCTCGTTGATACCTGATTTGTTTTCCATTTGGGTGAATAGCTGAAGTTTCACATTCAAGGCCAAAAGTTCAAGCTCTTCAGGTGAAATAGAGAGGCTTGCCTTGTTTTCATCAGCGCCCTGATTGTTTGTTTGGAGAAAACCTGTTAAAACATTGGTTCTGTAAAAGGGGAGCAAAAAAGCGAAAGCAATCACCAAAGCCGCCAGAATGCTTGCCGCGCTGATAAGGGATTTCCCTGTGGGGAGGAGGCGCGCGGGGTTTTCGGGCCGCCTGATGATGGCTCCCAGACCAAAACCAATCAGAAGGCCTCCGATATGGGCCGCGTTATCAATATTGGTCAAGGTAAAACCCATGACAAGGTTGGCGCCAATCAAAAGGAGCAGGCGTATAATAAAGGAACGGCGGAGGAGAGGGGGAAAATTGAGCTTGCCAAAGAGAAATATGGCTAATAAAGCCCCGGCCAGGCCGAAAATGGCGCCGGAAGCGCCGCAGGAAATGGAGCCAGTGAAAAACACACTGCCCATGGAACCGGCCAGGCCGCTGATCAGGTAGATCAGGGCAAAGGAAAGGGAACCAAAAAGGCGTTCACCCAGATTACCCAGGCTCCACAAAATCCAGAGGTTAAAGACCAGATGCAAAATACCGGCATGAATGAACATGGATGTAAAAAGCCGGTAAAACTCGCTGTTAAAAAGAACCAGCAGGGAATAATTGGCCCCGACTTTTGCCAGCCCCAAGGCAGTCGGATTCATGGCATCGACACCAGAAAAAGTCAGAACGATAAAAGTAATCACATTGGCTATGATAAGGAATACTGTCGCGGGAAACATTCGAACCATGACATTAATAAATTCGCCGAAATTGGTCGGCCTGGGCGCGACTTTGAGCTGCGGGTTTTCCTTGAGCAGTTTTTCAAGCAATTCCTTTTTCTGGGCATGATCATCAGCCCCTTGCTCAGGGCCTTCCTTTATTTCAGCCTGAAACTCTATATGCTCACTGGGCGCGGAACCGAATTCCTGGGGTTCCTGCCGGGCTTCGGAGGGCGGGTTGTTTTTCACCGGGCAATTAGGTGTAGCGCTGGTTTCAACCAGGACACTGGGAATGGAAACCCAGGTCTCGCACTCCGGGCAGCGAGCCTGTTTTTGCGCGTCGCTTTTAAGAACAATCAAAGTGCTTTTGCATAGAGGGCAAGTGAATTGCCAGGCCATAGGTCTCTCCTGTTTGCCGTAAACGGCTGAAAAAGTATTTTTTCATGATTTCCATAAATATTCGAAAAAAGTGAGGCTGCTATGGAGATCAGGTAATTATTTTATAATATAGAGGGAATTGGGAGAGTAATCAAGGGGCGAAATCATCGTTAAGGTATCTGTCATGATGTTTCAAGGCTTGCCCCGGCTAAAAATCAACATAGAAAAAGATGGAGTTCCTTGAAAAGTGCTTTTCGCGTAAATAATGGGTTTAAATACGAGCCGGGGATGGGGCCGAGGCTGAGCTTCGCGCCCTCTTGTCATAGAACTTTGCTTTGTGGCTCGGCTTTGCTGCTTGAAGGTGACACCATAGAGTGTTGTGTTGTTTAGGAGGCTTATAATACTTGTGAAAATGGCGAAGAAGAGGGGAGATCGCTAAGCTTTGTTTGGCCATTCTGATTTTGCGGCTGTTCTTGCCAATTATCTTGCTTAAAGAATGATAACAAAAAAATCAAAATGAACTTTGTTCTATTGATTTTTTTTGTCACTAAAAGTAATATAGGATTATGCTGAATTCAAACTTAGAAAATGAAAATGAAAACGAGAATAAAGGTGAACAACAGGATCCTATTTTTCTCAAATTACTGAAAACACGGACGATTATTCTTTCCGGCCAGGTGGACAAGCCCCTGGCAGAGAAGGTTATCAAGCAATTATTGCTGCTGGAAGCAGATGCCGATGATCCTATCAAGGTTTTTATTGATTCTCCCGGTGGTGATGCTGATGCTGGTTACGCGATTTTTGACATGATCCGTTTTATCAAACCAGAGGTTTATACCGTGGGTATGGGGCTTGTGGCATCGGCCGGTGCGCTGATTTTACTGGCTGCTCCCAAGGAAAGGCGCCTTGGTTTACCCAATTCCCATTATCTGATACATCAACCTCTTTTGGGAGGAATGCGTGGTGTGGCAACAGAAATAGAGATACAGGCCCGTGAAATTGATAGGCTTCGAGTAAAAATCAATCAATTGATTGCTGAAGAAACAGGCCAGCCTGTTAAAAAAGTGGAAAAGGATACGGATCGTGATTACTGGATGAACGCCGAAGAAGCAGTGGAATATGGCCTGCTTTCAAAAATCATTACTAAAAGGGACGATTTAAAGGTTTGAAAGATTCATATTTGAACAACACAGTTCTGCATCTTGACTGGGAAGCTCTCAGGAAAATGGGAGCAGAGCAGGTTGATGAAAAAGGCATTTATCGAGGAAAAGTGCGGGAAGTCCTGGATCTGGGCTCGCGATTACTAATTTTTACCTCTGATCGCATTAGTGCTTTTGACAAGGTTCTATCAACGATTCCCTCCAAAGGAGAAATCCTCAACAAACTGTCGCTTTTCTGGTTTCATGAAACAGCCGATATTATTCAGAATCATATAATTGAAGAGGTTTCTCCTCGTTCGGTCCTGGTCAGAAAGTGCAAGACTTTGCCAATCGAGGTGATTGTCCGTGGATATTTGACCGGCAGCGCCTGGAGAGCCTATGAAAAGGGTGAGGATATTTCAGGTTATAAATTACCCGAGGGTATGAAGATGAACCAGGCCTTTGACAAGCCATTGTTGACACCCACTACCAAGGCCGAGGGTGGTGAACATGATATGCCAATCACCCGGGATCAGATTTTGTCGCAAAAACTGGTTTCAGAACCTATCTGGAATGCTGTTGAAGAGGCAGCCATGAAGCTCTTTCAAAAGGGAACAGAGATAGCCAACAAGCAGGGGCTAATTCTCGTTGATACCAAGTATGAATTTGGAATCAGCGAAGGTGAGCTTTATGTGGTGGACGAAATTCACACCCAGGATTCCAGCCGTTACTGGTATATGGACTCTTATCAGGAATGCTTTGACAAGGGCGAGGACCAGCGGAAGCTGGACAAGGAATTTTTCCGCAAATGGCTCATGGACAAGAATTTCATGGGTGACGGAAAAGCCCCGGAGATTACCGATGAGGTGAGGTTGCAGATAATGGAACGCTATCTGGAAGCCTATAAGGTAATCACAGGTCGCGAATTTCAGCCTTCGGGGATATCTCCTCAGGAGGAACTGGAACTGATTGCCCAACGTTTACGCTGCTGCCTTTAAATTTAAGGATTGCCTTTTTTTTGGCAATTTTTTTTTGACTCTAAGAGCTCAGCCCCATGAACCCTCAGGTTTGTGGGGCTGTTTTTTTTTATGAGCTGAAGGCTGCTAGGCTTCTTCCGGGCAGAGACAATGGAGAACTTCCAATCCCTAATTCCTAAGCAGATGATCCGATAAATACGCAGCAGCCTCGGGTTTTATTTTTTATCATTCCCTGCTATTATCTTATCTTATCTCAATATAAAGTATTACAGGAGGCTTTCCCGAATTCAAGCACTAAAAGCAACACTTAACACATATTCAATAGGAGTCAGGTAACCAAGACGCTTCCTCGGACGTGTGTTT
>JAFGWI010000217.1 GCA_016937215.1 Spirochaetales bacterium | reverse complement strand
TAAATTAATCGTATTTCCAGTCAAAAATTAGAAAATCTACAAAAATTAAATAGAAAAAATGCGTTTTTGAGGTGCGGAAAGTGGAATGAATTATGTGTTAATGGAAAAATAGGAATGGATTAGCTATTGGGACTTCAGCGACAGGAAAGGCAGAAAGAGAGGTAGCGTTGGAACTTATTAATGAATTAGGTGGTTCGCAACGAATTACACTAGGAGCAGATAAAGGAAATGACGCTGAAGATTTTGCAAATGATTTAAGAGAAATGAATACTATTCCACATATAGCAGCTCGTAAAAACACCAAATCAATCGACGGCCGGACAACCCGACATGAAGGCTATGGAATAAGTCAAAGAATAAGAAAGCGTATCGAAGAAATATTTGGTTGGGCAAAAACCGTTGGAGTTATGCGTAAAGTAAAAATAAGAGGAACGGATTTAATTGATTCATTTTTCAAATTAAATATAGCTGTTGATAATTTGATTAGAATTAGAAACATAAGGTTAAATAATTGTTGATGATAGTAATTGAGGAGAGGATAACTAATGAATTTTTGTTCTATAATTAAGGTGAATTATAAATTACAGCAGCAAAATAAGATTGGGTTCGAAAATAATAGAAATATAGAGGGAAAGAAAGTATTTAAAACAAGGTTTTTTTCAACAGCCTGTTAGTAAAAGAACTCGGGCACCCATGGTTTTTATTCAAACCCGAATCAAGATATAAAATTAGTGTCTCACTTTGTTTACACTGCGGACTGCAAATTATATGAAAAAATATTATGGGCAGCTTTAAAAACCAGGTTTTTAAAGCTGCCCTGAACTAGTATGATCTCAGCATGATGTACAAATTAATTTGCAGGAGGAAGACCTGATACAAGAGATTCGTTATAGTAAACAGTTATTTTTGTATTGTACACGTTACCGTTTTTATCAAAAGAATAATCGTTACTCTGATTGTATTGTGCCCAGTTTATTTTATGGAGTTGGCATTGAATAAAACCGGTTTCCTGCCCAGGAGCCAGGGTGGGTAATCCGGGTTTAAAGCCAATTTCATAAAAACCAGTTCCAAAGGAGCTTGTAATATTGCTACTTCCAAGGGCAGCATAATCTATATTCATGATTTCAGCGTCATTACCATCTTTTGTATAGTAATAACGAACTTTTACCTTATCCAGCTGAATGGGGGTGCAGCCATTATTTTTTATGTTCAAGGAATTGTATACCTGGCTTGTTAGTGGATTTAAATTGTAATTGGTATATAATGGTCGAATATCTAAATTTGAACTCTCAACATAAATGGTTGTATAAGAGCCCTGTTTATTTACAAGGTCATGTTTTTTTGAATCGATCAGTGTTTTCGGATTTACAAAAATATTTATTGAGCCTTTAGCGAGGGGTAACACTCTCCAGTTCGTATCAAGTATATGCAAGTCTTCGCTTTGAGAGGCGCTAAGGTTGATATCTATAATCCGGATTATTCCGGGAAATTCAGTATTAACTGCCAAAACATTTTCACTATTTCCTAAAAAATTTCCTTCGCTTTTTGTTATGGGGGTAATTTGAACCGGATTATAAACGATTTCGAAATCACCAGCTGAATATACCTGTGTTTTTGATTGTAAATGCAGCTCTATCTTAAAGATTTCACCAGTTTGTAATTTTGATGGAGATGGAATAAGCTTAGCTTTACCATCACCAGGTTCTGGAACAATGGGTGGGCGGTCCGTAGGAATAATTGGAAGGGGTCCGCTTATTAAATGAACATAGTATTGGAGAATCACCAAAGCGTCATGCAGGGTGTTTCTGGCATCGCGGTAAACATCTCCATGTTCGAAATATTCTCCCAAATAGCTTCGATTTGATGTACCAATGATGTATCTTGAGATTTCAATAGCATCCCTGATATCTGGATTTCCTCCCGTAAAATCAATATCACCCAACAAACTGGGTTTGACGACTTGATAAATTCCTACAAATTCATTAATATGATTGGTCTCATCATCGGCTGAAGTTTCTTCCTGAAGGCGTATGTTGTATTTCTCTGGCAGGTCCATAGAGTACCGTAAGGCGCAGGGGTCTCCACCGTTTGTTGTCTGGATGGCTCCGAATAAAATTTTCGCATCGAGTTTGTTGTCTGGAATAGTTGATAATGATTTCCAGTTATGGTTCACATTATCAATAATAAAGGCATTGGGATTTTGTTCAACCAGAATATAATGAATTTCTTCAAGTGCATGTACTCGTTGGTCAGTTGACCCTTCTTTTTCTTGCAGGCACATTTGGAAGGATTTATTTGTAACATTACGAATACGAATAACCACAGCATCCTTTTCATTAGCTGTAACACATTGGGCAAGCACAATAGGAGGTTTGGAAAAATCATGTTCTATGGTTAATGTACTCCAGGCATGATTGAGCCGAATATTATTGGCTTCAAATTTGACTCCATCAAAAACATGAAGCCCTTTTTTGACTCTCAGAAGTCCGCAATTTTCCTCTTTGTGTATGCCATCTTGATACTGCCATTCATCAAAATGGAATTTTAGAATTCTGTCACCAAATGAATCCGGTTCTGTTAATGATACTCTGAGAATCATAGGATCAGAATCATAATAACTGGGAATACCCAAGATAATAATTTCATCTGATTTTATAGTGGCATGTATAGGACCCCAATGGTCAGGGTTGTCTTGGGACATTTGTAAAACGCTTTGATAATAATTCGTTTGAGCCTGAATTGGTGTTCCCAGACATAAAAGACAAGGAATCAGGAACCAAAATAGGTTGAAAGTTTTTTTAATCATTTTGCACTCCTTAATTAAATTTTTTTATATCCGCTTTAATTGATTGTCCCTATTGAAAGATTTTTATTGAAAAGAATTAGGCGGGAATAGCAGATACACACTCACTTCTTTGAAAAATAACATGGTCAAAATTTTAATGATACCTAATCTGAGCGATTTTTACCTCTTGAAAAAAATACCTCCTTGTGGTGTAGTAAGTTAACAACAACAAAACAAGCACCCAGGAG
>JAFGWI010000216.1 GCA_016937215.1 Spirochaetales bacterium | reverse complement strand
GTTATTAATTTATTGCTGTCTGCTAATTGCTAAAGTCGGGACTTTTGCAATTAGCTCTGCTATTATTACAATCCTTAACGCTAAAAACAGTGACTCCCTTTTAAGCTAAACAAATACACCAATTTCAATCATTAATGGGGCGCCTTTTTTAAATCGAATTTTATAAGGCGCCCCGCAAATTAATCCAATAAAATATCTTGCCTAAAAAATCATATAATAATCTATCGAGGATCTATGGGTGTGAAAACACCCAGGGCATTTTCAATAACGGCCGCGGCTTCAAGGCACATATTCTCCTGATACATGGCAGCGATTATCTGAACCCCTGTTGGCATACTATTCTCAAGGCCTGTAGGAACGGCCACGGCCGGCACACCGATAAAGCTGCTGGCAGAACAGAGCCTCATAGCCTGGGTAAGCGCTTTATGCTCTTCTGCTCCCCGGATATCATAGTCTGGCGGAGGAACCTCCTCTGTAAAAACCGGACCAAGAATAAGATCATATTCGGTGAAAAACTGAGACCATTGGCGCTGAAAACCCTGTCGAAGCGCGGCAAGCTGAATGTAACCATGAAGGTCTTCTGGCTTTTGCAGCTCCATGGCCAGTTCAATATAGCGCTGTCCATCTTTGCCGAGCAATCTCTGAAAAACAGGCAGGTTTTGATAAAACTCGGTAAATATCATTTTCCCGTAGGCATCGCATATCTCCTTCACTTTGGGTAGCTGGGCACTTTCAACTTCATAACCATGGCGGGATAGTATTTCTCCTGCCTTTTCGCAAGCAGCTAAAACCCCTTTGCTTACCCCAAGCCCTCCCGGGTCTGTCACAAGGGCCACCCTGAGTTTTTCAGAATGATGATCAAAAAAAAGCGGCGCGGGGACCGTTCTCGGGTCCACAGGACTGGTTCCCGCGGCAATCTGAAAGGCGATGTGTAAATCCGCCACAGAACGCGCGAGAAATCCATCAACCGGGATAAGCTGCGAGGCCAGTGTCAGGTCCCTTGGCCCAATGGAATTATCAGCCGGAAACCTGCCGTAACTGGGCTTTAACGCCGCGATGCCATTAAAAAGGGCTGGTACGCGCACCGATCCGCCGGCATCGTTTCCAATGCCCAGGGCTGATAAGCCTGCGGCCAGAGCCGCTCCCTCGCCGCCGCTTGAACCGCCGGGGGTAAGAGCCTTGTTCCAGGGGTTGAGTGTCGCGCCGTATAATTGACTGCTGGTGTGAAAACGCAGTGACATATCAGGTAAATTACTGTGACCCACAGGAATGGCGCCTGCGTCTCGAAGGCGTCGCACAACAGGACAATCCTTTGGGGCAAGGGCTTTTTCCAAGGCTGCTATGCCATTTGTGGTGGCGTAACCCGCGACATCCAGGTTTCCTTTTATAGATAAAGGCACTCCGGCAAAGGGCCCCACCTCCTTACCGGCCGCACGCTTCCGATCTATTTCAGCGGCTTTCTCAAGAGCCTCTTCTTCAAACAAGGTCGTTATGGCATTGATTTCCTTGTTAACAACCTTGATTCTCTGAAAAAAAGCTTCCATTACCTCCAAGGCGGAATAACATCCATTAGCGATAGACGCAGCCAAATTCACAGCAGATAGCTGCCAAGGCTGTTTCTTTTCCTGATCTTTTGCTTTATATTGCGAATCAAGCACCAGGAGCGTTCTTAAGTGATGAACATTCCCACCGGAAAAGGGATTTCTTGCCTCCGAAAGCATAAAGCCCAGGTGTTTCTGAATATCCTCTGGCCAGGATCGGGTCAATAAATCCACAATGGTCCATTTTTTGGCGTACAAAGCCCGGGTGGTTTCTTCAAATTCTGGTAAGTTTCCAGCAATAGCCCATAAAAACTGGCCAGCAGCATTAATCTGTCTCTTCCTCCTCTCCTCGGGGGGTTCGTTTATGATGGCCTTTTCCACAAGATTCCTGATGGTTCCTGAAGCCCTTTTGGGTTGAGCCTGGAGCCAGTCCCAATGGCCGGGTAAAAGGGACACCTCAGCGCTGGTAACTCCCAGGCTTGGCCTGCCGGGTCCGGATTTTGATTTTTTGGGAAGATTCTTTTCCAATACCTCCTCAAGTCTTCCATGAAAATCAAAATCAATTTGCCTGCCAGTGCTGTTATCAAATATCAGCACCTGATCGATAATTTGCTCCTGAAAAAGCGGATAAGTCTCTTTCAGTATGGTTTCGAGGTCCCCTGTCACTATATGACGGAAACCGTAAAAAGTTGTATAGCTTTTATTTTCATTCATGTTTAAAATATACCCTGTTTTAAATAAAATTGCAATATTAGCCGGGTAATATTAATTAATTTTTTTATACCGGGTAAAAACCTTTATGAAAAAAGATACATTCTTAAGCGCATTACAAAAGCCTCTTCTATCTATTATATTTATCAAGTACTATTTCATCTGTTTCGCTGATCAATCCCGGACACTGAATAATTGCTCTTCCTTAATCAGGAATATTTCTACTTACCTAGGAAAAAGGGAATAGACCTGTTATTCATTCACAAAAATTTCGTATTTTGGCACTCTAGGATGATACAATAGAAAACCTGTTAACCCGGCCTTTCATTCCCTTGGGAAACTGCACGTCAAAAAAACCCCTGTAATAAAGTCAGACATTAACCAAGAATTTGTAATAATTAAGCAAAAAATCCCTTTTGCTTGTTAATTATTAAAAAAAATTGACACAAACAAAACAAATTATTATAAAATCATAAATTAGTATTATTGAATAGATTTCATCATCTTATTAATATAGACTAAAAAAATAGTCAACTTGGCCTGATATTTATTCAAATAATGATAGAATATCTAGTGGGCACAGGCCCGGATAAAAAAAAAGAGGTTTTCATGAAAGGTATTATTCTCGCTGGTGGTCTAGGGACCCGGCTATATCCAATTACGCAAGCTATTTGCAAACAATTACTTCCTGTCTACGACAAGCCCATGATTCATTACCCCTTATCGGTTTTGATGCTGGCAGGAATCCGCGAAATTCTGATTATCTCGACTCCCAAAGATCTGCCCCGTTTTGAGGAGATTCTGGGGTCTGGCAAAAGCCTGGGGCTTAAACTTGAATACGCGGAACAAGCTGAACCCCGCGGCTTAGCCGAGGCTTTTATCATCGGAAAAGATTTTATCGGAGACGACTCGGTTTGCCTGATTCTGGGGGACAATATCTTTTTTGGCCACGATCTACCAAAAATGCTCCGCGAGGTTGCTGCCCAGAAATCGGGTGCCACGGTGTTTGGTTACTATGTTCAGGATCCCGAACGCTACGGCGTAGTGGAATTCGACACCAACAACAATGTTGTTTCGCTTGAAGAAAAGCCGTTGAAACCCAAATCAAATTACGCGGTGGTGGGGATTTATTTTTACGACAACCAGGTATGTGATATGGCAGCCAAACTGCCCCCTTCGGCCCGCGGCGAAATTGAAATTACCGATTTAAACCGTATTTATCTTGAAAAAGGCGAGCTTCAGGTCAAATTGATGGGCCGGGGTTTTGCCTGGCTTGATACCGGCACCCACGATTCCCTGCTCGATGCCGCATCCTTTGTTCGTACAATAGAAGAAAGACAGGGATTAAAAATTTCCTGTATAGAAGAAATTGCCTATAAAATGGGTTATATTTCAAAAGAACAATTAATTTCTCTAGCCCAACCGCTTTTAAAATCGGGCTACGGTGAATATTTATTGAATATTTTAAAGGAATAAAGTATGGAATACAAAAACGGAAAAATACACGATGTGGCTTTGTTGCCATTAAAAAAATACCTCGATGACCGAGGATACCTGGTTGAAATTTTCAGAAGCGATACCCTACCCACAGGGCTTATGCCCGAAATGGCCTATGTTTCATTCACAGAGCCAGGGGTTGGTCGTGGTCCTCACGAACACGAAACCCAGACCGATATTTTCACCTTTATCGGGCCGGGCAATTTCAAGGTTTACCTCTGGGACGCGCGGCCTAACAGTGAAACATACGGAAACCGTCATATTTTTTTCGCCGGAACCGACAACCCCTTGACCGTAACCGTTCCTCCGGGAGTCGTCCATGGTTATAAAAACATTTCAAAAACCGAACGGGGTATGGTCATCAATGGACCAGACAAACTTTTTGCGGGTAAAGACAAAAAGGAAAAGGTCGATGAAATCCGCCACGAAGAGAATCAGGACCAGTTTTTCAAGGAATTTGAAAGCCTATGATCTGGCTCGTTGGTTCCAAAGGAATGCTGGGCACTGATCTGGAGAAGCTTTTTATTCACAACAGCCTAGAATACATCGCCACTGACAAGGAAGTGGATATCACCGATCCGGCAGCCCTGAATGGTTTTATCAAAAAGCAGTTTGCAGATCACACTCTAAGATGGATTATCAACTGCGCGGCCTATACAGCCGTTGACCAGGCAGAGGAGGACAGAGAACCCTGCTTTGCCATCAATAGCCTGGGGCCCAAAAACCTGGCCATTATGGCTGAAAAAACCGGCGCGACCCTGGTCCATATTTCAACTGATTATGTTTTTAACGGCCAGAAAAAAGAAGCCTATGTGGAGGATGACCCCACCGCTCCTTTGGGGGTCTACGGTCAATCCAAACTTGAAGGAGAAAAAGCCATCCAGGAAAATTGCAGGCAGTTCTATATTCTGAGAACAGCCTGGCTTTACGGCAAAAACAATAAAAATTTTGTAACAACTATGTTAAAGCTTTTTGCTGAAAAAGACGAGCTGAAAATCATCTCTGACCAATGGGGAAGCCCCACTTACACAAAGGATCTGGCCGCGGCCATTCTTGCGATCATCAAATCCAAAGACACCGAAGGCACAGAGGGTTTTGGTATTTATCATTTCACCAACACCGGTCGCACAAACTGGTTTGAATTCGCCAGAGAGATTCAGAAACAGGCCCTGGAGATGGGATTGCTCAAAAAGCCGATCAATCTTGTGGCTATCCCAACAGAAGCTTACCCCACAAAGGCAAAACGCCCCAAAAATTCCTATTTATCCAAGGACAAATTAATCAAAGAATTCAATATTACCATACCGGACTGGCAAAATGGCCTGAACCGCTTTTTAGAGGAGCTGACAAATGACTAATCGTAAACTGAAAAATCTGCTTGTCACAGGGGGTTCCGGCTTTATCGGAGCCAATTTTATCAAATATCTTTTTAATAAAACCGATTTCGCGGGCAAAATCATCAATATGGATAATCTCACCTACGCGGGAAACCCGGAAAATCTGATCGACATCGACACTCACTATGGCAAAAGCCGTTATTTCTTTGAAAAAGCCGACATCTGTGATTATGATGCTGCTAAAAGGATTTTTGAAAAATACGATATCGACACCTGCGTGCATTTTGCCGCTGAATCCCATGTTGACCGCTCCATTTATGGGCCCAAGGATTTTATTGAAACCAATATCATGGGAACATTCAACCTGCTGGAAGTGGCCCGAAAACTGTGGAAAGACCGAAATGATGTTCTGTTTCACCACGTGAGTACTGACGAAGTCTTCGGATCACTTGGCGATGAGGGTTATTTCACCGAAGAAACCCCTTATGACCCCCGAAGCCCCTACTCTGCCAGCAAGGCTTCATCAGACCACCTGGTACGAGCAGCTTTTCACACCTACGGCCTTCCCATCACCCTTTCCAATTGTTCCAATAATTACGGCCCACTCCAGTTCCCGGAAAAACTGATTCCCCTTATGATCATGAATATTTTCGAAGGCAAAAGCCTGCCGGTTTATGGTGACGGAAAAAACATCCGCGATTGGCTTTATGTTGAAGATCACGCCTCGGCCATCTGGACTATCATCAATAAGGGCCAGACCGGAAGCACCTATAATGTGGGCGGCGAAAACGAATGGACCAATATCGATCTGGTGAACAAAATCTGCCAATGCGCGGCGGAACTTCTTTCCAAAGACCAAGGGGAGATCAAAAAACTGATCACCTATGTAAAGGACCGACCGGGCCATGACCGCCGCTACGCTATCGACTGTAGTAAAATCAAGAAGGAACTGGGCTGGAAAAATCTTACTTCCTTTGAAGAGGGCATAAAAGCAACCGTAAAATGGTATCTAGACAATCTGGAATGGGTTGAACATATACGCAAAGGCGAATACCAGGAATGGATGAATAAAAATTATGAACAGCGATAATAAATTCAAAAAAGACGAGAAGTTTATCAAATCTGTTTTAAATGATTTTTACGAGAGTCGGAGCGCCAAAAACGCCGACTCAGATCATCTTGAAGCCGCCATGTTCATTGAAGACAGTTTTTCAATCGTACTAGAGGATGATGAGATATCACCTGAAATATTATCAAACCCTGAAGATTGCTTGAAACTGGTGATAAAAAAGCATCAACAAGAAAGTCAGTAGTATGTGTGGAATTTGCGGAATTGTTACAAGCGAAACAGGGGAAAGGCCTTCCCTTCCGACCTTAAAGGCCATGATGGCTCAGTTAAAACACAGAGGGCCCGATGCCTGCGGCTATTTTATCGATAACCAGGCTGGTCTGGGGCACACCCGCTTGTCAATTATCGATTTGTCCGGCGGCGGCCAGCCTCTATGCAATGAAGACAAAAACCTCTGGATTTCATTCAACGGTGAAATCTTCAACTATTTGGAACTGGCCAAAGAACTCAAAGCCAGCGGCCACATTTTCCAAACCAAAAGCGACACCGAAGTGATTGTTCATGCCTATGAAGAATGGGGCACCGATTGCTTCAAACGCTTCAACGGTCAATGGGCTATCGCTATATGGAACAGAAAAACAAAAGAACTGGTTTTGTCTCGGGACCGATTTGGAATCAGACCCCTTTATTACAGCGAAATCAAGGGTGCCCTGATTTTTGCCTCTGAAATAAAATCAATTTTCGCTCACCCCAAGGCAAGCCGGATGTTTGATCCCGCTGGATTAAATGAAATTTTTACTTTCTGGTGCCCTGTGGCGCCCAGAACCCCCTATTTGGGTGTTAAACAATTGCCCCCAGGCAGCTTTGCCAAATTTTCAGGCTCGATCTTAAAACACCAGGCCTATTGGCAGCTTGATTTTCCTGAAAAACCCCAGTCAAAATACAATTTTCAGGAAAATGTGGAAGCCTTTCGGGAGCACTTGATCAAAGCTGCCCAGCTCCGCTTCACCCGAAGTGATGTGCCCGTAGGAGCCTATCTTTCCGGTGGAATCGATTCTTCGGTCACAACCGCTGTTTTGAGCCAGTACACCAACTCACCACTTAAAACATTTTCTATCCGATTCAAGGACCAGGAATTTGATGAGGGCAATTTCCAGAAAACCATGGTGGATAGATTGGGTTCCGATCACCAGGACCTGGTTGTATCAGAGGAAGATATAGGTTCGGCCTTTCCCGAAGTAATCAAACACACCGAACACCCCATTCTGCGCACAGCCCCGGCCCCGCTTTTTTTGCTGTCCGGCCTGGTCCGAAAAGCCGGATACAAGGTGGTTGTCACTGGCGAGGGCTCTGATGAAATTGTCGCGGGCTACGATATTTTCAGGGAAGCCCGGGTACGTCACTTTATCGCCCGTAACCCGGATTCAAGCAAAAGAGCTGGAATCGTGGAAGCCCTTTACCCCTGGATGAAACGCTCCCCCGGCTCAGCGCCAGCCTTTGCCAGAGCCTTTTTCAGCAAATCACTGGATCCAACAGATTCCTATTTATCACACAGGACCCGGTGGGACACAACAACCTCCCTGAAAGCCATGCTGAATCCGGAGCTGAAAAGCAATGTCGAAAAAATGGATGCACTTTCGACTTTGCGCGAAATTCAGCCTCCACGCTTTTCCCATTGGGACCAATTGGAACAAGCCCAATGGCTTGAAACCAAAACTCTTTTAAGCGGTTATATTCTGGCATCCCAGGGCGATAGAATGCTCATGGGCCACTCGGTCGAAGGTCGCTTTCCCTTTCTGGACTGCAATTTTGCCGAATTTGTGGCCACTCTGCCACCGGAGCATAAACTCATGGGCCTGAATGAAAAATATATTCTGAAAATGGCTTTTAAGGATATGGTACCCCATGACATCCTTTTCAGGGACAAACAGCCCTACCGGGCTCCCGACGCGGCCAGCTTTTTCTGGGGCGGTACAAGCCAGGACTGGATAGAAGAAATCACCCGACCCGAGTTTGTGGAAAATACTGCCATATTTAACCCCAAGGCTGTGGAACTTTTGATGACTAAATGTCGTAAAATTGATGGCAGCAAAATGAGCAACAGCGACAATATGCGCGTGGTGGCCGTGATGTCCACACTCCTGTGCCAAAAGAAAATTATTGAAGCTGATTATCAATTCAAAGAAGATGATCTTCCGCCATTAACAAATACCATTGATTTCACAAAGTGATTTTTTAAGGAGGCATAATGGATAGAATCTATTTGGTAAATCATTTCCTGGAAAATTCTGCTCAACAATATCCAGACCAAATGGCAGCCTGGTTTCAGGACCAGTTCATGAATTATTCCGAAATGAACCACCAAGCCAATAAACTGGCCAATCACCTTATCCATCTTGGCATCAAAAGGGGCGACAGAATCGCTCTTCTTTTTGACAACAGTTTTCATTATATTATTTCCTACTTTGCCATTCTCAAAGCTGGCTGTGTGGTAGTGGCTTTGAATACCGATATCCAAAGCGAATCCATTATTTATCAACTTAATAATTCGGAATGCATTGCCATGGTCGCTCAAAAGAAATACCTGAGGTATTTACCAGAAATACTGGTTAAAACACCCCATTTGATCCACTTGATTGTTGATTCAAATACCCCGGGGCCTCTGTCTGAAATCGGGCACATTCAAAATCACAATCTTGAAGATATACTGAAAACAGGATCGATCGAGGCACCTCAGGTACGGAATATCGACATTGACTTAGCCGCCATTGTCTACACCTCGGGCAGCACAGGAACACCAAAGGGGGTCATGTTATCTCATTTGAATCTAGTGTCTAATATGTATTCCATCGTGGACTATTTAAGCTTGAAACAAAGCGATTCCATTATGGTGGTACTACCTTTTTTCTATATTTACGGGATGTCTCTTCTGCTTACCCATTTTCTTGTAGGCGCAAAGGTACTCATAGACAACCGCTTTATGTACCCCAACAAAGTGCTTGAATCCATGAAAGAACTGGGAGCAACCGGTTTTGCCGGTGTTCCTTCGACTTTCACCATACTGTTGAACCGCTCTTCTCTGGCTGAAATGGATTTCCCGAAACTGCGTTACGTGACCCAGGCCGGCGGGGCCATGGCCGTGAGCACACAAAAACGCGTGGCCGAAGCCTTTGCGCCGGCCGAGCTTTTTATCATGTACGGCTCCACAGAGGCCGCGCCCCGATTGTCCTGGATGGACCCCAAGCGCCTGACTGACAAGTGGGGATCTATCGGAAAAGCTGTACCCAATGTTGACCTTTTTATCGGTGATGAGGAGGGGAATCCTTTGCCCCAGGGAACCGAAGGCGAACTTCTGGCCCGAGGCTCCAATATGTTTCAGGGATACTGGCATGATCTGGACACAACCGAGGAAGTTTATTCCAAGGGGCTTTACCGAAGCGGCGATTTAGGTTATATGGATGATGAGGGCTTTCTTTTTATCACAGGAAGAAAAAAGGACATCATCAAAGTCAAAGGCTACAGGGTGAGCGCCAAAGAAATTGAAGAGTATTGCCTGGAAATCAAGGAAGTTCACGAAGCAGCTGCCATTGGAGTTGATGACCCCCTTTTGGGAGAAGCCATAAAGCTCTACATCGTGCCCAGGGAAAATACCCAACTGGATTTAGACGCCATCACCCTTTTTCTGAACCAGAAACTGCCTGCTTATAAAAGGCCAAAGGAAATCGAGGTGATTTCAAACCTGCCCAAGAACAAGGCGGGTAAAATAATGAAAACGATTCTAAAAGAGAGGAATAAAAAATAATGAGTCAGAAATTTTCAAAAGAAATCCTGAATCTGGATTGCGAAAAAGAAGCAGCCAGAATAACCGAAAAAATCCGTCAGGTGATTCCCAAGGAACTGAAACGCCAGGGAGCTGTTGTCGCCATTTCCGGCGGAATTGACAGCACTGTTGTGGCCGGCCTTTGCGTGAAAGCATTAGGCCCCAAGAAGGTCCTTACCCTGATGATGCCGGAAAAGGATTCTTCATCAACCACCAAGAGTTTAAGCCAGAAACTGGCCGACCATCTGGGAACTGATAACGTCTATGAAGACATTTCACCTATACTGGATGCCCTTGGCTGCTACAAACGCCGTGATGACGCTATTCGCGAGGTTATTCCTGAGTTCACATCAGAATACAAGTCCAAAATAATTCTCCCCAGTGTTATTGATTCTGACAGCTTCAGGCTATTTTCTGTAGTGGCCCAATCGCCCGATGGAAAGGAAATCAAGGCTCGTTTGACGCCCAAGGCCTACCTGGGTATCGTTGCCGCGACAAATTTCAAACAGCGGGTCAGAAAAATGCTGGAATACTACCACGCCGACCGGCTGAATTACGTGGCTACCGGAACACCCAACCGACTGGAATACGACCAAGGCTTTTTTGTGAAACTTGGCGACGGCTCAGCTGATATCAAGCCCATCGCCCATCTTTACAAATCACAGGTGTATCAAATGGCCAGGTACCTGGGTATGCCAGATGAAATCTGTAACCGCTTGCCGACCACCGACACCTATTCCCTGCCCCAGTCCCAGGAAGAGTTTTACTTCTCTCTACCCTATGACAAAATGGATCTCTGTCTTTACGGAAAAAACAATGATGTGCCTATCGAGGAAGTGGCCGAAGCCGTTGGCATCACCGTTGAACAGGTACAAAGGGTCTACACTGATATAGAACAAAAACGACGAACCACACGCTACATGCACCTACCGCCGATTCTCATGGAAAAGGTGAAGGAAATTATTCTTTAATTTTTTTGGCTTTGTTTAGTTAATAAAGCTTATTCATATTCCCGCGTTAGGGATTGAAGCGGCAACAAGCCCTTTTTTCAAAAAGGGCTTGTTGAAACCCGGAGGCGCCTTTAGAGGCGCCGAGGATTTCGAAGCGAAGCGGAGCCGCGGAAAGCCCGGCCTGCCTTGCCCCTGGGCGGCAGGCAACGCCCATAACAAAAAAAGCATTCATCCCAAGCCATGCAAATATTCCAAAGTTTCTAACAAAATAATGATTCTGATTTTTAATTTTTTATGTTAAAAAAATAAACTTAATGAATAAAGCTTGTAAAAAATTGTAAGTATCTAACAAAATGTTATTTATTTTTTATAAGGCTGTTATGGATATTTAATGTTGTTTTTAGTAATTTTAAACCCTAAGTGTTATATCTATTATTCAGGAATGAATTTCCTTAAATAAACGATGGAGGAGCTGTACATGTCAATTGTTTCGTTAAGTAATGTGAAAAAAAATTATCCACTTGGAAAAACAGAAGTAAAAGCAGTAAAGGGAGTCAGCTTCGAGGTGGAAAAAGGAGATTTTATTTCCATCGCGGGGCCTTCGGGTTCGGGCAAATCAACCATTTTGAATATGATAGGTCTGATTGATACACCTACAGAAGGCGAGGTTTCCATTGAAGGGGCTGTTACTTCGCATCTGAACGACCGGCAATTAACCACTTTGCGACATAAAACAATCGGTTTTATTTTTCAGTCCTTTAACCTGATTCCTGTGTTAAATGTTTACGAAAATATCGATTTTCCATTGTTGCTTGGAAAAATACCTTTTTCAAAAGCGGAAAAAGAGGAGTGGATCAATTTTCTGATTGAAGAAGTGGGCTTAACTGAATGGAGAAATCACCGGCCTAATGAATTATCCGGCGGCCAGAGGCAGCGCGTGGCGATTGCGCGTGCTTTGGTGACCAAGCCCAAAATCGTGCTGGCCGACGAACCCACAGCCAACCTGGATTCAAAAACCGGTGAAGCTATTATCGAATTGATGAAAAAAATCAATAAGGAAATCGATACCACCTTTATCTTTTCAACTCACGACCCTACCATTGTTTCGATTGCCGATCATATTATCCGGCTGCAGGATGGTTTGATTACTGAAGATAGCAAGACTGGTATTTCCGCGGGAGCATCCAGATGAAGATACTCCTGAAAATCGCGGTTCGGAACCTTTTCGAACACAAGGTTAAAACCCTGATCATCGGAATTATTATTGCCTCTGGCGTGTTTATTTTGGTAACGGTCAACTCCATGCTGGACACTTCCAAAAAGGGCATCAGGGAAAATTTTATTGAAAATTATACCGGACATCTCATGATTCATGGTAAAACCACTGGCAGGGCTTCACTTTTTCCCCAGGGCGGCGGTATGGACGGCGAGAGCAAAAAAACTCCGACCATTGAAAGTTTTTTTGATGTAGTGGAATTTCTGGAAAACAGTCCACAGGTCAAGGCTTTTTCACCCCAGATTTCCGGTTCAGCCAGGGTCTCGGTTGAAGAATCGGACATGGGTTTTTCCATACTTTTTGGTATTGATCCAGAAAAATACAAGGAAATGTATCCTCAAAATATAAACATTATCGAAGGTGAGTATCTTGATTCGAATGAAGAGGGGATTTTGCTTTCCAAAAGCGTGGTAAATATGCTGAAACGTTTTAGCAAGCGAGAGGTTCACGCGGGTGATAAAATTCTGCTCACTGGCATGAGTTTCACCGCGGGCACTAAAATCCGGGAAGTCACGGTTAAAGGCATTATGGAGTTCAAAAATTCCCAGGGCCAGCTGCAATTTGTCAGTCTGGTATCGGTGGATACCATGCGAGCCCTGGAAGGTCTGACTGTGGGGGCAAATATGGAAGTTGAACTCTCGCAGGAAGATACTGAACTGATGGACATGTCCATCGATGATATGTTCAGCGATACAGGACTGGGCAACTTGAGCCTGGATAACAGCACTTCCAATACTTCCGATATTTTCAATATTCTCGGAGATTCAAGCGAATCCAAAGCATTGTCAGAAACCGATTCAGGTGCCTGGTACTATATTGCCGTGAGATTGGAGCCCGGTGCTTCTATTGAAGGTTTTAGAAAATCCATCCAAAACTGGTTCGATGAACAGGGTCTTGAAAATTCTACCGCCGATTGGCTGCAAGGCGCCGGTTCCACGGCCCAGGCATCGCAAAACTTTCAATGGGTATTTAACGTGGTGATTATCATGATTGCCATTGTGGCCATTATCATTATCATGAACACCCTGGTTATTTCCATTACCGAACGCATACCGGAAATCGGAACCATCAGGGCCATAGGCGGTCAGAAATCATTCATCCGGTGGATGATTCTGCTGGAGACCTTTCTTATTTCCATTGTATTCGGGACTATAGGAATTATCGCCGCGACCATTGCCTTAAACGTAACAGGGGCTATTGGAATAGAAGCTCCCAATATGTTTTTCGAGGTTATTCTTGGCGGTAAAGTGCTTTATCCGGTTATCTCGATCTCGGCCCTCATCGCCGGCTTGATATCTGTTATCCTAATATCCTTAATAGCCTGTATTTATCCTCTGGTTTTGGCATTACGGATTCAGCCGGTCACAGCCATGCAATCAAAGTAAAGGAGAGCGGAAAATGAAAAGCTTTAAAATAGCTTCAAGAAATATAATGCGGGAAAAAAAACGGACCTTTTTATTGGCAGGTGCCATTGCCTTTGGTGTTCTGATTATCATCCTCCTGAACGGTCTTTCACAAGGGCTTGTGGGAAATATCAAGGATAATTTATCCCACCTTTTGTCTGGCCATATCTTTATTTCAGCCGATGAAATTTTGCCGACAGGATTAGCTGAAGAGGTTATCCGAGACGACAAACTGCTCAAAGACGCGCTTAAGGATCTTGAAATTCCCTATCAATCGATTTCAACGCGGTCATCAGCCACAGGCGAAATTATCTTTGGCAGTAAAACAGTGAGACGAATCGACATCGATGGAGTTGACTTTGACCAGGATCCTGATTTTTTAAAAAGCCTGAATATTGTCAGCGGCTCTCTGGATACAATCAATGAGCCCAATCATATCATAATTACCGATAAAACCGCTCAGAAACTGAACATAGAGGCCGGAGAAGAGGTTCTTTTTAAAACAACAACAACTACCGGCCAGAATAATGTGGATAGTTTTATTGTTTCAGCCACTTTCAAGGGTAATGAAATTATTGATGTTGACGCGGGCTATGGAAATCTGGCATCGATTAACCGTATCATCAATCTGAGGGACAAGGAATTTCAGACCTTCAGTATTATGCTGAAAGACATGGAGGACATGGAAGGCTTCACTGATAAAATTTACAGTTATATGGAAGAGAGGGTGAAGGTAGCGGAACGCTTCAGAATTGATTTCAGTGACATTGAAGCCATGATGAATTTTTCAGATGATGATGAAGAAAAAACGGATGAAGAAGAAAGTGACGAGGAAGATGAAAACCCCTTAACCAAAATGATGGCCATGGGAATGTTTGGCGGCAAGGTTGACCCTGCTCGCGCGGGTGAAATCACCTATTCGGTTACCAATATAAATGATATGCTGTCCATTATTTTCAGTGTTATTAGCGCCATCAATTTTACGGCAACAGTGATCTTCTTTATTTTAATCATTATCATCATGGTCGGTATTACCAACACCTTTCGTATGGTTTTGATCGAACGATTCAAGGAAATCGGTACCATGCGCGCCATGGGAATGCAGCGGCCGATTGTTTTGCGGATCTTTTTACTGGAAGCTATTTTTATCGGACTTTTAGGCAGCTTCATGGGAATCGCCTTGGGAATTTTGATCGGAAACGCGTTTTCTCTTATCTCCTTTGCTGATTTTAATTTCCTGAGCCTCTTTTTATACAAGGATCATTTTACCTATTCACTGCCTGTCGCGGGAATGGTTTCGACATTAATCATTATCCCGATTTTATGCATTATTGCCGCTTTTTTTCCATCGCGGAAGGCATCAAAAATCGACCCAGCCAAAGCCTTAAGCACGAATTTTTAAACTCACAAGGAGAATTGTATGAAACATAAAATTTTTATTCCACTTTTTTTGATCATGATAACAAGCTTGGCCAGCGCGGCTGAGACCCCGGACTTTAAAGCCATCCTGGAATTAAATGACCAGCGTCAAACCTTTGAAAATCAAGATTTTTCCGCGACCATTACCTTTATTTCCGTTGACCCGGAAGAAGGAGACAACAAAAGCACAATGGTAATGTTCCGAAACGATGATGACGACAAATTTCTTTTGTTAACCCTGGAACCGGTTGTGGACAAAGGCGTCGGCATACTCAGGGTCGATGATAACCTCTGGCAATATGATCCGGAAAGCCGAAAATTCACTCATACTTCATTAAAAGACATGATTCAGGGAACAGACGCGCGTAATTCAGACATGCGTGTCAGCACCTTATCGGAAGACTATGAGGTTACAGCATATGAAGAAGGAAAACTTGGCGCTTTTGATGTATGGATCGTAACCTTGAATGCTTTGAATGATGAAGTCACCTATCCCAAGCAAATTGTTTATATTAACAAAGAAAACAATCTGATTCTGCAAGCCAAGGAATATAGTCTGACCGGCCGTTTGATGAGGTCAAAATACACTCCCAAATATGAAAAAATCAATAATAAATTCGTGGCCACTACCATTTTGATTGTTGATGAATTGGTTAAAGGCAAAAAAACACAAATTACATTTAAAGATATTTCACTTAAAGACATTCCAGAGGAAGTGTTCTCGAAAAATTACCTGGAACGGGTAAATCGATAAATAAGGAAAATAACAATGAAAAAAATGATTTCAATTCTCTTGTTAAGTTTTTTATTCTTCCCTCTATTAGCCCAAAGCTCTGATGATTCCGATGATTTGATGGATATTGATGGTCTATTCGAAAATGATGAAATGGTAAACGAAAGAGCTGAGGATGCGGTTGACGCAAACCTGGACACTGTACTTCTGACATCGGAACAAGCTGTTATTGGCGGAAGTTTTCATTTCAAAACCAATTCATCATGGTATCCTCTTGAAAATGATGATTTTTTTAATCCGGAGTCTGTATACTTCAACTATTCAGCAGCTCTCCGATTATTTCTTGACGCCAGGCCCAATGAAGATTTCAGGGTTTTTGTCAAAAGCGACATCACCTACCCGTTTACCTACCTTGAGAACGGTAACATCAATCTGAATACCGCGTTGAAATTAAAGGAAATCTTTGTCGATTTTGACTGGGACAATAAGGTATTTTTCAGGGTGGGTAAACAAACAGCAAAATGGGGGGTTGGTTATTATTATTCTCCTGCCGATGTGTTGAGTTTGTCGCCTATCAATATTTTTGAACCTGAAGCCGAGCGCGAAGGGCCTGTTTCGCTCAAAGCCCATGTTCCCATTGGTCTTAACAATGCCTATCTTTTCCTGATCGCCGATGAAATTTCAAAACCACAGGATATCGCTATTGCCCCGAAATTCGAGTTTATCATCGACAGTACAGAAATCGGATTTTCAGGATACTATCAGGCAGAGAAAAGCCCCAAGCTTATTGCCACAGCCACAGCACCTTTATTTCAGACCAATGTGTTTGCCGAAGCAGTACTAAGTTACGGATCGGATAAAACCTTTATCATTAAAGATGATTCAGTGCCTTTTTTCGAGGTTTCAACCGAAACAAGGGAAGAAGATTTCTTTTTTAACGGCACCATCGGATTATTGGCAACAGACAGTGATGATGAAACCGGTTTTAATTATACTGGTTATCTTCAGTTTTTTTATAATGGTGAAGGCTATGATGATCCTAAATTAGCATTAGATGCAATACAAAAAATGCAAGAGATCAATAAATCAAATCCGATTGAAGGAATAGGTCTATTAAACCTGGATTATATGAGAGACCTCATTTTTATTGGAAAATATTATCTTACAGGCAGTTTAAGCACCAGAGACCTTTACAAAAGCGGAATCGGAATCACTCTGATGGGTTCAATCAATTTTTCAGATATGTCACTTGATTTCAGACCTTCGGTGAGTTATGAATTCAACAATAATTTCACCCTAACCGCTTCCTGCCCAATGACTTTTGGGGAAAAATATCATGAGCTGTCAATAAATGGAAACACCTTTGAACCGGGATTAGGCGTGAATTTATTCGGAAACACGGAAATAAAATATTCCGTGCCAATTGTTCTGGATTCAGATAACACGATTGATACATTCAGCTTCAAAATTGAAACAACTTTTGGAGCGACCGATTTCTAGCAAGGGAGAAAACGGTGAAAGCCGATATCTTGATCATCGAGGATGTTAAAGAACTCTCCGATTTATTCGAACTCTATATAAAAAAAGAAGGATTTCAGGCCTTTTCCTGTGAAACAGCAGAAGAAGGCCTGGAACTTTTAAAAAAACGTAATGTTGATTTAATTATTCTGGATATCAATCTTCCGGGAATGGATGGTTTTGAATTCCTCCAGGAATTGCGAAAAAATAATTCGGTTCCCGTAATTATTGTTTCTGCCAGAGAAGCTGATGAAGACATGATTCTAGGCCTTGGCATTGGAGCAGATGAATTTGTCACCAAACCAGTCAGCCCCAAAGTACTGGTTGCCCGTGTAAGGGCTGTTCTACGCCGTTCTAAAATGTCAAACACAAAAATGAATACAATTGATTTCGGGCCCTTTTCGTTGAATCCTGAAGCCTATTCGCTTAAATGTAATAATAATCGTGTGGCCATGTCGGCCAGAGAGGTAGAAATCCTGTCCTACCTGGCTCAACACCCGGGACAGGTTTTTAATCCTGAGCATCTTTTTCAAAAAATCTGGGACAATCGTTTCGGCGATTTAACCACTGTTGCTGTTTATATCCAGAGAATACGAAAAAAAATAGAAAAGGATGCCAAAAATCCGGAGTACGTTAAAACCATCCACGGGAAAGGTTACTCCTTCAACAAGGATATGCTGCGGCAATAATGAAAATACGAAACAGCTTTTTACTGATAATGATAAATATTATTCTTGTGCCAGGTCTTATTCTATTAATTTTTTTTATAACCGACCAAAATTTATTTGAAGACATGAATCGGCCCATGAAAACACTTATGGACACTTTTTTCGGCGTTTCAAAAAAACCGCCCGATCAAAAATCCTTGGAGTTATTGCCGAACTCAATTAATATCTACAAACTTGATGAAAATCTGATATTTATCGATAATCCCAAATTCAATAGTTTCTCAGAATACACAAAAGACATTGAAATTAATGAGAATTTTCAGTTTGAATTGGTTTATTATCCTGAACCAACACCCCTATATATGCTATTTGAAATATCACGAAGCAATATAATCCAATTTTATCGCTTTACCTTATTCAAAATGAGGGTCGGTTTTCTTTTTCTTTTGCTTTTACTCACCATGATCATTACTTTTATTAAAGCCAGACGCTTGAATAAATCCATATTGGAGCTCGAAAAAGCCACAAAAAATATCGCGGAAGGAAATCTGGATTTTTCAATTAACACAAAACCCAAATTTGAACTAGGCTCATTAACAAAATCCTTTGAAAAAATGCGCGTCGCCTTAAAAGGTGAATATGAAAAACGGGCCCGTTTTTTTATGGGCATTAGCCATGATCTTAAAACACCGCTTTCACTGATAAGCGGTTACGCGGAAGCCCTTCTGGATGGTATGGCAGGAACAGAATCGAGCAGAACAGCCTATTTGGAAATAATTAAAAGCCGCGCATCGAAACTTGAATACCTAATTGATCACCTTATTGAATACGTAAAGCTTGAGACAGAGGAATGGTTTCTCTCTCTTCAAAAATCAAATCTAAAGGAATTCTTAAGCAATTTATGCCATACCTTGAAAGAAGATGCCCTGTTATTACACCGTCAATTTGAATACCACATAGATATTGAATCAACAATATACATTCCTATGGACACCACCATGCTCAATCGGGTTTTTGAAAACATCTTTTCTAACGCGGTGAATTCTACTCAGGAACAAGGAATTATCAGATTCTCAGCATTCAAGGATAAAAATAACATATTTCTCGAATTCGTTGATAATGGCAAAGGTATATGCCCGGAGGATATTGATAAAATATTCGAACCCTTTTACCGTGTCACCAAGTCCAGAGGCGGAAACGGTTTTGGACTTGGGTTATCAGTTGTTAAAACAATTCTTGAAAATCATGGTTTTTCTATAAGCGTAAAATCGGAAATAAACCGAGGCGCAAGCTTCATTATTCAAATCCCTAATGGTATTCATACTTACCAATCAACCGATGGTTAGGGGCCTTCAAAGCCGCTTGCCCATTGGGGCAAATAAATCTCTTTTTTGGGATAATAATCAGTTTGATAAAGATTCCCATAAGGCAATTCCGGATGTTTGTATATTCCTGAACTAAAAAGGCTTTTACAATAATCAAGATTCCATCCCGGATCAATTTCTTCGATTTGTTTCGCAGAACTATATGGAATGACATATTCAGTCCAGTTATGTAATGTAAAAATTATCAACAAACAAAATATAGAAAATGAAAAAATTGCTTCAGCGTATTTGTTTAAAACAATAGATATTTTTTCACACAAAAATATGGCTATCATCAAAAATAAAAAACAAAATAAATGAACCGGTACAAGCCAAAATTCAAAATATTCGGGCTCCCAATATGTAAAGAGAATTGATAAAGCGATGAAGCTAAAAAGTATTAATAAAAACATGGAACCAAAGCGCTTGTACAAAGCAGGCAGTAAAACCACAAGCATAATAAAAACAAAGAGAGTCATTATAGCAAAAACATTATAGATCAGATATTTTCTGTTAAAAAAATCCTTGAAATTGTAACGCAAATCAATCCCACGCAAACGCCTGGTTGTCTGAAAAGGCGGAGCCAAAAAGGCGTTTGTAAAACCTGTGAATACCTTTCGAGGATCATAGGTCTTGATACCATTTCCCCAATTAGAATAATTTTCATACAAAAAAAGCCATTTCTGAAAACTGATATTTGAAAAAAAATGCTTATTAGAATTTTCTTGCGAAACCTCACCCTCAAAAGGCAATCGGTAAATACTTTTACCAACATAAACATAAGCCAGAATTATCAGGCTGCAAGCCACCAAAAGCATGACGATGCATAACTTTAAGCTTTTAAACAAATTCAAAAAAGTAAATTTCTTGTTACCATTAATCTTAGCTTTTTTGTAAAAAATAAATGATTTAAAAAAACTCAAACTGAAAACAGGTAGTCTGACAAAAAACAATAGAATAAAAAAAACATTAATAACAGCAAGATACTGATGAAACATGATATTCATAAAAAGAACCACACCGCTAAATATGGCAGTAAAAAGGTTTATGTTATTGGTACTCATTAATTTATTAAACAACCATAAGGTCAAGATGGTGCCAACAACCGGATATATTCCCGTATCCACCATGGCTGAATAATGAAAAAAACCATAGCTGAAAATAATTAAAAAACTGCCGCAAAAACTCCAGAAATATTTTTTTGATATATCAAAAATCAATAAAAACAAAAAAAACACGCCAATTCCTGAAAATAATATAGCCCGCAATCTGTTGGTGAAAATCAAATCCTGCCAGAATAATTCAGATTTTTGATCGTTTATGAATTGATGAAAATACTTGCCAAACCAGGCAAAATGAAGATGATGAGGAATAGAAACAGGAAGCCCCTCAGGCCCTAAGGATTTTTGCATATTCGAGCTGTACCAGATCTGATCAAAATCAAGAAATTGCGGCAAATAAAAAATCCTGATTAAAACAAATAACAATGCAACAAAAAAAGCAGCAACATACGGAAGATAATTAAAGCAAAAGGGAAAAATCAAGGAATTTTTTTTCACCAGCATCTTGAAAACCAAGATAGCAGGCCTATTGAGACAGGTCAAGGGATTTTGAGACATTAATAAATACTCTGCTCAATAGCCACACCCCCTCTTTTCAAAGACAAGAATACTTTTACAATACTTGTTTTGCTAAAGGTAAGCAATTGCTTTAAACGCGTTAGGGATAAAGGGCATGGCCTGCTATTTTAAAAAATAGCAGGCCAAAGCGTTTTCTCCCGAATAATTTCAGGTTAGGCTGCATGTGTATAGTGAATACCAATGAGCATTTTCGCCACCGAGCGGCAAAAGCGAAGCATTTGTGACCAGAGGCCGAATAGCCCGGCCTGCCATGCCCCTGGGCGGCAGGTAACGCCTGGGGCTTTTTGCGAAACAAATATTATTTTCATTATGAAACACTTGACCCAGGATGCTTTCCACAAGCAGATATTATATCAATCAATCGTATCCACTAAGCTGATCTCAGGATTAGCTTCTTTAAAGGATTTAAACCCCCAGTTGGATTTAAAGAAAAGAACCTGCTTCTTAAAAGCATCTGTTCCCGTAACACCATGATAGGATATTTTGCTTCTCAGAAATTCATCATCTACCGGGCTTTCAACCCAGCGCAAAAGTGACCACGGCATTACTTCCAGTTCAGTTTCAACACCATATTCATCTGATAGCCGGTATTGAAGCACTTCAAACTGAAGGCTGCCTAAGGCTCCCAGCAAAGGAACATTCATAAATTGTGCATCAACTTGAAATGTCTGAACAATATCCTCCGCGATAAGATGGTCGAGCCCTTTTCTGAATGATTTATGTTTTGAAGTATCACGGTTTTTTATATAAGCAAAAATTTCCGGCGCAAAACGTGGAATTCGCTCAAAAGCAAGGCCTTCATTTGTGCTGATTGTATCGCCTATTTTAAACTCCGTGTTGGTTACAAAACCAATAATATCTCCCGGATAAGCCTCATTTATTGTTTCCCTTTCATTACCAAAAACACTATGGGTAAAAGCAAGACGTACTTCCTTTTTCAACCGGGTATTGAAAACCTTTGCGTTCCTCCGGAATTTTCCCGCGCATACTCTCGCGAATACCATACGATCTCGATGCATGGGATTCATATTTGTCTGAATTTTAAATACAAATGCTGAAAATTCCGGGTTATCCAAGGGAACAATCTCCCCTTGCGCTGTCTTTCTTGGAATCGGAGGATTTGAATAATCAAGAAAGCCTTTTAATAAAAGTTCAACACCAAAATTGGTAACAGCACTGCCAAAATAAACAGGCGAAATTTCTCCATTAGAAATTTTATTATAATCCAGATCCACTCCAATATGATCGAGTAACTGGATTTCTTCTGTCAGGTTATTATATACATCATCAGACATTAATTCCCTAAATGATTTGTCAGTAATTGAATGGACAGTAAAGGGCGCTTTAAAAACACCGCCAGGAGAGCGCTGAAACAGATGAACCTCTTTATTTAATCTATCAAACAGTCCTTTGAAAGATTCTCCACTTTCAATAGGCCAGTTTATAGGAAATGCGGTTAATCCTAATATTTCTTCAAGCTGATCAATTAATTCAATAGGTGGTTTCGCGGGACGGTCAAGTTTATTGATAAAGGTAAGAATGGGGATTTTTCGGTTTTTGCATATATTGAAAAGCTTTATTGTCTGGCTCTCTATTCCTTTCGCGGCATCTATGACCATGATGACACCATCAACTGCAGTCAATACGCGATAGGTATCCTCAGAAAAATCCCTGTGTCCCGGAGTGTCGAGAAGATTGAATTTGAATTCATTATAGTCAAATTGAAGTACAGTTGAGGATACCGATATCCCCCTTTTTTTTTCCAGCTCCATCCAGTCAGAAGAAGTATCCCTCTGATGCTTTTTAGCAACAACAGACCCGGCTATTTCGATGGCACCGCTGTATAAAAGCAATTTTTCCGTTAATGTTGTTTTACCCGCGTCCGGGTGGGAAATAATCGCCAGCGTTCGTCGTCGCTTTATTTCGTTAATCATTTTTTTCTCCATATATTAAAACTGATAAATGTAGTTGTTAAAACCGCAACAGCAAAGCCCATAATAGGTCGAAAAGACCCGTTACCGTCAATCAGACAACCGAACAAGGAGGACTACAGCGCGGTACTTAAGGCCAGTATGATGTTAAATTAATTCCGATTTTTACCCAGATTCTCCGCGCCATGAATCTCAACCTGAATCGCCATTTTTTTAGTGCTGCTAAAACCAGATGAACAACCATGTCAAGCGTACACGAAAGGCACGATCCAGGGGAAATAGCCAATCATTACCCAAACAAAATAGCGAATCGCTGATTTCATATATTCCGCGGCACCCCAATTTTGCAAAAGCATTCAAGCATGCATATTCGATTAATTGCGGAAAATAATCTATGAGATGTCTTGTTTTATCAGATCTTTTTCTTTGAGCTGCATTTTACACAAACTCTTGATTCAGGTATGATGGTGAGGCGACCTGTCGGGATGGCTTGTTTACAAATCAAACACAAACCGAAATCCGGATCATCCAATCTCTCCAACGCGGATCTTAATCTAATTAAACTCTCTTTATCAGACTTGATATTTGCTTCAGCAATACTTTTTTGCTGAATGGCATCCATCCTGGTAAGACGCCATAGGGCAACACTCGGGGGAATGGGTACTGTTTCTTCCTGCAGCGCTGAAATATTTTGTTCAATTTTCATGATTCTATTTTCTATTTCTGTCCTGATAGAATCCTTTTCCTCTAAGGTCACATGATTCTCCCTATACACCAAGTGTCTGGCACAAATTTAACAGATTCCCTCCATTTTGCCAATCAGCTTCAACCATTTTTTGAAGAAAACAAGCTGCTTCATGCAATTCTAAAGTTTGTATTTGTTTAGCTTAAACAGGAATCAGTATTTTTAGCGTTAAGGATTGTAATAATAGCAAGTTATTTTTTCAAAAATGACTTGC
>JAFGWI010000215.1 GCA_016937215.1 Spirochaetales bacterium | reverse complement strand
GCAAGTCATTTTTGAAAAAATAACTTGCTATTATTACAATCCTTAACGCTAAAAATACTGATTCCTGTTTAAGCTAAACAAATACAATTTTACTAATCGCAATGACTTTTCGCAAAATTATATATGAAATTACATAAATTTTCTGAAAAATATTGGTAAGCCTGTTTTTTATCGTATTTATATTGATAAAGAATAATCAAAAAAGGAGAAACTATGTTAAAAAAATTTTTCTTATTATTAATCGGCCTTTTGCTGATGAGCCTAATTTCCTGTAATTTAGCGATAACAGGGTCTGAGGATCAGGGTCAGGATGTGCAAACTCAGGAACAAGCGGCAGAGCAACAAAGCAAAGCTGGAGTAGATAGTTATAATCTCACCTGTTTTAGCACATCGGTAACACAGTCTTTTACCATCAAAAATACCGGTTATCATACCTACGAATATGGTGGTTCAGCGGCTCCAAATATTGCCCATCGCTTTACTATTAAAATTAATAGTACTGTTGTCGCCTCTGACTCTCCCAGAACCGGTAAGTTTTACGCGAGTAAAGGCAATACAATGACTATTTCCATGGTTCCATTATACTACTGTTATCCATCGGGTTCCTGTTATTCCTGGGTTCTTGGAAATATTAATGTAAAATCTCAAGCCCAAAGCACCCCTCCAGTTGTTAATGGTAATTATAATCTTACATGTTTTAGCTCACCGGCGGCAAAAACTTTTACAATCTTAAATACCGGATATCATACCTATGAATATGGTGGTTCAGCCGCTCCAAATATAGCCCATCGTTTTACAATAAAAATTAATGGCAGTGTTGCTGTCAGTAATTATCCCAGAACCGGAAGATTCTACGCGCGGCAAGGTGATACTATGGCTATTTCCATGGAACCTTTTCGATATTGCTATCCATCTGGAGCATGCTATGACTGGGTTCTTGGTAATATGAACGTGAAATATTAATCTCCTTATCTATTCATTAAACTGTTAGTTCGTTTTTTTTGAGTTCGTCCGGGTTTGTAAAAGAATCTTGGGCTAACTCTTTTTTTTGACCATAATCATATGTTAGTTCAGGCTTATAACCCAACCATTAACTTGGCAGAGTTGTTGTTATTACCCTTGTTTTATTAGTTATACTTTAAATTACGACACTTGTCGTAAAAAAATTCTTGACATACCAGAACATCAAGGTCTATGTTTCTGGCCTTGCCGGGAAATCTATATCCCAGCCCAATTATAAACATAAAAAACTGGTTTAATTCCCATCGCTGAGCGACAGTCTAACATTTTGATAAACCGATTATCATAACAGGGGCTAATTGCAACAGCCTCTTGTTTCGAGGTTATGCAACGGCTTCTGCTCAAGAAAGAAGAAATTTTTAAGGGTTTTAAGCATTTAACTGTTGGCGATCTACTGATTGTAAAAATTCTTTATACTTCAGGATTAAGATTGATGTGAAAAATCAGACACTCAAAAAAGCAGGTATGAACATCTTTAACGCGGAACCAGACAGGGCTGGATAATTTGTGTGTTCTGAATTGGTTCTGGTGAACCAGGGCGCTTTGAAAAAAACCTACACATGGCATATTAATGTAGTCTTTGAGCGGAAGTTTCCAGAAAACCCCTTGAATTCACGCTGGTTTTGATTATGCTTTAAATATGACCATATTTTTACCTGTGGCAAGCGGCAAGGGCGGAACCGGAAAATCCTTGTTTTCCACAAATCTGGGTGCTTCACTGGCAGCTGCCGGAAAAACAACCATTCTAGTGGACCTTGATCTGGGAGGCTCCAATCTTCATACATGCCTGGGCATCAAGAACAACCATCCTGGTCTGGGCTACATTATTCAACGCAAGGAAAAGCATATTCAGGCGCTTCTGGTGGAAACAGGGATTCCCCGCTTGCATTTTATTCCCGGTGATAGTCTTTTTCCCGGTTCAGCCAATCTGGAATTTTTTGTCAAACAAAAAATCATCAAGGATCTGAGAGAGCTTAAGGCTGATTATATTATCCTCGATTTGGGGGCTGGCACGAATTTTAATGTTATCGATTTTTTTCTTATGACCCATCAGGGCCTTGTCCTCACAGCGCCTGAAACCACAGCCATCCTGAACAGCTATTCCTTTTTAAAAACCGCCTTGTTTCGTTTGCTTTTCAGGAGTTTCCCGCCTCGAAGCGCTGAACGTAAAGCCATTGCTTCATTTATAAGCCAGCGTATTGAAGGAAGCGGCAGCAATTTCCATGATCTGGTAAAAATCATATCAACCTTGAAGGATGCTTCAGGCAAACTGGCCCAAAGGCAGCTGGCTGGTTTTTTCCCGCGGGTCATTCTGAATCAATGCCGCAGCCAGAATGATATCAATATCGGCGCCAGGCTGCGCGACATTTCCAGACGCAACCTGGGTGTGGAAATAGAGTACATTGGGGTTTTGCCCCATGATCCTAATTTGCCGGCATCCTTAATCAAGAGAAAACCCCTTTATGCACTGGCGCCTGAATCGCCTTTTTGCCGGTCAGTGGATGAAGTGCGTAATAAAATTATTGCCCTGAACCAGCCGGGCCATCCGCCCCTTTATGAAGCAGATGAAGATTTGGGCGCCCTGCTGCAGCAACTAGCACCAGCAACCTGATAAGGCACAAAAAAAGGCCCTGGCAGGTTCAATTTTTTTATTAGGCATAATTCAACAGGATCTTTTACCAGTATAGCGATGGAAAGTCATTTAAATAATCCTCACCTTCTCTGTTTTTTTAGAAAGTGTTCTTAATGAACAGCATTTGTCTCCAAAATCAGAATAAATCACTTTACCTTTATTTTTCCCGGTGTTGATTAATTCCTGCTATAAAGTGTATTTTATAGCAGTTTATGACATTAGAAGCCTTTGTTTTGGGTACAGGTGGGATGATGCCTTTGCCTGGCCGCGGTTTGACCAGTGTTTTATTGCGGCGGGAGGGTTCTCTTTTTCTTTTTGATTGCGGAGAAGGGACCCAGGTGAATTTGCGCCGGCTGAATTTAAAATGGAAAAAAATCTCGGTGATTTTTATATCACACACCCATGCTGACCATATAACAGGGCTTCCGGGCATACTAATGTTGTCCAGTCAGGTAGAACGGCAAGAGCCTCTTTATATTTTCGGGCCTCCGCGCGTCAAGGAATATGTGGAAGCCACGTGCCGCATTCTGGAGATCTACATTAATTATGAAATTATTGTAACGGAAATCACTTCACCAGGGATAATTTACTCGGAGGATGATTTTGAAGTTCGGGCTTTTTCCCTTTATCACAGCCGGCCTTGTATGGGTTATGCCCTGGAAGAGAAAATGAGACCCGGTATTTTTTTTCCGGAAAAGGCCCTGGCCCTCGAAGTACCCCAGGGGCCCCAGTGGTCCCAGCTGCAAAACGGCCAATCAGTGGAAAATCAAAAAGGCAAATTGATTGAACCATCCGAGGTAATGGGCCCGGCTCGTAAAGGGCGAAAATTCAGCTTTGTCACGGACACGGCTTACAAGCCCGCTATTGCCGATGAAGTACAGGGTTCAGATTTACTGATCTGTGAAGCCATGTTCACTCAGGACATGGAAGAGGACGCGAAAGATAAAAAACATCTTACATCACTTCAGTCCGCGGAAATTGCCAAAGCTGCTGAGGTAAAATCCATGGGAATGATTCATTACAGCCCGCGTTACACACGCCGGGATTTATATCAAATAGCCGAGGAGGCCAAGTCGGTGTTTCCCGATGCTTTTCTAACCAAGGATTGTCAACATATTCCGATACCCTATGAAGAATAAGATAATCAGAGCGATCACAAAACTCATTGTTCATAATCTCTCGCGGAAAAAACCAAAGGACCCCGAAATCTATCTTGAAAAAACCAAGCGCATGAACCAGATACTCGATAGCGAAGACAGTGGAATACGGCCCCGGGACAAACAGAACCGGCCCGGAGGTTTAGTCAATCTGGAACCCCAATTCAAGACCATTATAGTGCCCGATCTTCATGGCCGTATCGGACTTCTGGCAACGATTTTTCTTGATGGAGAAGGCGCGGCTCTTCACAAGCTGGAACATGAGGAGCTTCAGGTTCTATTTTTGGGCGATGGCTTTCATGGTGAACTCCGGGCTTTGAGCCGCTGGAAACAAGCCTATATGGAATACCTTAAGGATTTCAAGGATCATGGAGCCATGGACGAGGAAATGGCTGAGAATCTGGGGGCCATGGAAATCATCATGGAACTCAAAGCTGCCTTTCCCCGGCAGATCCATTTTTTAAAGGGGAATCATGAAAATATCGCCAATGAAAAGCAGGAAGGCAATTTCTCTTTTTACAAATTTGTTGAAGAAGGCGCCATGGTAAAGGAGTATTTTCTGCGCTTTATGGGTGATGATCTATTCAATGCTCACTACCATTTTGAAAAAAACCTTCCATTGTTAGCCGTGGGAAGGAATTTTTTAGCCTCCCATGCAGAACCTGCCCGTTTTTTTTCTTCCCGGGACATCATTAATTACCGCGGAAATGAAAAGGTCATCGCTGGCTTGACCTGGACCGATAATGACGCGGCTGCCACCAACAGTGTGCAAAAAATGCTGAAAAGTTATCTACCTGCTTCTGAACAGTCAGATGCTTTATATTTTGGCGGTCATCGTATTATAAAGGAGAAATATGTTCTCCGAGCCAATGGTCAATTTGTTCAGATTCATAATCCCAATGAATACATCATCGCTTTATTGCCGGCCCAGGGGCCCATCGATTTGGACAAAGTGGTGATTAACCTTGTGGCCATGGATGGTGATAAATTGAAGGCTTAGGTTTTATCACGCCGGCCGGGGGTGATAAAACTTTTTGCACAATCTGAAAACACCAGACAGTCACGCGGCAATTTTTGCGTTAGGGATTGGAGGCATGAGGAGACTTTTTTTCAAAAAAGCGACGAAAACTCCTTTTTCGCGTTTTCAGCGAAAAAGGAGGTCGAAGCCTCTTGGCGGAGTGCCGTAAAGCCCGGCCCGGTGTAGCGAAGCGGAGCCGGGCAACGCCCATATAAATATTCTACTATGATCGGGAATGAAATTTGTCCGGGCATAAAAAAAGGCCGGTAGACAAGAAAACCCGGCCTTTACGAAAGAATGTCCTTTGGGCAGAACTAATCCGCCCTTTTCTGGGAATGGGCAAATTTACATCCCCGCGGCTCGGCTGCGGGTGTTTGTTTGATTTCCGGTCTGCTGGCACGATCATAGGTCAATGATTGTCCCAGGGGGATAAAGGCCTCTTCATCTGTGAAATACAAATCGTCAATATCAAGGAGAAAATCAGCAGGTGGCGGTGTTTGATTTTTGAAGTAGCGCTTGATAAAATAATAAATTAATGTCGCTCTTAAGTCTTTGTCTTCCATTTCCTTGTTCCTTTGTTTTAGGTCTCTGGTGATAAGGTAATATCCTTTTTTTTGAAAGACAATATTTCTCTTAAAAATAATTGAATTTTTTTTGATTAACGCAATAATCTCTCCTTCTTCTTTGTTTGGAGCTGTTTTAAGGGTCTGTAACAGGTTGAAAGGGGGTTATTTTTGCCTAATTAAGGAAATCCATGGCCCATCCAAATCAAATGAGGGTGTTATCAAAACTCCAGCCAGTGAAAATTAAGATTTATTTATAACTTCACTGGCTGGTGCGATTATCACCATTGGGTGGTTTTCAGGATTTGATGACAATAGAACCAAGGTTAAATGTTATTTATTCACCCTGGTGTTTGTATTTCACGTAATTTATATCGTAGGTGGACTCCCTGGGGCCTGACGCATGAACCACATAGCCTGTCATGTAATAGTAGCCTTGGGCGTCTTTTTCAAGGGAATTGATGTATTCGATGTCTTCATCGCCGAATATTTCTTCCCAGTTGGTTTCTCCCTGGGCTGACACATTAAATAATATGCCGTCGTCGTTCTGGATTTTTCCCCAGTTTTTGGTTGTTCCGGATATTGTAAAGCTACCGTCTTTTTCAGCAACCGCGCCAAAGGCAACGCTGAAGCTTTCACCAGGATATATCTTGTCCCATTCTTTTTCAAAGTTCTTGTTCAGTTTGGCTATGTACATATAAACATAATTGGTTGAATTGGTGGCCTTGAAACCGCAAATAAAATAACCGCCGGCTGGCGCGATTTCAATATCATTTCCCTGTTCCATGTATTCATCGCCTATATATTTTTCCTGCACCAGGTTGCCCCTGGCATCCAATTCGATGGCATAAATATCGTTATTTTTTCCGCCTATTCCGATTCCCACAATATGGCCGTTGGGGAGTTCTTTTACACTGAAAAGATCTTCCCTGGATTCAGAGCCGTAATTTTTCTCCCAAATCATATCACCCTTGGAAGATATTTTTACGATATAGGCATCACCGCCTTCACCCTTGCTATAGGTATAGCCGCTAAAAAGAAGGTTCCCGTCGGCCAGTTCAATAAGGGAGTGAGCATCTTCCTTGTCGCTGCCTCCAAAGCTTTTCTGCCATAAAAGATTGCCCTGGCTGTCGGTCTTAATAACATAGGCATTAACATCCTTGGTCATGGCTGAGGTGGTCTGACCGGCCGCGACAAAGCCCTTGTCCCGTGTTTGCGTGACTGCGAAAACACCATCTTCATCACCCTGGCCATAAATTTTATTCCAGAGGACTGTGTTGTTTTTGTCAAGTCGGACCAAATAAGCTTCGTAGGGCCCTTTTTCCTTGGTTTGGGTTTTTCCGGCGAGCAGAACCCCTCCATCATCACAAATAGCTATACCCTTGGCGCTGTCATTAAAATCCGTGCCAAGAGTCAATTCCACAGCTTCGCCCTGTCGCGGGGGATTGGTAATTTCAGGTTTTACTATATCTGTCGGTTCGGCACTGGAGTTGAGACCGGCATTGTTATCGCTTTTTCCAGTGCAGGAAAATGCAAAAACCAGCACAAAAAAAACGAGTACCAGTCGAATGGGGTTTTTGAAGTTTAATTTTATCATGGTCGTTCCTCTCTTAATGAACTTGTTTTGGGCTTTTACCGGCTTGTGCCGGTGCATAGCCTTTAGTCTCCTTATATTCCGCCAGCAATTGCTATAATTTTTTATTGTCATTATGGTCAAGCATGGCAATTGGTGCTATTGCTTTATCCCTTTGTATTTAATATAAAAAATTAGCATTTTAGTACGAAAAGCGGGATAAACTGTTTTTTCATGAATATCCAGGGTATATTTTATCGGTAATTCCCCTGTTTTTCAATCAATAAAGTCATGATATTCCCCAGACTTAGCCATTTTTGCCTGTATTTGTGGCCCCTTTATTTTTACACTATTTAGCTTTTCCATTTTTCTTTACATATGAAACAACAATAAACCTTGACTATGGTTACAATCAGCAGTCATTCGGTTTTTTTTAATATTTTTTTAAAAAAATGATTTTTTGCGAATAATTCATATTAAAAACCACTCAAGCTATGCAAAATGCATAGCTTCTATGCATTTTGCATAGCTTTTAATTTATTTTACTATAGTGAATTAGGCAATTTTTGCCTGAGAGCTATGCATTTTGCATAGAAAGGGATTCATTTTTGCCAATGCCTGTTTCTTTGATTAAAAGCTTAATTTACTTTACTATAAAGAATTAGCATAAACAGAGCAACTTGGCACACCAATTGCATTATATAATATCGAAGAATACAAAATGTATTCATCAGGGATTAAACAAAACACAGCGTTTTCCGCACCTACCACCTACCTATCCCATTCATATCCCTTCTTTAATTTTTAAATTGGAGGGCGCTGTGTTTCTTTTGTCTTGTTCCCGGAAAAAAAAAGAAGGATTAACCTGTTTTCGTGCCAGGCCTCCAGGCTCAATGTGAATCCTGATTTTGTACAGGCGATAGCTGCCATTGCTGGCTTAGGAGCTTTGGGAGGAATGGAAAATAATTATTTTAAAAGCCGCGACAAAAGGGAATCATTTTTCCGCCATTTGGGCTTTACCTTAACGCGAATATCCAGTTGAACATCGTAGGGAAAAATATCTTTGCATTCTTCTGTTGACTGATGAATTATATTTTTGATTTTAGCGCCAGCCTTGCCCACAAGAATACCCTTTTGGGATTCCCGTTCAACATAAATAAAGCCTCGTACCCATAGCAAGTTTTCTTCTTCACGCATTTCCATATCAGCCAGCTCCACATAAATGCTGTGGGGCAGTTCCTGAGAGGTCAGGTTAATGGCTTTTTCACGGATAATTTCTGCAATACGGAATTCCGGCGTCTGGTCAGTATAGTAATCGTCAGGATAATACTGGTCACCTTCAGGGCTGGTTTTGATCAAGGCTTCCAGCAATTCCGTGATACCCTTGTCCTCCAAGGCTGAAATCTCAAACACAGGCACCTCCGGATACAATTGAGAAATTTCTTCTTTTGTGAGTTTTCTCAACTTGGCCGGCAAATCAATTTTGTTCAAGGCGATCAACACAGGCTTATCACTTTTTTTAAGCATATTGATAATTGTGTGTTCTTCCTGCCCCGGCGGGCGGGCTGTGTCCAGTACATAGAGTAAAATTTCTGCTTCTTCGATGGAAGTGTGCACCAGGTCTTTAAGGTAGTTGTTAAGCTTTTTATCGCTGTTATGAAAACCAGGAGTATCGATAAAAATCAATTGGGTGGAAAGGTCCTGCGAGGTATAAATACCGCGGATTTTGTTTCGCGTGGTTTGAGGAGTGCGGGAAATAATGGAGACCTTGCCTCCGCAGAACTGGTTAATTAAAGTGGATTTGCCTGTGGATGGTCTTCCTATAATGGCCACAAATGCGGATTTCATATGATGCTCCTTGTAAAACGGTTTTTGGCTAATTCGATGCTTTCCTGAATATCCACAAAAATATCTACCAGAAGCGGATCAAAGTGTTCGCCCCTTTGGGAAATAATTTCAGCCATGGCTTTTTCATGGGGCCAGGCTTCTTTATAGGGCCGCTTGGATGTCAGAGCATCATAAACATCGGCCAAGGCTTCGATACGGGCGCTCAAGGGAATCTTTTCGCCCTTCAGATTATGGGGATATCCTCGGCCATTATACTTCTCATGATGATGAAGCGCAATGGCCGTGGCAATGGTTAAATAGGATTGTTCACCCAATTCCATATCCGCCTGGTTTAAAATAGCCCACCCCCAGATCGTGTGGTTCTGCATAAGCTCATATTCGTTGCGGTTCAGGCTGCCGTTTTTCAAAAGAATGCGGTCGGGTATGCCAACCTTGCCGATATCATGAAGCATGCTGGAAATTGAAAAATCCGCCACATACTGCTTGGTGATGTTGAAATTATAGGGTTGCCGTTTATACACCTCATTGGCCAAAAGGCTGGAATATTCGCTGATACGGCTAAGGTGTTCGCCGGTTTCACCATCGCGGTATTCAGCCAGCCGGGCCAAAGATCGAATAGTGGTGGATTGGGTTTTTTGGAGAAGCAAGCTTGAAGAAAGCAGTTTATCGTTGAGCAATTCCTGCATTTCCAAAGCTTCACGAAGGTCCTTGTTAAGTTGGGCGTTTTCAGTGACCTTTAAAAAAAAGCCGAAAATATAATCACCGATTCGCACAGCTGAATTTTTAACACTCAGGCTTTTGCCATCAGGAAGGGTAAAGCTTAAGAGATGCTCCTCTCTCCAACCTTTTTGAAGGATTATCTGCATTTCCTTTTGCCATTCCTTTTCAGGAAAAATGATATTCCTCAAATGATTCAGCTCATCCACATCATGGATATTAAAACGCTTGTATAATCCTTGATTGGCAAAAACAAAATTTCCCTCCAGGTCAGAAACATAGAGGGGCAGGTTCAACCAATCAATCAGACTGTTTTTACCCTTTTCGCTTAAAAGAGCAGGTCCGTTTTTCTGATTAAAAAAAATGGTTAAAAGCTCCTGTTCTTTCTGAAAATTGTTTTCCATAAGATCCAGTTCAAACAGATCTTTTAGTTTTAAAGCCAGAAAACCGAGCTCAAGATGATTTTCCGCCTGAAACTCCTGACAATTTTCGCTTTTAATCATGAGCACACTCAAAAGCTCCTGTTTACATGATTGGATGGGATAGCAAATCAGTTCACCTCCCCATCTGGCATCGGGGAGCAAGGCGATAAAGCGATGGTCTTGAAGATTGATGATACGCGGCTCATGGGGCAAAAAGCTTTTAAAGTCCTCCTCAATTAAAGAGACCAATTCGCGCTCAACATTTTGCCTCCGTTTTCTGAAAATTCTGGAAAGCTTACCCTGAATCGAAAAATCCAGGACCATGGCTCTTATAACACCCGGCACTTTTTCAAGCCAGGACGTGATAAAATCAAGTTTGGCTGAAAGTAATTTATAATCATCCAGCCTTTGAAAAACAAAAAGCAGCTGCTTGAGCGTCTTAAAATGCGACATAATATCTAAAATACTACTTCTTTCAAAGGTGTGTGTCAAATTATAGTGGTATTTTTAATTCTTTATAATATAAACCATTACCTGAACTGGCGAATTTTTTGTTGAAAAATTTACACACTAAGCATTGTCAGGCTGTAAAACAGAATAGGTGATTTTTGCCTTGGACACGAGTCATATTGTCCAATTTGTTTTTATGCTTTTCATAAAAAAAGGTTACCCATGTCATTCTGAGCAAAGCGAAGAATCTCATTTGGCATCGATCATCTCGTAATTTCATACACGTAAACACTTTATTAGCGAATCAACACGATTTTAGACAACTGGGATTCTTCACTTCGCTCCGCTGCGTTCAGAATGACAACGATTATCCGCTATAGAAAATATTTTAGCTGATAAAAAATGGGGGGGGAATGGGTTTTAACAGAATTTACACCCCAGGCGTTCCCCCATTCCGCTTTTATGCATTACGACTGTGTTACAAACCTTGCGGAGGCTATTTTACATTTGAAGAAGATTATACAGCAGCTTCAAACAAACAAAAGCATAATCTTGGACACAACAATGTTCAAATGTAAAATAACTGGCTTCATGGGGTCGGGCTTTCCAGGGCTGCGCTTCGCTCCGACCAGAAACACCGTGAAAATATCACGGTGTTTCTGTTGCCTGCGCCTTTTTTGAAAAAAAGGCTTGGCCCCTTTCAATCCCCTATGATAAAGTCAAGCACATAATTTATTCTTTTCGATTTTTTCCTTTATTTCTTGTTGATATTGGAGATCATATTTC
>JAFGWI010000020.1 GCA_016937215.1 Spirochaetales bacterium | reverse complement strand
TCTCTATAAAGTGTATTGTAGGAGGCAAATTTGTCTGAACCAACACCTCCGTAGTATAGTTTCTCATCAATGACGGTCATATTATCTACATAGGATTCTCCTTGAAGGATATAAATTTCTTCTGAAGTTTCATCGTTGTATCGATAGATGCTCGTTGTTGGACCATCGTTTCTAACCGAAAAGTATAAGTAGCCTTTTAGCGAAGCCATGTTATTAACTCCATAGCCGTGGTAGATTTCTTTCCAATTTGACCCATCGAATTCAAAGATAGCCCCTTGTGTTACGGTGTTGTAATATCCGCTGGCGTATAGCCTTCCATTGTGAATTTGAAAATCAGTAATGGTCATCAATTGAGTGCCAAATCGATCGGCCCAAAGAAGTCCAGTCCAATAGCTAATTACACCATACCAATGTGTTCCGGCCCAAAGTCGGTCATCGTATTCCTCTAAACACATAATTCCATTCGAGAAGGAGTCTCCCATCAATTCCCAAATTCTAGAAAGTTTGTTAAACTTAAGAACTTTACCGCTGTAATTTGTTCTACCTCCAATATATAAATCATCGCCGACTGCTGATAGAGAATAGAAGCTGGTTAAACCTGCTGAAACATAGGAAGAATGAAGCATGCAGCCATTGTTACCCATCCCGTAATCATTGTTTGTGCCGTCGTAAGCATACACATTAGCTCCATCCATTGTATATAAAGTGTCTCGTAAAATAGCGTGGTGTCCGAGTGATAAGGTTGGCGAGAGGAAGTCCCATTTTTTAGTGAGTGTATCAAAAGCCATCATACCCGTAACTGTTGATGTGAGTATTTTGCCTTTGAATTCCACTACTTGATACACATTGCTTTTTTCTGTATAGAGCGCATTGAGTTCTCCCGGATTGGATGTAAAATCCAGTTGAAACGCGTTGGAAAACTTGGTTGGATTTTCGCTAAAATATTCTTGATCAGGGCCACCAGACCAATCTGTTTGAACTAGAGTTACCGTATTTTGAGCATATAGAAAACTTCCCCAAAACCCGCTAAATAAAAGGAAAATATTTTTCATAATTAGTTGAATTAAAATGAGACATTTAATAAGTCAGCTAAAGATAATCACGATTTTAAAAAAAATCAAAAAATTTATAAAAGAGTTCGCTTTTGATCTAAAAGCGCCTTGGTATAGCCATTATTTGAACTTCTAATGATTAAAAAAAATCCTCGATTCAAAAGAAGCGAGGATTTATAAAAGACGTAGATTTAATTAGTTTGTTACAACCATTTTTTGAATTAGTCGAGTGTTATCCTTGTAAAAAAAACTAAAAAATAATAGGTTGTGAAAAATGTTTAAAAAGAGGCAACTTTTAAAGTTTTTCCGATTTTTAAAATCCTAAGATTAGTCATCAAAAATTATTTTTTGATGTATTACAAAATGTTTAGTAGAGAGATCAGTTGATTTACTTCAAAACTAGCTTGTTCTGAATGTGTTTTCTTTTCAAAATTGACATAAACCTGATCCATTCCGATATTTTTTGCGCCTAAAATATCGGCTTCTAGATCGTCACCAATCATGATTGTTTCTGCAATTTTTGCTCCTATTTTTTCCAAGGTATAATGAAATATTTCGGGATTGGGTTTTTGAAAGCCGGCCATTTCGGAAGTGATAATGGTTTTGAAAAAAGGGGCTAAGCCTGAGTTTTCAACTTTTATAAATTGAACTTCTGAAAATCCGTTGGTGATGATATGCATTTGATATCTGGAACTTAACTCTTCTACAACATTCAATGCATCAGGATAAAGCTGAGTTTTGGTGGGACTAATTCGAATATAATCCGAAGCTATTTTTTTTGCCAACTCGTGATCCATGATATTGAAATTACGTAAAGTTCCGGCAAATCGCTCTACACTCAAAAACTCTTTATCTATTTCTCCAACACGATATTGCATCCATAAACTGTGGTTGTATGCTTGGTAATAGGTATGAAAGCAATCGAATTTCTCAACTCCATTTCCTGCTAAATAGGTATCGAATAGTTCTTTTAAGGTAATCAAGGAGTTGGATTCAAAATCCCATAGTGTTCGATCTAAATCGAAGAAAATGTGTTTGTATTTCGTCATTGGAAGTTTGGAATGAATTAGCTATTTGCATTTCTGATTTGTGCAATTGCATCCTGCTGGTTTTCAGCAGAAAAAACGGCGTTTCCGGCCACCAAAACATCGGCGCCAGCCTCAAACAATTTTTTGGCATTTAACGTATTTACACCACCATCTACTTGAATCAATGCTTTGGAATTTGTTTCTTTAATAAGCGTTTTAAGCTGTTTTATCTTTTTATACGTATTCTCGATGAATTTTTGTCCTCCAAAACCGGGATTGACTGACATAAGCAATACAAAATCTACCTCGTGAATAACTTCTTCTAAAACTGCCACGGGAGTATGTGGATTTAAAACCAATCCGGCTTTAACTCCTAAGGATTTTATGAGTTGAATGCTTCGATGTACATGATTTGATGCTTCTACATGAAAACTAATATAATCAGCGCCGGCTTTGGCAAATGCTTCGAAATAATTTTCAGGTTTTACAATCATTAGATGCACATCCAACGGTTTTTGGCTAAGTTTTTTTACAGCAGAAACAAGCGGCAAGCCAAAAGAAATATTTGGCACAAATACGCCATCCATAATATCCAAGTGAATCCAATCGGCTTCACTCGCATTTAACATTTCAAAATCTTTTTCAAGATTAGCAAAGTTGGCTGAAAGTAGGGAAGGAGCAATCATCTCTATTTTTTTTGTAAAGTTATTGATTTACTTTAAATAAAAAAGGGCAGCTGTAAAGCCACCCTTTGTATCTATCCTAAATAGGTTTTCAAAATTTTGCTTCGCGATGTATGCTTTAATCGACGAATGGCTTTTTCTTT
>JAFGWI010000214.1 GCA_016937215.1 Spirochaetales bacterium | reverse complement strand
CTAGTTATTAAAAATGATTAATACTAGTCGTTTGTTTAGTAGTTTTAATCGAATTTTATAATTTTGAGGTGCGGAAAGTGGGATATAAATATAATCGAAAAAATTAGTGTTTAAGCCGAGGAATGAAGACACTGGACATAGTAGAAAGAAGTCTTAACCTAGCCACACCAAAAAAAATTCTGATCACCCCATACCTGGCAATCAGGATAAATCATACAATACCAAATACTCTGGCTATGTTAAGACTCTGTTGGACAAAATCACGTATGCTATCACAAGGAATTTAATAGCCTTTTTACCCGCTTTGTTAATGCCAATTTAACATTAGATCTTTCCTATTTCTAACACTTCCTGTCAAACCCATGCTTCCCAACCCCTGTTTTCATCATTAGCAGCACAATTTTCACCAAAAAACCATTACTTCCAGCACATCACGACACACCTTTCCCGAAAAAAAATTGAGAAGGCTAAAAATAAAACCCAACAATCAATAATTCTACAAACCTTACCCGCCGCCGCCTATCCAGAAAAGCGAAACATGCCCCTCATCACATTCACCGCAAAGAGTTATATCAAACTGAAAATATTTTCAGAACCAAAACACCCTATCCTCAAGAAAGTTTGTATCATCCTCCTCTGCTGAAATCGGCTTTCCAAAATACATTCGGCACAACACAAGCATATTGCTTATATGACGATTTATTATAAAACCATAAAATCGATTTTTAATAAATCAGAAGAGAGGACTAGCGATGTTACAGATAACTTCGCCGATGGCTGCGCCTGCTGGAAGCCCCAGGGGGCTTGCGCGGATAAACTGAACACTTTCGATAAGCAGAATTAGATGACCGGATTCAACAACAACCCATCTGCTAAATCCAGGCTGATAGGCAAAGCGAAACCATCTACACGACTCCAAATTCCTGGGTTTGGTATCGGCAGCATAAAAAGTACTTTCCTAAATCCAAAAAAAATCATAGAATAAAGCATGAAAGCCTTTGACCGGACCGTCCCCTTTTACGACGGTTTTATGCAGCGAATGGGCCTCTATCAAAGCGCGACCCTGATCAACTGGCTGAACCTGAAGGGCACTGAAAAAGTGCTGGACCTTGGCGGTGGCACGGGTTATAACAGCCATCAACTGTCATCTCATTGCAAAGAAGTCGTGTTGCTCGATGAAAGCCAGGCTATGGTAAAGAAAGCGCGAAAATATAAAAGCTTCACATGCGTCCGCTCATCGGCGCTGAACACACCCTTTCAAAACAATTCTTTTGACATAGTTGTCATGGCCGATCTTTTTCACCATATCAAAAACCAAGTGGCTGTTATTCGGGAAATTTGGCGCCTATTAAAACCCGGCGGCTTGCTTTTAGTGCAGGACTTTGTGACCACTCATCCTTATACCAGCTTACTACGAATTTTCGAGAGCCTGTTATTCGGAATTCTATACTTTAAATCACCTCGGAAAATCCGCTCGATTATCAGCAGTCAGGGTTTCATTCTGGAACGCGAAGAGGCGCAAAAACATTTTCTGTTTCAGTTATGGAGAAAAGTCTGATGTTAAAAAAACTGATGGGCTATGGCCATTTGCTGAAAAAATATGTGAACGCGGAAATTCTCACAAGCGAGGAAATTACAGGAGAATATTCTCGACTCATCGACAGTTACACAAAATGGAACCAGGCCATGATGAAAAATCCGGAAATTGCTCTTGATTTTTCCAGGCTATTGGATTTGCCGGGGCCATTGAAAATCCTGGATTTCGCCTGCGGCATGGGGGCAATAACCAAGGCTTTGGTTGATTTTCTGAAATCCCATAACATCGAAGATTATCATATTACGGCTGTGGATGGGGCCCAGCAATTCATCAACCATGCCAGAAGCGCAGTATCATCAAATCGTGTTGATTTTATTCATCAGGAAGGCATGGCTTTTCTCGAAAAGCAGACTGAAATGACATATTCGGCCATTTTCTGTGGCTGGGCCCTGCCCTATTTTCCTCGAACCCCTGTTTTCAGACAATGGGCGCGCTTGCTTCACCCCCAAGGATTACTGGCCCTGGTATCAAACCGACAAGGAACATTAAAACACATCGAAAGCATCTTTCTTGATGTAATGAGCCGGAATCCCAAGGAAGTAAATAAAATCATGAACACAGCCAGAAACCTTCCTAAAAATACGCATCAACTTAGTAAAACAGCTCGTTCAGCTGGGTTAATACCTCTGAAAGCGACAAGTCATTCCCGCAGTTTCAGTTTTACCACAGCCGAGGAACTTCTCGATTGGTTACTTGAATCCGGGGCATTGGCTGGTGTTAAAAAAATATTTTACGATTTTGAAAAACTACGCCCTGAAATAACTGAAAAAATCGCTAAGCAGTGTTATAGTATAATACAAGGGCGATTTGAAATTAATCACGATTTTATTTGCGCCCTGTTTCAAAAACCCTCTCATTAAGTTGAGGGAAAAAAGGATCATGAAAAGCCCGCTTTATTAACTTTTCTTGCGTTCCAGCATGCTTTTTATTGCTAAAAACATGAAAAAAGCATTAGCCAAAAATAAAGGAAGCAGAGCTTTGACCCTGCCTTCCGCAGTGTATTTAGGGTATTTGTTTAGCTAATACAATTTGATGCTTCCAACGCGTTAAGGATAGGAGGCATGGCTGACAATTTTTTCAAAAATTGTCAGCCAAAGCGTTTTTTACCGGATTTTTTCCGGATAGGCTGCATGTGCGAGCAATAAATACGAAGTATTTATGACCAGCACAAAAAACCTTCGAAGCGACAGCGGAGTGGCGCATAGCCCGGCCTGAAAATCCTGAAAGGTTTTCAGGCAACGCCCAAAATGTTTACG
>JAFGWI010000213.1 GCA_016937215.1 Spirochaetales bacterium | reverse complement strand
GACTCAATAACGCCACCTTAGCTCAGCTGGCCAGAGCACGTGACTTGTAATCTCGGGGTCCTCGGTTCGAATCCGAGAGGTGGCTAAAAACCTTTGTTAAAATAATTGAACATGGGTTGGTAAATAATAAAAGTCTTGAATTAAGGGCGGTGTATTTTGTAAAAACTAACTCTTGTTAGTTTTATTTGCGATTTTGAATCAGGTGATTTAATTTTTTTAAAAATAAGTATTGATTAAATATTATTTTTTAGTTAGATTTCTGATCAGAATCTTTACGGTTCGTAGTCGACGCCATTAGGCGAAGCGATAAATGGGGAGATTCCCGAGCGGTCAAAGGGGGCAGACTGTAAATCTGTTGGCTCAGCCTTCGAAGGTTCAAATCCTTCTCTCCCCAATAAAGCCTTCTTCTTTTTTGAGGAAGGCTTTATTTTTTAAAGCATGACACATCCTTTATAGATTAGGACCAATCATGATCGATGACTTTACAAATATCGGATTACGTTTTGAGTGCACCCAATGTTCCCATTGCTGCAGGCACGATCCCGGATATGTATTCATGTCTCAAAATGATATTGATCGAATTTGCGCTTATCTGAAAATCGAAGAAAAAACCTTTATTGACACTTACTGTAAAATCATTTCCTTTAATAATATCTATAAAATAAGCTTAATCGAGAAACCCAATTTTGACTGTATTTTCTGGGAGACAAAAGGTTGTTCAATTTATCCTGTGAGGCCTTTGCAATGCCAAAGCTATCCCTTCTGGCGGCATAATATAGAATCCCGGGAAAAATGGAAGGAAGTGGCAAAAGAATGCCCTGGTATTGGAAGAGGGCGCTTTCATAGCTTGGATGAGATTGAATCCTGGATAAGGCGAATGGATGCCGAAGATTTTGTGTTTGAGGATGAAGAGACATCATGAATATAAAATTCTGGGGTGTTCGGGGGTCTATTCCAACGCCTTTGACTCAGGAATTGATTAAAAACAAGATTTCAGCTGTCATTAACCGGGTGCGTCCCGAAGACCTTGAATCTCCCTTAACGCGAGAAAGCTTTCTTTCCAAATTGCCGCCGGAATTGTTCGGAACCATTGGCGGAAACACCAGTTGCATTGAGGTGCAAACCGATAAATCTGCCTTTTTTGTGATCGATGGTGGGACCGGGTTAAGGGAATTCGGAAAATGGGCTGTTAAAGAACACCCTGAGATAAGGGATTATCACCTTTTTTTTACCCATTTTCATTGGGACCATATCCAGGGAATACCCTTTTTTGCCCCGGCATTCAATAAAAAAAATCATATTCGATTTTACAGCCCCCATCCCAATTTTGAAGAAATTATCCGGAATCAGATGAAATCTCCCTATTTTCCCGTTGAATTTGATATTCTTCCGGCAAAAAAAAGCTTTGTTATATTACCGAATACAGCCTTGCAGTTTGATGATATTAAAATAAGCTGGAAAAGAATGAAGCATCCTGGCGGTGTTTTTGCTTACAAGTTTTCTTTTAACGGAAAAAGTATGATTTTTGCCACAGACTCGGAAATCACCGAAGCTGAATTCAAGCAGGATAAAGAAAATATTAGCTTTTTTAAGGATTGTGATATGCTGATCCTTGATTCCCAGTATACCTTCAGGGAATCCATCGATAAAACCGATTGGGGCCACTCCTCCTACAGTCTGGATGTGGACCTGGCTGCCAGCTGGAAGGTTAAAAAACTGGTGCTCTTTCATCATGAACCCCTTTATGATGACAGGAAAATTCTCAGCATGCAAAGGCTTTCCAAATGGTATCTTAATCATCAGGAATACAAGGATACTGAAATAATCATTGCCATGGAAGGCGCTGAGCATCGGGTGTGATTTTTATGAAAGATTTAGAGCTTCAGCTGGATCATCAGAGTTTACGCGATCTCTATGTGCTTTTAAAAAGCCGTGAGGATCATTTGAGTGGCAATTTAAGGAGTCTGCTTCTGGTTTTGCAATCAAGAATTTATGATCACTATAGTATAGAGGAGCTTGAAGAGTTAAACAGGTCGATTGATACAAAGTGATTTTGCTGTTTACAAAAGTTTGGTCTTTTGCCGCTTTCCGCGTTAGGGGGTGGAGCTGTGGGAGCTGTTTTTTCAAAAACAGCGAAGCAAAGCGTTTTTGCTCTGATTTTTTCAGAGCAAAAACCTTCGCAGGCGTGAGCCGGAGCCGCGTAACACCCGGCCCCTGGTTTTATTCCGAAGATGTGTTTGTTCTTGAATGCTTTTTTGTGTTTTGATTTATTTTTTACAGGCTGCTGTTTCAATGATGGAGTGGAGGAATGAAGCCAGGGGAAACGCCCTAATGAGGATAGCGCAAAAAAAAGTATCATTTTGAGGTTTGATATATCTTTCCACTTGTTTAGATCCCACTTTCCCTACTAAAATAGTAATTTTTTATATTATAGAGAAATAGAAAAGGCGATTTCGCAAATCGCAAATTTTTAACTCTTAATAATATAAGAAATTACCTAAATTCACTGCTGAATGTGGGTTAGATGTCTTGAAATCAGGTAAAAAGAAGTGTATAGTGAAGCGCGGCGGGCTTGTATATTTTATTGGTTTCACAGCTTCAATTTTTGTGAGAAAATGCCTTTATCCCCTTGATCGAGCCTGTGTTTATTTATATTTTTAAACTTGACAGATTTCTTATGCCAAAATGAAGAATTTTCTTATTTATGAACGATAAGGTTTAAGGATAAAGAGCTGGTATTGATTTAACCTGATGTTTTTTTTCTAAAACAGATGAAAAATTAATGGATCAACACTTTTCCGGTTTTGCCGGGGTGAGATGACAGAGAAAAATAATGAGTATGGATATTCCCCAGGAAGAGATAATTACTAAAAAACGCCCCTTAAGAAATTTCATGATTGTGTTCGTATTGTCATTTTTGGCTATAGCGGGGATAGCTGTTTATTTGATTCTGCCACCTGCTTCGTTTACTCAGGATGAAACCATTGTGATAAACAAGGGGGATAATCTGGGCGCAGTAGCTGATCGTCTTGAGAGCCAGAAGGTCATAAAATCCTCCCTGGCATTGAAGATACTGGCCAGGTTATTGAATACTGAAAAAATGATTATTACCGGTTATTACAGGGTAAAAACCAATAGCACGCTTTTAGATGTACATGATTTGATTATTTCCGGTCATCTTGAGACTTTAAAGGTGACAATTCCTGAAGGCTGGACTAAAAAGAAGATGGCCGAGCGTTTTGAGTCGCTTGGTTTAACTTCCATCGAGGAATTTTATGAGGCCTGTCGTTCGCCGGAATTGCTGGAAAAGTATGGAGTACCGGGTCTTGATTTTGAGGGTTATTTGTTTCCTGATACCTATACCTTTCCCCGCGGTGTTGCTGCTGAAGGTATTGTTGATTCCATGGTCTATAATTTTTTCAAGATTATTAAACGAATAGAACCTGATTATGAATCCTGGGGTATGAAAAAGCTTCATGATAAAATTATTATGGCATCGATTATTGAGAGAGAATATCGGATAAAGGAAGAGGCTCCGATTATTGCTTCGGTTTTTTACAATCGCCTTAGGCGTAATGTGGGGCTGGAGTCATGCGCAACCCTGGAATACGTTATTACGGTGATTCAGGATAAGGAACATCCCAAATTTATTACCCGGGAAATGCAGAATATTGATTCTGAGTACAATACCTATAAATGGGCTGGTTTGCCTCCCGGGCCCATTTCCAATCCCGGTTTTGTGGCCTTGGATGCGGCATTTAATCCGGCCATTACGGATTACTGGTTTTTTGTGGTAAAAGATACTGAAACCGGTGAGCATTATTTTTCCGAGGATCTGGACACTCATAATGAAGCAAAGTATTTTTATTTAAAAGGAATAGGACGCGCTCCCGAAGAAGAATGAAAATACCCGAATCCATAATATCCCAGATTCAGAATAATCTGGATATTGTTGATGTTATAAGTGATTATACTCAGGTTCAGAAAAAGGGCGGCCGCTATTGGGCAATTTGCCCTTTTCATAGTGAGAAGACACCTTCGTTTTCCATAACACCTGATAAGGGGGTTTTTTATTGTTTTGGTTGCCATAAGGGCGGCACGGTTTACACCTTTATTATGGAGGTTGAAAAGCTGAGTTTTGCCGAGGCTGTGAAATTTCTGGCTCCCAGGGCTGGGGTGGAAATTGATGTTCAGGTTGACCAAAAACAGTTGAGCCATCAGGAGGCCTTGCGCGATTTATACGCGCGTCTGGGCAAGGCCTTTCATCATATTTTACTGAATAATGACGCGGCAGCCCATGCCAGGGCCTATCTTGACAAACGGAAAATCCCCAGGGAAATGATAGACCTGTTTCAGATTGGTTATATTCCGGGTGATAGAAACTGGCTCAAGAACTTTTTGCTCCAGAAAAATTATTCAGCTGAATTTCTGTTTCATTCAGGATTATTCTCGCAAAAGTATTCTGCATTGTATCCGATTTTTACCAATCGGATCATGTTTCCCATTCTTGACCGTCAGGGGCGGACTATCGCCTTTGGAGGAAGGGCCCTTGATGATAGTGGGCCCAAGTATATCAATTCGCCGGAGACCCCGATTTTCTTAAAAAAGGAAAATCTTTTCGGCTGGTATCAGGCTATTGATTCCATCAAAAAAAGCGAAGCCTTTTATCTGGTGGAAGGATATTTTGATGTAATTGCCTTGCGTATGGCAGGTGTTGAAAACACCCTGGCTCCTTTGGGAACTGCCTTTACCCTTGAGCAAGCAAAATTGTTGAACCGCTATGTCAAAAAGGGCTATCTGCTTTTTGATAATGATAATGCCGGGCAAAAGGCCACTGAGAGGACAATTGAAATTTTGCAGCAGACTCAAATTGAAATTAATATAATTTTGCTGGAAAAGGAGAAAGATCCTGCCGATATTTTGCTTCAAGAAGGAAAAGAAGAGTTGCAAAAACTTTTAAAATATTCTATAAATTATTTTCAGTACTTGATAAAAAGAGCAGTTAAGCATTATAATCCCGATACTGCAGAAGGTAAAGAGAAAATTTTTCAATTTTTATATCCATATGTCGAAAAT
>JAFGWI010000212.1 GCA_016937215.1 Spirochaetales bacterium | reverse complement strand
CGGAAATTATCCGGCAGAAAACGCTTTGGCATGGGATTTTTGAAAAAATCCCATGCCATGCCTTCTATCCCTAACGCGTTAATAGCCCAATTGCGATTTAGCTAAACAAGTACAAAAAAGTATATGAATCTGAACATGCCCTTTATTAACAATAAAACGCTAACAAATAAATTAATACCGGTCAAGTATTTTGAAAAATATTCATCATTTATTTGATCATTAATAGACTGATTTGTCATCTATTGTCATGTTTCGGCAATTATTTGTAATAATTATCTTGTTTTTGCTGCATTGTCGAAAGGCAAAATGTAACTTACAATCACGATTATATTTTTGAATCTCGCTGTCTTGAACGCTCATTGGCATTCATTATATTCCATGAATGCTCATTGGCATTCATTATTTAAATGCAAGCTGCCTGGAAATTATTCAGAGGAAAAGGCTTTGTTGTACCAATTTTCAAAAAATGGTACAACATGGCTCCAATCCTTAACGCCTTTAACACAGCCGCGCCTGTTTGCTAAACAAATAGGATTTTTGGTATTTGTTTAGCGAAAGGGAATTCTGGTGGTGAATGCGTTAGGGATTGGAGTTATGACAGCCAGTTTTTTCAAAAACTGGCTGTCAAAGCGTTTTTTACCGGACTGTTTCCGGTAAAAAACCTTCGAAGGCGAAGCCGGAGTAACGTAAAGCCCGACCTTGGATACCGAAGGTTCCAAGGTAACGCCCGGAATCCTTCAGCTAAACATATACGAATCTTTTGCGTGAAACAGCTTTGCGGATTTTTAGGGCTGGTTGATAGTGATAATTTTTTTTTCTTCATAAATATTTTCGCTGTGATAGCGAAAGGCATTGAAGCTGTTCTTGGCCACTGAATAAATAATATAAATCATGTCAGGATCTCTCAGCCAGAGTTTGTCTTCCTTTGATAAGTTCGCGGGAGCTCGGGGGTGGCTATGATAAACAGCGATTGGAATTAATCCCTTGTTTCGTGCTTCCTTTACTGCTATAAATTGTTCACTTGGGTCCATGGAAAAATGTTCGGGGCTATGGTCCTTGTTTGTCAAAGGTTTGTGTAAGATCACTTTACTTTTTTGTCCGAATAAATATCCGCAGGCTTCGTTGGGAAGTTCTTTTAAGGCCTGTTCCCGGATTTCACCCAATATGTATTCTGGAATAAAAATCATGCCATTTGCCTTGTAAAACAGAATTGATGGAAATCCACTGTTACTTTGTTTTGCTTAATCATGGCAGTGTTTTGTGATAGTTAAGCAGATCGGTGATCTTTGTATTCTCCGATGCCATATTGGCCCATTCCGTTTTTTTGATCGGGATGGTGCGGAATTCCATGCTTAAGGCGTCAAAGGTAAGAACCCTGTTGATAAGCAAATCACCGATTCCAAGGATGTACTTTATGGCTTCTGTTGCCTGGATTGTGCCAAGTATTCCCGCGACAGCTCCCAGGACACCGGTCCGTGAACATCCTCGCGAAGTGTTTTCCGGAGGAGCTTGTGGATAAACGCACCGGTAAGAAGCTGTGCCGGGTAAATGCGTGATTGTTTGCCCTTGAAAACTTAAAATACCTCCCTGGTTAAAGGCTTTATCTGTCAAAATGGCCGCGTCGTTCACAAGGTATTTTGTGGTGAAATTATCGGTTGCTTCAAGAATGAAGTCGTATTCTGAAATGATATTGATTATATTTTTCGCGTCAATTTTTTCGTTAATGGCTATGACCTTAACCTCGGGATTAATGGCATTAATGCGTTTTTGGGCGGACTCAACTTTCAATTGGCCGATTGAATCAGTGGTATGGGCTATCTGGCGTTGAAGATTCGACAAATCGACCCGGTCCATATCAGCGATTCCTATGGTTCCGATTCCGGCCGCGCCCAGGTAGAGGCTGATAGGCGAGCCCAGGCCGCCTGTTCCAATCACCAAAACTTTGGCCCCAAACAATTTTTCCTGACCGCTGAGTCCGACTTCTTTTAATAAAATGTGCCTGGAATAACGCGTGATTTGGTCTTCATTTAATGTAAACATGACTATTCCTTTCATTTATATACAGGATGGATCAATATTCCTTTATGATCATTTGTAACGATATTAGCAGGTATTAGTAAAATGCCAAGCGATTCGTTCTGAGGAGGAACAACGGGCCTGGTCGTAAATGCTCCGCATTTACTGCTCGGTGGCGTGAATCCTCATTGGGATTCACTATATCCATGCGACCTGGGCTTGATCGTGAATGATTGGTGGCATTCACTTTGTTCCTGCAACTTTGAAGAATCTTAGCTGTCCCCAGTAGCCTTGCTTTGCTTATTCTCGCGAACACTTTATTAGCAAAGCAATATGTTTATAATCAACTGAGATCCTTCACTCCGCTTCGCTTTGTTCAGGATGACAACAGTAATTCTAAATGTGAACCATTCTGGATTGAATAAATTCGACCGATGCTATGAAAGTACCCTTCGAATCGGTCACATTTAAAATGGCTGGGATGACAGCGATGAACCTGCTGAATAGTTAGGATCATTTCTGAATATAAATTTTATGAATATTTTTTTCAATATGCTTTATTTGCAGAATTTTATAACCCAGTTCTTCCACTGATATCGGAATGCTTTTCAAGGCTTCTCCTTCTGTCAAGGTAACTTCAAGAATTTCACCCTTATTCATTTTTTCAAGTGCTAATCGGGTTTTTACAAAAGTCATGGGGCAATGTTCTTGTGTGATATCCAGTTTGTGTGTTGTTGTCATTTTTCACCTTCTGTCTGTCACAGGTTGCACTGATTTTTTAGTGGAACTCCGTTGTTCATGGCTGGTATTATTTTTATATTTGAAGCACAGTACTTATCAGGACTAACCAAGAGACTTATATAAACAATGTTTGGCCGTTTTTGGAATAATCCAGAAAGCTCGCCACACTCAAAACTTCCTTTATGGGAGCAATAAAATCCTCCTTTTTTAAGCCCAGTATGATCATGGACATTTCACAGGCATAGAAATTGGCTTTTAACGCGATTGCTGCGTCTATCAATTCCGGCAAAGTGGCTACATTCTCTTTTTTCATTAAATAATTCATGGCGGTTTTTGAAAAACCTCCAAAATTCATTTTGGATAAAGGCAGATTTTTAAAACCGCCCATAAGAAAACCAAATATCTTTGTTAAAATGCCCTTGCCCAAAAAGCGCCTTCCTTTTTTTTCTTTTACAATATTCAGTCCCCAGAAGGTAAAAAATAAATTCACTTCATAGCCAACCGCGGCAGCGCCCGAGGCCAAAGTGAAGGCCGCGATGGCTTTATCAAAATCACCGCTGAACAGGACCAATGATAATTTTTTTATGTTGTTCGAGAGGGCCGCTATTTTGTTTGTTTCCTCCATTAGTGAGCTTCCTTTCTGAGGGTGGTTCTTGGTTTGAAGTATCTCTGTGAATTGTTATCCCTATTTTATGTTAGCTGTAAGAGTCATATCACATAATTTATAACTTTATTGTTTTCCAGTTCCTGATTTTTCAGTTCAAGCAAACTTGAAGAAAAAATTTTCAGCATTTCCTTTTCGCTTTTTTTCCAGAAAAAGGAGAGCCCGTCGCTGTTGTGATTATCGGAAATGATTTTCAGTTCCCCTTCCAGTGTTTGTAACACATCGATTATTTTTATTTCCGAGGCTTTTCTGGCCAATATATAGCCTCCTTGCTGCCCGCGGAAACTTTTAACCAATTTGTTTTTCTTGAGGGTTACCATTATTTGTTCCAAATAATGTTGGGGAATATTATGTTTCTCGGACAGGTATTTTATCTGAACAGGCCCCTGGTCCGACTTTTTAACAAGCTCCAGCATGGCGTTTAAACCATATATTCCCTTGCTCGATAGTGTCAACATTTATTCTCCTCAATTCAATTAACATAGTCAAATTAATAAATTTGACATATTTAGTCAAGATTTTCGATAAATATAGGCTATTATTTAATGGCTTTTGTATTAAATAGGAATCAAAAAGCTTTACAGCAAAACCGAATGTAAAAATTCCAGGAGCAGCTTGCGGTGATGAAATGATAGCCTATGGGGATTGCTTGAAATTTTGCTTTAGCCAATAATGGCAGAGGTTTATCTTAATATATTCATGGCAAGGCCAGGACAAAGGATTATTGCGTATTGATGTGCATTGATTTATAGCGGTTTCTGAGTTCTGTGGGCGTCATTCCTTTGACCTTTTTGAATTGCCGGAGGAAATGGCGCAGGCTCGAAAAACCCGATTTATGGGCTATGACACCAAGGGTTTCGTTGGTATCAATCAAAAAGTGGCAGGAAATTTTTATACGCTCCTGTAAAAGATATTCGCTGATACCAATTTTCATGATGTTTTTAAATTGCCTTCCCAGGTAGTCGGGGTTGTATTTCAGCGCCGAAGCAATATTTTTCACACACAACTCCGGGTCGACCAGATGGTCGGCAATCATGGAAACAATGGTGTTTACAAGGCCTGTTGAGGGATAATCTTGGGAAAATTCCCTGTAATTGCTGATAGCTTCTTCGGTAATGGCAATCAATAGATTCTGAAAAATCAGCTGCATTTTCCATGTTACAATAGAGGGGTTTTCCTGCTCATTCAACAATTCCCGAAAAAGATCATGAATATGATGGGATTCACTGATCTTTAATTGCTTGGGAATCAAGGCGCTGGTTGCCAGCCGCTGTCTGGTGACGAGGCTGTTGTCCAGGATAGAGGCGATTTCCCCGAGTGTGATAATTTCGGGCTCGGTCTGATAATAAAAGTGGAACCAGTAATAGGACGCGGTGGATTCGATTTTATGCTTTCCCTTATGCGGAGTGTTGTGTGATAACAAAGTAACTGTGTTGGGAGCTATTTCCAATATGCGGCCCTTTTCATCAATCGTGACCTTTCCTTTTTTTCCGAGAATAAGAACCGCAGTGTTCAGTTCGCGTTTGGGGTGTATCCACCCGGGCGGCAAAATCGCCAACCCACCGTTTTCGGCAACAGGAGGCGGATTGAATGAAAAACAGGTATAATCCATGTTTTTTACCTTTTCATAAAAACTGATTCTTCTTGCGAGAAGGCCCCATGTTTGTAAGCGGCCCGACCCAATAACCATTCCTGGAAAAAAGATTCCGAACAAAATGATTAATACCGATTCTATTGTGCCAAAGCATATTTTACTTGTTTGGCTGAATCGCCTTCGCTTGCCGCTATCTGCTTGCGTTAGGGATAGGAGGCAGGGCTGTCAATTTTTTCAAAAATTGACAGCCAAAGCGTTTTTTGGCGGAGAATTTCCGGCAAAAAACCTTCGCAGCGACAGCGGAGTTAGGTTGCAGACTAATAGTGAATGCCAATGAGCATTCACGCCATCGAGCAGCAAATGCGAAGCATTTGTGACCAGAGGCCGCAT
>JAFGWI010000211.1 GCA_016937215.1 Spirochaetales bacterium | reverse complement strand
TATCCGCAGGAAAACGCTTTGGCTGACTATTTTTGAAAAAATAGTCAGCCATGCCTCCTATCCCTAACGCATTGGAAGCATCAAATTGAATTAACTAAAGAAGTACAAAATTGGTTTTTATAAGTTCGCAGCGTTATTATTGTGATAATTAAAACCCACTCAGCAATTTCTGCCTGGAATTTTTTGTTTTGAGTTACAAAAATACCTTTAAATGATCACATTTGGATAAGCATGAATCCTTGATAGTGAATTCTTTTCTATAGTAAAATCGATCACAGTCAAAAGAATATTAGGGGGAGAAGTGGCATGAAGAAAAATCAAAAAAGAATGATTGGCATGATGCTTTTGTTTATTATTATCGGTCCATTAAGCGCCCAAAGTACGATCAAAAGCGGAGCCCAGCTGGAAACTGTTTACGTGGGCACAAAGTTCTTTGAAGGCCTTTCCTGGGACCCGGCCGGGGGAAAACTCTATTTTACAACACCAAAGAATTCTCCCAGAAATGTGTACCGGCTCGACGGCATAAATCAGGCAATAGCCTGGATGACCAACGCGCCCATGATCATCGGGATGTTCACCGGAGTGGACGGCCGTTTGCTCACAAGCGAATCGGGCATTGGCAGCTACCTTTTCGGGCCCAATGGGCCGGAGGACGGTAAAACCCTGGCAGTTAATTCCAGTTCCAGCGCCAATGATCTGTGCCAGACCCAAGGTGGTGATATTTATTTTACCAGCGGAACATCGATCTATCATATGGATACCGCAGGCAAGGTGAGCGCGATTGTTACGGGCTTGGGCAAGCCCAATGGCATCATCACCTCTCTGGATGACAGCCTGCTTTATGTTTCAGAGAGCACCCTTCGCTACTGGCTGGTTTATCCGATTAAAAACGACGGAAGTGTTGGTGAAGGCAGCATATTCACTCAGCCAACAGGCACCAATTCCAATACCCCCGACGGCATGACCATCGACCAATTGGGCAATCTTTATTGCACAGGCCTTGGCGGGCTTTATATTTTTTCTCCGGAAGGTGAGGTTCTGGATTTTATTGAAATCCCCGAACTCACCACCAATGTGGAATTTGGCGGTCCTGAGCAGTCTATCCTTTATATCTCCTGCCAGGATAAAATTTACAGCCTGGAAACTTCAGTGCACGCGGCCTATTGGAGTGGAGGCACAAGCTCCCTTAAGGGAGATGTGAACAAGGATGGAAAAGTCACCATTGTGGATTCCCTTTTGATTGCCCAGCGCTATGTTGGCATCGAGGTCGAAGTTTTTGATGAAACCGTAGCTGATGTTGATTGTTCAGGCGCCATTAATATTGTTGATTCCCTCTTGATCGCCCAGTTGTATGTGGGGTTGTTGACAGCTTTGCCTTGTTGAGTCTTTAGTGATTTTGGAAAAATGCTTGTGTTAGGGGGCTTCTTAGAGCCTTCTTTTTTTGATACAACATGGCTAATTATTTTATTAAAAATAGTTAGCCAAAGCCTTTTTTGTTTGATTTTTCAGGCAGGCTGCATATGTATAGTAAATGCCAATAACCCACTTTCCGCACGCGTATTCAAGGTAAAGCTTGTTCCAATCCCATGAACAAGTAAATCATCCCGCCTATGGGGTAGGCTAAAAGAAAGCTGTTAAATCGATCGAGAAAGCCGCCCTGGCCGGGGAGAAATTGGCTGTAATCTTTGATGTGGCATTGTCGTTTAAAAGCAGAAGAAAGGAGATCGCCTGCTATACCCGAAATAATGACGGGCAGACCAATAGCTAAGCGTGAAAAAAGGGGAAGTTGTATCAGTGGGCCGAATAGCAAGGCCGCAGTGAATGAAGCAATTATGCCACCTGTCAAACCTTCGATTGTTTTATTGGGGCTGAGACGAGGCGCTAGTTTGTGGCGCCCGAATATTTGCCCAAAGATTTGGCTGTAGGCGTCAAGAACAGCAATAATGGTATAGACATATAATGCCAAAAAATGATGAGTATTCAGAAGAATGTTTATTGTGGAGGTGCTAAGAATCAAAAGAACAAGGTTGCCTGTGATAATGATCGATGTGTTCGGGCGGGTGTTTTTTTTTGATATCCAGGCTCGGGTGAATTCAAAGGCTGAAACAAGAATGACAATAATCATTAATCCTGTTATATATATTTTTGACATCAATGCGAATAACACAACTATATGAACAATAATAAAATAAAAGAAAAATTTGACCCAGCGTTGTTTTTTTTCATTAATGTCTTTTTTGAGTGTTCCCACATACATACCAATGAAGCCTGTCAGGAAACCGATTTCGATAAAGGCAAATAAATAAAAAAGCATGGTAAATTAATGCCGCCTTTCGTATTTATCTTTATTTTTTAATACCCAATATAGGCCTTTGGTGTCATGTTCATAGTTTTTTAATATGGATGATAATATCATGTCTTCGATGCAGGAGACAATTCCGATAATGGCCGCGGGATAAAATAAAAACCATTGGTAGCCAAAGAAAAAAAGCGATAGCACAAAGGCTCCCTGAAAGTAAGCTGTTATTTTGGCTAGATAATTGTGATAAGAATTGAAAAAACGGCGGTAGGCTATAAAGGTTTTAATTTTTTCTGCGAAGTAAAAAAATAAAATGAAGCCCAGAGGAATGGCTTGATCAATAATAAAATTGGTATGGAAAATGAAAATACCTGTGACTGCGCAAAGATACATCAGGGTGTCGGCCAAGGCATCCAGGAATGAACCTAATTGGGTTTCAAGTTTGAATTGCCTGGCAATGAATCCATCGAGGATGTCGCTGAGTAATGCTCCTAATAATAACCAGGCAAAGATATCCTGTTTTTTAAAGATGATTATGACGACCATTACCGGAATAGAAACGAGCCTGAGAATAGTAATGAAATTGGCTAGATTAATATTTTTGTTCATTGTATTTTCCTTTACTGTTACTTGGTTAAAAAAAGATTAAAAATAATTATGATAATGGAACCCAGGGTGGCCGATGCCATTATCCAGTGTAGAAAAAAAGGTGAATCAATATAAAAGCGAATTTTTTTTCTTTTATTTATAAGGTATTCAATTATTTTTAATACCCCAATCAAAATCAAAAGTACCGCTAATGTCGATATTGTTGTAAACCAGAAATCTGTCCACAGGATATCTGATTGATAGATAAAAAAAACAGGAACATAAAGACATATCAGGTAAATTCCTGAAATAAGCAGTTTGAAAATCAGGTGTTTCTTGGGGATTCTTTTTTGAGTGGGATAAATCGTGAATATCAGCCAAAGAACCGAAATGAGAAGCAAGAAAATATAGCCCGGAAATAATAAGCGAAAATCATCAATCCCGGCGCTGATAAACATCAGGCAGCTTGGAAAAAAAATCATCCTCATGGTAAAACGGATTTGAATTTTATGACCAGGATTTTCTGTCATAAAATTTGTCAGAATAAGAGACGTGAACAACAGAAAAAAGACGGTCGGCAGGGGCCACCAGAAACCACAGAGCGCGTAAGCCGCGAAGGTGAACATCGACATCATGATTTTTAAGGATGTGGAGAATCGGTAAAAAAATAGAAATACAATCACTAAAGATAAAATCAGTTTAATTAATGTTTCATAGGTTACTGCAAGCGGATATTGGCTTAATCGGTTTATGGCGTAAAATGTTCCCAGAGGAATAAAGAGGTTATCAAAACCTGATAGTGAAATCAATTCAAAACCTGTCACTACAATGGCGACAATAAGGGCAATCAGGATTATCATGGTACGATCCATTGAGGTCATCAGAAGTAAAGGGATTTCCACACACAGAAAAGTGAATAAAAAAAATGCAAGCGATCCTTCAAGGCTTTTTAAATTGCCTTCAACATCAAAGCGGATAGATCCGTAGCGGGAACCGACCAGAGCCGCTGCTGTATCTGAAAAGGTTAGCACGATGATTGAAATGAAATAAAGGTGAGGTTTTTCATTGGCAAGAAGGTAGACAGATAGAATCGCGATTGGGAAAATATAGGCGCCATAACTCTGACGTTCCACACCATGGACTTCCTGTAATTTGTTTTTAATACCCAGAATAGTCAGAAATAGAAAAGATCCACCACACATGATCGTCACAATTAGTGTGTTCTGAATAAAGACAGGTATTGTCAGAGCGATCAAACCACCTAAGACATGCACTGTTTTTCGAGATAATTCGATATTCTGAGGAAAGAAGCGATGTATAGCTTTGGAAACAAGAAAGGTCAATAAAAAGAATAGCGAAATAATAATGGCGGCGATTATTTCAGTCATTTATTCAAAGCATAATGCAGTGTAGTTTGTTTGTCAAATTGCTTATTCGGTTTTAAAACGTGCCATTTCTTTTGTAAATTAAATCGATCGTAAAGCTATTTAACATGGCAATGACCCTTTTTGTGATCCAGAGGGAAGCATTAAAAGGAATTGACAGCTTTTTAGAGGGTACTTGGATGAATCTGAAGTGTTTTTGTAACTGAAGGAGTAAGATCACGGAAATATTTTCTGACTTGCTAAACTTCTTGAAAATGAAGTATGCTTTTTAATAACGAGGGTTTCGGCAAATCTTAAGGATATAAATGCTTCTATCTGACAAAATCAACGATTTACAGGATCAGATCCACCTAATATTGATACAAATTTTTTTAACCATAAAGGTTAAATGATAATTAAATTAAGGGGAAAAAAATGAGTGAAGAAAAGAAATGTCCTGTAACAGGGCACACAAGCAAAACTCCAGCCAATCAGGGGACCAAAAACCGCGATTGGTGGCCGAAGCAACTGAATATTAGCATCCTGCATCAACATAGCCAATTATCAAACCCCATGGATAGGGATTTCAACTATGCCGAGGAATTTAAAAAGCTTGATTTTACAGCTTTGAAAAAAGATCTTTACAAGCTGATGACAGATTCAAAGGATTGGTGGCCTGCTGATTATGGCCATTATGGCGGCCTCTTTATACGCATGGCATGGCATAGCGCTGGCACTTACCGTATCGGTGACGGTCGCGGAGGAGCGAATACGGGTAACCAGCGGCTGGCTCCTTTAAACAGCTGGCCCGATAACGCGAACCTTGATAAAGCGCGGCGACTACTCTGGCCTGTGAAGAAAAAATATGGGAATAAAATTTCCTGGGCCGACCTTATGATACTGGCTGGAAACTGCGCCCTTGAATCTATGGGTTTTAAAACCTTTGGTTTTGGCGGCGGTCGTGTGGATATCTGGGAGCCTGAAGAGGATACCTACTGGGGAGACGAAGACGCCTGGTTAGGTGATAATCGCTATAGCGGCGACCGCAAGCTTGACAATCCCTTGGCCGCGGTGCAGATGGGATTGATCTATGTTAACCCCGAAGGCCCTAATGGTGAACCCGATGCCCTGGCCTCGGGCAAGGATATTCGGGAAACCTTCGCGCGTATGGGAATGAACGATGAAGAAACTGTTGCCCTTGTAGCAGGAGGACACACCTTTGGTAAATGCCATGGCGCTGGTGATGCCAAGCATGTCGGGCCGGAGCCGGAAGCCGCAGGGCTTGAAGAGCAGGGCCTTGGCTGGATCAGCAGCTATGGAACAGGCAAAGGCGACGATACCATAACCAGTGGGATTGAGGGCCCCTGGACACCGAACCCCATCAAATGGGACATGGGTTATTTTGATACCTTGTTCAAATATGACTGGAATCTGGTGAAAAGCCCTGCCGGCGCGAATCAATGGGTTCCCAGCGATCCTGATGCCCTGGTTCCCATGGCTCATGATTCATCAAAAAAGCAGCCACCCATTATGACAACCGCTGATTTGGCTTTAAGAATGGATCCGGTGTATAAAAAAATCGCAGAACGCTTTCATCGGAATCCGGAAGAATTTGCCAATGCCTTTGGCCGCGCCTGGTTTAAGTTAACCCACCGTGACATGGGACCGCGCGCGCGTTATCTTGGACCGGAAGTTCCAGAGGAAGAGCTTATCTGGCAGGACCCCATACCCAAGTTTGATCATCAGCTGATCGATGAAAAGGATATAATGGAACTCAAGGCGAAAATTTTTGCTTCCGATTTATCAATATCAGAGCTGATGAAGACGGCCTGGGCTTCGGCATGCACCTTCAGGGGCTCTGATTATCGCGGTGGGGCCAATGGAGCGCGAATCGCTCTTGAACCTCAGAAAAACTGGGAAGTTAACGAGCCAGCTAACTTGAATAAAGTCCTGGAAAGATTGGCGAAAATCAAGGAGGAATTCAATCGAGCTCAATCGGGAAACAAAAAAGTCTCAATGGCTGATTTAATTGTGCTGGGAGGCTGCGCGGCTGTTGAAAAGGCAGCCAGAAAAGCAGGGCAGGAAATTACTGTGCCCTTTACCCCGGGGCGAAGTGACGCGACTCAGAAACAAACCGATCTTGATTCCTTTGCCGTGCTTGAGCCAAAAGCAGATGCTTTCCGCAATTTTGTAAAAGGTAAATACTCTGTGAGTGTTGAAGAAATGATGATCGACCAGGCCCAGCTCCTGGGTTTGACAGCTCCGGAAATGACAGTTTTGTTAGGCGGAATGCGTGTCTTGAGCGCCAATTATAAGGGATCCAAAGCAGGTGTTTTGACTGATAAGGAAGAAAGCCTTGGTAATGACTTTTTTGTCAACCTTCTTGACATGAACACCAAATGGATAAAGAAGGATGATGAACTCTTTGAAGGCCGTGATCGTGTAAGCAATGAACTGAAATGGACCGCCAGTTCTGTTGATCTTGTTTTGGGTTCCAACTCACAACTAAGAGCCATTGCCGAAGTATACGCCCAAGACGATGCTAAAGAGAAATTTACGCATGATTTTATAGCTGCCTGGAATAAAGTGATGATGGCCGATCGCTTTGACCTGGCATGATCGAAAGCAGTATATCTGGATAAAAAAAATCAGGGCGAAATGGATTGATTCCGCCCTGCTTTTTTACCATGAATACATAGGCGGTTTTGTATTTAATGAGAATTGATGGAAGCTTGTATAGGTATATGGATTTATTTTGCGTTGGTATATTGATTTTTTACAGATTAATCATGAGTCCAAAAGAGGATTTTTGCTATACACAGGTCGGGAGTTTGGTATAGTTTTTAGAGAATTGAAATCATTTTGAATAAGTTATCTTATTGCCAGATAATAGAGCTAACTATTAAAATCAGGACTTTTGAAATGAGCTTAAGCACACAATAATGATTGATTTTTCAAAACATTATTTGATTTGACATCCTCTTTTTTAAATGATATCCTTTGATTTGTATTGAGAACTGGCTGTGAAATTACCCTGATGTTGATGTTTAAATTTACGGCTCAGCAAGTAATTTTTATTGGTGGTGAATATTATTCCTAAATGACTTGGCTTTTTGTTATAATAAAATGATGAAGCCTAATGTAAAATCCAAGTTTTGCGAGAGTGATAAAAATTATGGATAAATTTTCCTGTTGCCGGATAATAAGTTATTGATTTGAGACTGACTGTTAATTGCTAATGTTAGGCCTTTTGCACTTAGTTTGCTGCCTTAATTGTAAGGGGATGTTTGTTGTTCTAAAGATATTTTTTTGGTATAGATTTATTGAAGTATAATTGGCAGGAGGATAATCCATGAACAAGATTGATAAATCAAGGCAAAATGGAAAGGGGCATTCAGAGGGCTTAGCGGTACCAGGGCTTTCAGAAGCTGAAAAACCTAAAGTACACATTTTTTCAAAAGTAAATAAAGTCAAACAGGTATTGAATTCAGTACCTCATTACTTTTCGGAATTATCCGAGGTGAGGAGTCCTGGTGAATTTTATAACTGGATTTATTTCAAATTTCCCAATTTGCTGCCATTAATTCAATTCCCTCCACATGTTTGCGTCGAGTTTACAAATAGCTGTAATTTGTCCTGCCAGCATTGCTGGCGTATGGCTATGAACCGCCCGGAAGGTTTTTTAGAGCTATCCTTATTTGACAAAATCATTAAAGAACTAAGTCTTCATAAATATACAATCCTGAAAATCGCGGGAGCCGGCGAACCGTCCATTCATCCTCGTTTATCTGAATTAATGGAAATGCTTTCGCCTTACCATAATAAGGTGTATTATTATACTAATGGAAGCTTGTTTCGCAAGGTTTCATTTGATGAAATATTAAGTTGGAGATTATACAGGATTATTGTTTCGGTTGACGGGATTGACGCTGAATCCTATGAAAGGATTAAAGCTGGTAGTCATTATCATACTCTTGAAAAAGATATTAAAGCCTTTTATGAGTACCGAGAGTCTTTGGGAAGAAAGTACCCAGCCATTGAAATTCGTCATATTGTTATGCCTCCGGAAACAAATAAGGAATTAAGGGATTTTAGAAAAAAATGGATCGAGACAGCTGATAAGGTAAATTTTAATCCTCTGGAACCTTCCAGTGGTTTTTCGGAAGTAGAAGATCCGAATCCTCCCAAATGCCGTTCCATTAGCCGTGAGCGTTGTATTCATTGGGATGGTAATGTTCCTGTTTGCGGTGGTCCGCGAAGTAATGTGTACAGTGGCAATGTGCTGAATTCATCGATCGCCGAACTTTGGAAACATCCTCAAGTTGAATTTGTGCGTCAAAGTAACCGACGCCGTGATTTTGACAAGGTCCCTCAGTGTAAGAGGTGTTTACATTGCCGGTAGAAGCAAAAATCATATATTTGATTGAATTAGGGTCAGAGGATTTTTCAGATAGGAGATAGCCGAAGAAATTAGGCTATTTGTTTCGCGGCAACCAGTAATTCAGTGTTAGTAGGTTAGGGATTGGAGTCATGGTTATCCATTTTTTCAAAAATGGATAACCAAAGCGTTTTCGCGCGGATATTTTCCGCGCGAAAACCTTCGAAGCGGCAGCGAAGTGACGGAAAGCCCGGCCCAAGCCCCTTCAGGGCCGGGCAACCTCCAGTACATTTTTCAGATAATCTGATGGGAATCACGTGGTGTCATAAAGTAGTGAGGATATTTTCTGGATTGGAAGAATGTGCTTAAGAAAGCCGGAGAGGGTAACGGAATCGGGATTATAGAAGATCTTTTGTTTTATGTTTAAAGTTGTTGTGAATGCTGCTTTGGTTTTTCGAATACAAGGGTCTTGTCTTTGATCTGAATCATTTTTTAAAACAGAATAAAGGAAACGAATTATCATGAGCTATGATCCAAATTCGGAATTTATCAAAAAAAAGTTTGAGGATGTATGTGTGTGCACTCGGCCCTGGACAACCATGGAAGAACGCCATGTGTTCGGTGAATATAGAGTGTGTTGCTGGATGCAGGATCTGATTGGAAAAAGCGCCAAAGACGAAACCCATGATTTTATGCCTCTCTGGAAAAGCGAAGCTGTTGAAAAAATTCGTCACAAGCTGATCAAGGGCAAGTCTGGTGATATTTGCACTCCCTTTTGTCCTGTTATTCGAAATCGCCGGAATTATTTTGACAAGGTCGAGTTCTTTAGTTATGAACCCGATGAATATAGCGGGTTTGATTCCGCATTTATTGAAAACCGTGAAAAAGTGATAGAATCCATTCTTCAAAAGCGCGTCAAGATTGATACTTACCCTTTGAGATTAAAATTGCATCCGTCGAACCTATGTAATCTAAACTGCCGAATGTGCAATCTGGACAGAAAAAGCCGGGTTTCTGTTTCAAAAGCATATATCGATAATTTGGTGAAACTTCTTCCTTACCTTGAAAACCTTGATGTATTTGGAGGCGAACCCTTCTGTTGCGAAACCGCCAGGTGGATAATGTTTAGCGGCATATTAAAGCATTATCCCCATACTCATTTTTCTACTGTCACAAACGGGACATTATTGAATGCCAGCGCGCTGGAACAACTAAAGGGAGTGCGTTTGGGGAATATTGAATTTTCTCTGGATGCTTCTACCGCTGAAACATATGAAAAAATACGAATTGGCGCTGATTTTAAGACTACAATGGAAAATGTCGATCGTTTTGTTAAAGAGAGGGATATGGGGAATGTTTCCGTGAAATATGTTGGCGCGTTATTCGTGATTCAGGACATTAACTACCATGAGATTTCCAGCTTTATCGAATTGACTCATTCAAAAGGAATAACACCTGATTTTTGTTTTGTGGGTGGCAGTTCTGAATTGCAATTTCTTATTGATGAGGTAAAGGAAAGTATTCAAGAGGGTATTAAGAAGGCCGATCAATTGAATGAAGGAATCGTAAAAGCTAATTTGAATTATTTGCTCCAGGGCTATGATGGCTATATTCGGCAGATGCAAAAAATTAAATTAGCATCTGTTTTTGGAGAAAAATGGAAGTCGAGCCTTCTCGGATTTTTTAATCGACAACCGAAACTCCGAAGGGTCGTCAAAAAGGTTTTTAAAATCAGATAAGTCACGTCATTATCATGCTTTGCTGTTAGCTCAGGAAATTTTTTTTATGCTTTTGAAAAAGTATATGGTATTTTTTTAATTTCAATTTGGCTTTGCAGGTGAAACGCTAAAAACCCATTTTCATGAAGCCATTCTTAATGTTGAACCCTTCTGGTCAAAAAAATAACTGGTGATATGAAAGAACCCTTATAATAGTTCATATTCAGAATTGCAACCAGGGCCCTTTGAAAATAAAGTGAAAGCGCAATTTTTACAATTTACACTTGAATTATACGAATTGCCGATTTTTATGAGTTTGCGGATATAGCCATAAGAAATTACCTTAATTAGCCGCGGAAAGTGGGGTAGGATTTACGGCTTACATAAAATCGGGTAGATGCCTCTATATATCTTTATGAGGCGATAGGCCATAATGTTGTATGATCATAGCAAGAATAGATAATTGATAACTAATATAAAATGAGGCAAAAAAGTGATATTTTTTGCTATGATTATATATCTTTTGGGAAAGGTGATTTCTAAATTAGGAGGAAAAATGAGAAAAATAAATTTGATGCTTTTGGGATTTTTGATGCTGCCCCTGTTTTTACAAGCGCAGAGCTCTTCATGTTCCCTTATGGGAGATGTGAATGAAAGCAACGGGGTTGATATAGTTGACGCCTTGCTTATTGCCCAGGCTTATGTGGGGTTGAATCCGGAGATGGAATATAACCCATGTGCTGATGTTGATTGCAGCGGTTCCATGAATATCGTGGACGCGCTTCTGGTGGCTCAGAAATATGTGGGCCTTATATCCAATTTTCCATGCCAGATCAGCCCGGAACCAACTACCGAGCCAACATCAGAGCCTGTGCTCTTTATCGCTTGCGGGAGTTCTTCGGCTGTAGGAAGCTTTCAGGCTGATGAGTACTTTTCCGGCGGGAACACACATAGCAACAGCAACAGCGTAGATATCTCTCGGATTACAGTCAATACGCCGCCGGCCGGGCTTTTTAATAACGAACGCTACGGAGAGATGAGCTATAATATTCCGGGCCTTTCCGCCGGAGAAACCTACACCGTGACTCTCTATTTTGCTGAAACCTATCTCTCCTCTTCGGGAAGCCGGCTTTTCAATGTATCAATCAACCATAGTGATGTTCTTACCAGCTTTGATATTTATGACAGCGCGGGAGGTCAGAACATAGCCGTCTCTTATTCCTTTATTACCACAGCGGATAACAGCGGTAATATCCTTATCGATTTTGCCTCGGTAACCGAGAATCCCAAGATCAATGGTATTGCTATAATGGCTGGCATTGGTCCGACCAATGTCCCTACACCTGAGCCGACTCCGACTCCCGAGAACAGCGGGTTCCAGCGCGGGCCGGACCCCTCTTTGGCCAGTATTTCAGCCAACAGGGGAACATTTGCTACAGCAGAGCTTACCTTTCCGGCTGGCAATGGTTTTGGCGGGGGGTTCATCTACTATCCAACTGATACCAGCCTCGGAACCTGGGGTGCTGTAGCCATCTGCCCCGGCGGATCAGCCAAATTTGCCAATGAAGAGACCTGGATGGGGCACTGGCTTGCTTCATTCGGATTTGTTGTCATCGGCATTGAGACAAACAATACCTTTGATTTCCCCGAATCCCGGGGTACCCAGCTGCTCGCCGCATTGGACTATCTTGTCCAGAAAAGCGCTGTTAAAGACAGGGTCGATCCTGACCGTTTGATGGTCATGGGCCATTCCATGGGTGGTGGAGGCGCTTTTCACGCGGCCCTTGCCCGCTCATCACTGAAGACCATGGTCGCGTTGGCACCTTGGTTTAACACTAATCTGACTTCTCCGAGTTTGAGCAATCTTCGCATGCCGACAATGGTTATCAGCGCTAGGAATGACACGGTGGTTACTCCGGCCTCTTGCAGCGCTATTTATGACAAAATCCCGACAAGCACACAACGTGCCTGGGTAGAGCTGGCAGCAGATGATCACCTTGGCTTTATCAAACCGAATTATACTGAAATGCGCGTGCTCATTCCCTGGATGAAAATATTCCTGGACAGCGACGAGCGCTATGTTCAGTTCCTCTGCCCCATGGCAAACAGCTCGAACATCTCGATTTACAAAAACAGCTGCCCCTTGGTACCCTGAATCCTGATGATCTTTCGATGAAATAGTATTTTCTGCTATCAGGCAGCTCCGGAAACCTGGTTTTTTGGAGCTGCCTTTTTTGGGGAAAGCAAATGGAGGACCATTTTTCTGTTTAATCCGCGTTACGAGGCCCGGCCTTTCTGTCATTAATTCAAAGAGACAGCTACAGAAGTAAAAAAAGGCCATAGAAAAAAAATCTTGTCCCTGGCTTGGAAAATACAAACTGATTCAAATAGAAAAAAAAAGCCGCTGCCGGGAAGAGTGCTCACCGGCAGGGCTGTTTCATAGGGGTCTATGAAGGAATAGGTCTATTTAAAGGTGTCATCACCCTTTTTATCTTTAATATATTTCACAGCCTTTATCACGACCTTGTCGAGCTGCGGTTTGAAAATATAGCCAATGGCTACACCTATGGTTAATACAAATATAGTTCCCAACATTATTCTGCCTCCTTCTCTGTTTCAATATTGATTTTTACGCCTTCTTCGGTTTCCACCACTTTTTTGGGAGGAATCATTACCTTGAGAATTCCGTTTTTAAAAGTAGCCTTCACCATTGCTCTGTCGAATTTAGATTCCGGGGCATAATACTTCTGGCCTTCGATGTTTTTGTATTTCAGGCGACGCTTGAAATACTTCACCTCATCGAGGTTTTCCTTTTCCTCTTCCCGGATTTTAGCTGTTAGAATCATATAATCACCGCGAAATTCCAGATCAATGGCCTTTTCGTCAAAACCAGCCAGGGCGAATTCAAAGAAAAGCACCTTATCCTTATTAATGTAAGCGTTGGCAGGGGGGTAACTATAGGCCGGGTAATAGTCTATGTTTTCATCCCAGTTGAAATGATGTCTGAAGCCCCGGGTTTCCTTGAAAAACTCGTCTTGAAAGGCATCAGAAAAGTCCTGGGCAGCATCAAAAATCTCATCCATGATTCTGCTCAGATCAAACACAAATTTATCTTTCATAATATCACCTCATGTGACTAAAATAAGACCCTCATACAAGGCATCTTTTTAAAGGGGAAAGCTTATCTTCTCCCCGAATCAGCTCAATTAAGCAGCTATTAATATATATGCAAATGCTATGCCAAGTTGCCTTTGCGTTAAAGCTGAATATTTAATAACTTTTAAAGTACTTTCCAGTAAAGAATTAGCTCAAGGCTGACTCTTATAGCCCGCGGAAGCAGCACTCTTTCTGTTAATAAAACACCCTGGCAGAAGAAAAATGTCACTCCCATTGATAATAAACTGTGTCATTTTGACTCTGTTATTAGGAAAACAGGATTTTTGTGGGCAGGAATGGCCCTCTGTTCCCAGGAGGCCTGGATGTTTTCAATAGAGCGAGTGCCTCATCATACTTGTCCCGGAGCGGAGGGTAAAGCTATTGGGAGCATTCAGGGTTTTACAGCCCAATAAATCGCCCGGATTCTCAGTTTTTTGGAAACTCGCAATGTCTGTTTGATTGTCATAAAATGTGTTTGGCTGTTTATGGCCATGCCCCCTGCAGGGCCGAAAATAAAGGCCGAATTAATGCGACAAACATCCCTGCAGGGTCGGGCTGTCCATGGCTCCGCATTCGCTTCGACCCCTTTTTGGTCGAAATGATCGCCCAAAAAGGGTTTTCAGCCGGTTTTTGAAAAAACCGGCTTCACCATTACCATCCCTCATGGGTCAGAATCAGGAAGCCTTTGTCATCAATCATGAAATAATCAGATCAGAAACCACTTGGTAAAGGAAAGCATCATTATTCAGGCTGCAAAAAAAAGCCTTTGCCGGGAAAAACAATAACTCAAACACATTGTTTGAGAAGCGTGTCTCTCTGCAAGATAGCTGAACCTGTACTGAATCAGAGCTGTGAAAAATAATCTATAGAGAGGCTTATAAACCCTTGGTTTTTTTAGCGGGTATTAATAAAATGCCGCCTGTTATGGCAGTGAGTGGCGCGACCAGAATAAGGCCAAAACTGCCCACAAGAGTGTGCAGTACTTCCGATGACACAAACACCATGTTGATGATGTTTGAGAAAGGCACCCCCATGGATATGAAAGCCATGAGCATGGCTGTGTACTGGGCCGAATAAGCAAGGAGAAGGGTGGTTGTCATGGTTCCGGTTACGTGGCGAGCCACGGTAAAGCCGCTTCCAATCAGGGCAAGTCTGGTAATGGCAGGGTGCTTTTCGAGCACTTCGGCCATGGCGGCAGCAATGTCCATGGCAAGGTCCATTACTGCTCCGGAAGAGGCAATAAAAACACCGGCAATAAAAAGGTGAACGAGGTTGAGATTCGGGTTTCCGTTATATAGGAGGGTTTCCGCGAAGGGTCTGACCGCGCCGTGTATTTTGAACCAGTAGGTAAAGAACCAGGCGAGTATGCTCGTCAGAATTACGCCCCCCATGGCTCCGGTAAAGGCAGTAAAACCCTTACGGGAGAGCCCGCCGATTAAAAGGGTGATCACCGCGGTAAGAATAAAGAGGGTCACAATGGATGCCGGGATAGGGTCTATGCCCCGGAGTGTTGCCGGCAACAGCACTCGAATGATAAGGACGCCTGAAAATACAAATGACACAACCGCTTTGAAACCTGTCCAGCCAGAAATAACGATGAGAAAGAAAAAGAAAAGGCTTGCCAGAAAATATGTTTTATCTGTCCGGTAGTGTTCAAAAACCGTTGCCCAGACAACTTCGGATTTATCTTCTGTGAGATTAAGAATGGTAAGCACCTCATCTCCTGGCGCGAAGAATTTATCGATTTCCATTTTTCCAACAAGATTGTTTGCCGATTCATAGATATTGCCTTTGAATTGTCCTGAAAGGATTTGTACTTCCAAAAGCTGTTCGCCTGATTTGACTGGTCCGGTTATTTTGATCATGGAATTATCAACAGAGACAATTTTGCCGCGGACCCGTTCGGCATTTTCCTGCCCCGCGGCTTCGCTTCCAAAACCGTTTGGTATAATTAAGAGCACCGCGGTTACAAGGCCAACAAGGATAGTAAAAAGGAGATCCCGGCGTTTATCCCTGAATGAATTTTTAAGCGCGCCGAGAAGGTATTGTGCATTCATGGCCGGGTTCTCCTTTTGATGATAATTAGTTTGCAGTCGAGATGTTCATGGCATCTGCCAGTTTCTGGAATATTTCAGTATTATCGTAGTATCCGGCAAAGAGCTCTTCTCCGGCACCCATGGCAAAAGTCGCGACAGGAACGCCTGTATGGGAATAGCTGGTCCAGCCGATTCCCGCGTTTTGGTTGGCCAGTTGGGTAATCTTTACGGTAAAAGGTTCATATCCGCCATAGAGAAGGTACTGGTCTTCTTCCACAGCACGCACCATTTCGTTACCCATGGATCGCTGAAAGGCTAATTCTAGCTGTTCTTTTTGAAAGGCTGTTAGGCTTTCAAAGTCAAGGCCAAAGGCGTCCTTAAGCCCTGGCAGCAGATCCGCCAGTTTTGCCTTGTTTTTAGGGGTCGCTGCCTTGTAGGGGCCGAGTATTTTGGTATTAAAGGCTGTGAAGCTCATTTTTTGAGCTTTTATGTTGTTAAAGGAGGTGGTGTACTTTGTCCCGGCAAAACCGATTGTCATGCCACCTGTTTCATGGTCGCCGGTTACAACAATCAATGTCTCCATGGGGTGTTGCTTCGCGAAGGCTAGGGCTTCGGAAATAGCTTGGTCAAAGGCAATAAGGTCACGAATGGAAGCGCCGGCGTCATTGGCGTGACAAGCCCAGTCGATTTTACCGCTTTCAACCATCATGAAAAATCCCTCAGGATCCTTTGAAAGCAATTCGATTCCTTTTCGAGTGTAATCAGCGAGAGAGAGGTCATCCGGCGAACGGTCAATGTCGTATGGCATTGCGGCAGAGTCCTGGAGAAAGGAATTCACAGCGATTATTTTTTCATCCCCTGACTTAAGGGCATCGAAATTTTCACGCGAATTAACATAGGTGTAACCCGCATCAGTCAAAATTGTAATGATGTCTGTCTGATCCTTTTCTTTTCCCTTTGGTTGCGCGAATCCGCCGCCTGCAAAGTAGTCAAAACCGCTATTAACGATTTGTTTGGCGATACCGTAGTAGTCGCTGCGTGAAGCTGCTTTAGCGTAAAAAGCAGCCGGGGTCGCGTGGTCCAGCGACACAGTGGAAATAATTCCAATTTTTTTTCCTTTATCGCTCGCGTATTCTGTGATGAGTTTAAATGGAACTGTTTTTGTGGTGTCCATATTGATGACACCGCTAAGTGTTTTGTTCCCCGAAGCCATGGCTGTTGCGGAAGACGCGGAGTCTGTGATAAAGGAACTGGCATCGTAGGTGGTTGTCAGCCCGGACACGGGAAATCGGGTAAAATTCAGCTTCTGGATCTGAATGTCCTGATTTGAGAGCGAATTGGCAAAGATCTCGGCGGAATTTACCTGTGCCATTGACATTCCATCACCAATAAAAAGAAAGACATACTTGGCTTCGATGTTTTGGCTGCTCTGGATTTTTTCATCAGTCTTGTCAACATTACCACCTGCGAAAAGGGGCCCGCTGGTAATTGACAGGAATATTGTCAGAATGAAAATAATAAATGTTTTGTTTTTTCTAAAATTTTTCATGTTTTTAATCTCCTTTTCGAGGATACTATTAAAAGTACGTGAAAGAAGGGTAAGGGAATTGTTAGAATCTCATTAAAAAAAGGGGAATGACTATTCAGTTTTTTTATTTATTATCTCTGAAAATTTCAGCTTTTTCCCTGTTTCTTCGTGTTTTACTTCTAAATTATTTTTAGTTGATACTATTATAAACAGGATTTATAAATGGTCCGGTGGTAACTAAATATTTTCATGCATGACACAACAAGGTTTATCGATTATGCTTATAAGACAATGGGGGGGATAATGATTCAAACAAACTCAAATGATTTACGAACTGCTAAAGGAATAATCAGCTTGTTATGGCCCAAGGAATCAATTGAAAATAAAGAACCAACTGTTGTGCGTCAAATTGACGCTACGGCCTGCCGGGACATTGAACTTGAACACCTTGTTCAGGGATTCAAGCCGCATGGTAAGGAGATGACTCAATGGATTCGGCTGCTTGGTTCATTATGTGCCGATGAAAGGGTGATTCGACACCGCCAGCAGGTTTTCAGTGATATCTATGAGCATCCGGTTCTGGCTGAACTCCTGGAAGATCTGCTTCCGGAACTTCAGGCCTTGAGCTATTCCCGTACACCCAAAAGTAAGGAAAATGACCTTGTTTTTTCTGTGACTCAACGCTTGGCTGAACTGGAAGGTCTGGCTGCCATTGTATCAAGCCTGTTGGGCTTTTTTAAAAATGAGCATGAAACTATCAAGTCCCGGGCCTTTCTGGACCTGTTTGATGAATTACAGAATATAGAATCAGATCCTCATTTCAGACAAATGATGAGCGAGGTTCCCGAGCTCTTAGTTCAGCTTCGAAATGTGTCTAGTGTGACCATTGGGGTGAATTTAAATCATCATCTTCAACCAGTACAAGCCACATTGCTTTCGGTTAATAAAGAGAGGTTCAATGGTCAATCGACAAACCTGCTGAACAGGCTCATGGGAAAAACTGCCAGTGAATTCGAAGGTATTGCCCAATTGCACAGTGTACCGCAAAAAATGATTCAGTTTAATGGTCAAACCGTCAAGCTTGATTCAGATACCCATGGCTATGCCGTTAATCCCATGATGGTTCCGCTGTTCAAGGATTTAAACGAAGTTCTGAAAAAAACCCTCGCGCCTATTGATCATGCCTTGAGGAAATACGGCCGCATCAGTAGTAATCGAATCAGCGCGATCAGTGAGGAGATCCCCTTTTTTTTAGGTGGGTTGAGAATGCTCAAAGGCTTTGTAAAGGCGGGATTGCCTGTGTGTTGTCCGAAAATCCTTGCGGCTGAGCAGAGGATCAGCAGGATGAAATCCGCCTATAATCCCAATCTGGCTTTAGCTCTTTTGATCCAGGGCAAGGAGGGGAAACTTTCCTCTCCGATAGTTTTGAATGATGTTGATATGAGCCAAAACAGCCGCGTTCAGATTATTACCGGGCCCAATCAAGGCGGGAAAACCACCTATATACAGGCCATCGCTCACAGTCACATCTTGTTTCAGGCTGGTTTTTTTGTTCCAGCTACCGAGGCTGAAATGAGCCCCGTTGACTGCCTGTGCACTCATTTCCCCACAGAAGAAAAGATCGACCGTGGCCGGGGGCGTCTGGGTGATGAGGCGCATCGTTTTTCACGGTTGTTTGAAATGGTGACGGCCAATAGTCTATTCTTGTTGAATGAATCTTTTTCATCGACCTATTCCGGTGAAAGCCTCTATATGGCCCAGGATATTTTAAGAATTTTGCTGAAACTGGGGACACGCACCCTTTTTGCCACTCACCTTCATGAACTGGCAGCCCGTTATGAGGACTTGAACAGGGCTTCCGATTATCCGGACCGCTGTGTCAGCCTGGTTTCCCGGGTTTCTGAAAGTGGCGAAAAGCGACGGACCTATCAGATTGTTCCCAGCCAGCCATTGGGGCACAGCTACGCGAAAGAGATTGCCGAGAAATTCGGGATCGCCTACGACCAATTAAAGGACTCATTGAAAGCACGGGGTGTTTTTTAATTAGAATAGCCTGTGAGTTTTTTCAAGATCTAAATGATTACTTTTATAAGGAGTGTATTGTGGAGAAGCACCATCAGGAAGCCATTGATATTTTTTTAAAGCGTTATTCCGGCGATGAAACTATTCTGGCTGTTTTACTGGGCGGTTCCATTGCCCACGGTTTTTCAAAAAGTGATTCCGACATTGATTTATCCATTATTGTAAGCCCCGAGGAGTTTCAAAAACGAAAAGCCGAAAACAATCTGGCCTTCAGTATTTGGGACATCTGCAACTATGAGAATGGTTATGTGGACTGCAAGCTGGTGGATCTTGGCTTGATGAAAAAAATTGCCGAAAAAGGAAGCGATCCTTCCAGGTATGCCTTCAAGGATAATCAAATTCTCTATTCCAGGCTTGATGGTCTTGGAGCCTTATTGACTGAAATCGACAGATTCCCCATTGAAAAGCAGGAAGAACGCAGAAAGCGTTTTGCTTCACAGCTTCTGGCATGGAAATGGTATTACAGTGAAGGGGTTAAAAAGAAGAACAGCTATTTGATTTTTCTGGCCATTCAGAAAATTGTTCTGTTTTCAAGCCGTATTGTGTTAAATGAAAATGCCCTGTTGTATCCCTATCATAAATGGCTGCTCAGGGTTCTGGATGGCGCCGGGAAAAAACCCGATCATTTGTTAAAAAAAATAGATGAACTCTTTGGTGAAAACACCATCGAAATGGTTAACGCTTATTGCCTGTGTATTCTTGATTTTATCGGCTTTACCGAAAAAAGTGTAGACTGGCCCAATTATTTTCTCAAGGATTCAGAACAAAACTGGATCGACCATGAAGCGCCTGTGGAGGATATTTGATTCCCCTTCCTGTTGAAAGGCTGGTTTTATTTATAACCTGGCGATAGCATAAAAAAGCTGCCTGTTAAGTCATCAGGCAGCTTTGGGTTGTTTTAGTGATCCTCTTTGTTTAGCCAATGTTGTTATTGGTTAAAAACGCGTAAGGGATTGTAAGGGTAGGGTATGTTTTTTTCAAAAAAGCATACCCTGAAGCCTGGAGGCGCGATAATTTCGCGCCGACGCTGGTCATAAATACTTCATATTTATTGCTCGCTGGCGTGAATGCTTATTGGCATTCACTATAAGTATGCAGCCGAAGCCTTTGGAACCGTGGAAAGCCCGACCCCATGAAGCGGAGCGTAATGGGGTTACACTCCTGTTTGAATTATTCCAAACAAATACCTTTTATCAATCCTGGCAGGAAAAACCCTCGGACGAGGCTGCCACGTAATACTGGGCAATCAAAAGGGCATCCACAATGGTCACTTTTCCATCGCAGTCAACGTCCAGGCATGGTTCTGTTGCATTTTGAACTTGAATCCCCACATAAATCTGGGCGGCAAGAAGGGCATCGATGATATTTACTGCACCGTCTTTGTTGCCGTCACCCAATAAAGGGCACTGCTTTACGTAATGGATAAACAATGTGGCATAGCCAATTTTTCCGGTCAGGGGTTTGCTCAATTGATCGTGAAGATTATTCACTGTGGCGGTGATTTCTGTTATTCCCGAGTTATCCCTTGTTGTAAAATTGATTTTTAAAAAATCCATTTCCGAACCGGGACCGATCCCTGAGGCATCAAAACCTGCAGCTTGAATGACTTTATTGGATATGGCGGTGGCAGCCGTGAAGAATCCTTCTGATCCCGGTTGAAATACACCTTTTTCCGTATTGGGTTTAAGATAATGGGGATCATAGTGGATATTCAATTCATAGGCTCCGAGAACCGCATGTTGGCTGGTCAGGGATAAATTCAACTGCGCGGTGCTGAAGGTTTCAGTGTTCACCTCATCGGGGATAAACTCGAATTCCATATCCGGAGGAAGCGGCGATGGGGTGGGTTCAATGGGGCCTTTGGCCAAAACATCGTGGACCGCGTAATAAGCGGGTTTTGGTTCATATTCATCGTCCCATAAAAGGGGCGCTCCTGTTTCGGGAAAAGTACTGGGAACCCAGGAATAGCGGTCGGTGATGCCGCAAAACTGCAAAACCTTGCAAGCGGGTTCAGCCATGACTTTTGTCACTATTTGCCGGTAAATTTCCGCTTGATTTTCCAGTTCAGTTATACTTGGCATTGGATTTATCCGCACATCCATCTCGGTGATCCAGATTTCTAGTCCCAGGTCGGCAAAGCGGCTCATGTTTCGGGCAAAGCTTTCGTAATCTATTCCTTTTTCAGTGAGATGCATTTGAATGCCGACAGCATCAATGGGGATGTCCCGTTCCACCATAGACTTTATCATCCTGTAAACACCATTGGATTTCGGGCCGATTTCTTCTATATTGTAATCATCATATATAAGAATAAGTTCAGGGTCGGCTTCTCTGGCTCTTTGAAAAAACAGATCAAAATAATCAGGGCCAATGGTATTGAGTAGAAAATTGGCTCGCAAACTCCCATCTTCATTAAAGGCTTCATCAATCACATTCCAGGCAAAAATTTTTGTTTTAAAATACCTCAGTACAGTATCGATGTGTTTGTACATGGCTGAAATCAAAAGGTCGCGATTTCTGATATTATATAGCCAGCTTGGTGAAGCTGGCTGATAAGTTAAATTCTGACCATGAACCTTCAGATTGTTTTGCCGGGCGAACATCAGTAATCTGTCAGTCTGTTGCCAGTTGAAATTTCCCTGGCTGGGTTGTAAACAGTCGATATGAGTTGCCTGATCGGGCATTAAAATATTAAACTCACGACGAGCTATTTCCTGATAGGTTTCTGCTTGATAAAGAGTGTTGTAATTGTTCATTATTTCGAAACCTATGGATTTACCTGCTTTGGCGCCTAATTCTTTCAGGCTTTCTATGCTTTGAGCGCATATCAGGCCTGGGGTGAAAAGCAAAAGCACTGCTATCACCAGAGCCTTTCTCGCTTTTTTCAGACTCACTTTTTTTCTCCTTTATCCAGGAATGGATAATATTCCTTGAATCCTTTTCCCTGTTTTGATTTTATTCACTTTTCATTATACCTGAAAGCTGTTAAAAATCAAATTCCCTTTTTTGATTGTAATGGAAAGAGCTCTTTTGAAGGTTTATTTCAAGAAGACTGAAGCAGAGATAGAAAAGGTTTTACCTCTGATTGGATAAATGTTTCGCGGCTAGATACAAAGAGCTGTTTTATGGGTAAGGGGTTTTTCACGGCCCGGTAATCATGGTAGATGTCAAGGGTGAAACACAGCCGGCTTGGTGTGGGTCAACAAAACCGAACCAGAGTCACAAACTATGAAGCGATGAGGGCCAAAAAAAGGCTGTCTGACAGAGTTGTCAAACAGCCTCTTTGCAAAGTAAACATATATTAATCAGATTTTATCCAGAATGTCACAAGTCACTTTTAAAATGGCCTGGGCATCACCGGATGCATCAATATTTACCATATTGCCTTTTTTTTCATAGTACGCGATTAAGGGTGCTGTCTGTTCTCCATAAACATCGAGCCGTTTGGTAATGGCTTCTGCCTGGTCATCGCTTCGAGTGTATAGTTCGCCGCCGCATTTGTCGCAGATACCCTCGGTTTTTGATTTCTGGGTATCAACATGGTAAATGGCTCCGCAGCTTTTGCAGATTCGGCGGCCTGATAAGCGGCGCACAATAATCTGGTTGTCGGGAATCATGAAATTGATGACCCTGTCGATTTTCGCGAATTCCGCCAATGCGTCAGCCTGGCCTATGGTTCGTGGAAAACCGTCGAGGATATAGCCCTTGGCCAGGTCTCCGGCTTCGAGACGTTCCTTCACCAATTTCACAGTGAGTTCATCTGGAACAAGAGCCCCGGAACTCATGATCTCCTTGATTTCATTAGCCAAAGGTGTGTCCTGTTTTTGAACAGCCCGGAATAAATCACCCGTTGAAATCTGAATAATTCCGTATTTCTCGCATACCATTTTGGCAATGGTTCCTTTTCCAGCCCCTGGAGGGCCTAAAAAAATCAGTTTCATAATAGCTCCTTGTATTTATCGATGTTTTCTTCAATCATTTCCAGCTTGAATTGCTGCGAGCAATCCTTTGAACAGTAAGGAAAAAATTCCCTTTCTGCGCTGGGAAAAAAGCCGCCGCAATTGGGGCACTGCAAATATTTACCTGTGCATTCTTCACTGCAGTAAACCCCTTCCAGGCTGTGGCTTTCAAGAATGATTTTACCGCAATTGGCACATGAAATATATGCCTCGGGTTTGTCAGTCATACTGGTCTCAAGTTTAAAAAGTGCGGGCAAAAGAGTCAAGGGATTTGTTCAAAATAGGGTGGATAATCCTCTGTTACAGCCAAGATTCTGGCTATTCCTACCAAATTGTGGTATGGTTTTTCGAATAGTTAGCTTTTGGATTCAGGTTCTCCAATAATCAGCCTCCTGTGATAGAAATGATTGTATTTGATTAACTCCTCTGTCTTGGGCTTTATGGTTTCCCTTTGATGAAAAATCACAAATGGCGACTTGCTTCAAAGCGTTAGGGGGTGGAGCTGTGTGAGCGGTTTTTTCAAAAACCGCGAGGCAAAGCGTTTTGGCCGGGACTTTTTCCCGGCCAAAACCTTCGAAGGCGTCAGCCTGAGCAGCGTAACGCCCGACCCCTGATTTTATTCAGTGATTGGAGTAACAGGATGTTTCTGATAGGGGAAGCACGGTGATAAAAGGGGTGAATAAAATCAGGGGAAACGCCCAAAAATGTCGGTTAATTAATTCGTCATCATGCTTTTTTAGCATCAGCAACGCAACCTTGAAACATGGTCGATTATTCTGTGTTATGTTATTAGTTCATCGATAAAGCTTCTTCACAAAAACTGTCATGTCCCTCAGGTTTCCCAGGAAATTATCCCCAGGTTCGGAAGGCAGGTCACGGGCGATTTCCATGAGCCAAAGGGTGCTTTGCCTCTGGTCGTGAAGGGTGATTCCCCGCGGTTTGGCTTTTGCCTGAAGTTCGCCTGGGGGTGAGCCCAGCAAAAAGATATGACCCTCGATAATTTTATCTTCCACCATTTGCTTGTTTAGCGCCTGAAACATGCGCGCGGGCTGCTCTGGCGATTGGGGGTGTTCAACCTTGACAAGCAATGAGCTTTGGTGATTGGTGAAATACAGGAAGTTCCGGCTCTGGATAAACTTCACTGGTTCAAAGCCCAGGAGTAAAAAACCAAGGCAAATTTTCACCATGGTGTCCCGGGGTTCCTGCTTTAAAAAACAACGCCTGAAAATGGCCAGAAGAAGATCCATGTTTTCGCTTGAGGATTCGAGCCGGCTGATTTCCCTTTCGATGCGGGCTTCGGCCATTATTCCAGCTTTGGCTTGCATGGCGCTGCTGTTGCCAGGGTTCTGAAACAAACTCATTTTCCCCCGGGTACCTCGCTTGAGTGACACGATAAAAAAAGGCGTGATCACAAGCATTCCCGCGAAGGCTGGATGGTAGAGGATTCCCAGAATAATATTTACGGTCATCAAACTCAGAAAAATAACAGGCCATAGTCGGGGGATTCTGGATTCCCTTTTCATCCGGGCCAATATCTCCCTGGCTAGCTCTTCCCTGGAATCGCGCAGGCGGGTTTCTCTCAGGGCAATAGCCTTTCTTAACCGGTCCCTGAAAACTTTTACCAAGCGGCTGAATTCCTCGGGCAAAGTGGCAGCAGCGGATTTTTTTTGCTGCCCCCAGTAAGCATCGTGTTTTCGCCGTTGTTGGGGATGGCTCAGCACAGCCATGGCCTGGTTCAGAAGTTGCTGTTTTTCGCCTGCTTCCTGTCTGCTTAAGTCAGGATGGTGCATTTTGCTCAGCCGCCGAAAGGCCTTTTTGATTTCTCCCTGGTTTGCCGAGGGCTCCACCTCTAGTAATTCGTAAAAGTTCACCGGAAATTCCTGATTCATCTTATGTCCTTTATTGGAAAAAATCGCCTTCCAGGCTTTTTAAAACAAAAACTTTGATTATGTGGCTCTTACAAAACTGAGATTTTGCAAGAAGCATAAAAAATGCGGCTAAGATAATTTATTACCCCATAGACCTTATTGATTTGCAGCTGCCTGTTAATTGCTAATGTCAGGATCTTTGTAATTAGCTCTTATAATTATTGAATTTGCCTCGAGTCTTGTCAATACGCCCGGAATCAGCCTTCCGATTTTCAGCTGGAAAAAAGAACTGACCGAATATTTTTTTAGTCTTGTATTGTTTTTTGGGGCGCGTTAGCGGCGCATCTTTTCAGTACTTGGCTGCTTTTTAGAAAAACCGCGCCGCTAACCGGGCTTTCCGCTTCAACTCCTCGCATCCCCTTATTGGCCGGCCGCTTCCCCTTTTCCTGCCCTCAAAGGACATGGCCGGCGGGCTGCTGCGGGGTTTCCGCTTCAATCCCTCGCGCCTCTGCTTCAGCTGCTTTTGTTTCTACAAACACTCGCCTCTGGCACAAGTCATGAAACCCTATCAGCTCTGGCTTTTAAGTTGTGATAAGCCGCCTTTATTAGAAGAAAACTCCTCTTTCTTCTATTATTAGGCGATTAAATTGCTCTTTATTTCAGCCTCTATTCTTTTTTTTGAAAAAAATCAATAATATTTTGCGGTGTTTTAATTAAATCCTAATGATATACCTTCAGACTGGTTCCAGGAGGTACTGAGTGAAAAATACATTAAGACTTATTCCCCTTTGTTTGTTTTTTTACGCCATGCTGGCCGCGGCCGAACCTTCGGGTTATTATTCTTCGGCAGCCGGAAAAACCGGGAATGCTTTAAAAAGCGCCCTTCACCAAATCATCGATAATCATTATGCGCTGACTTATGCCCAGGTCTGGGACGCCCTGATGGACCTTGATGAGGATCCCAATAACAGTTCCAATGTGCTCCTTATTTATTCCCGGGTTTCAAGGGATAAAAACCGCCACGGAGGAGCCTCGGGTGACTGGAACAGGGAGCACAGCTGGCCTAAATCTCACGGTTTCCCAACAGAAAGTAATCTGGCCTACACCGATGTCCATCACCTCAGGGCCTCGGATGTTACGGTCAATTCCATTCGCAGCAATAAGGATTACGATATAGGCGGATCTGTGGTCAGCGGCGCATCCCTTTGCCGCAGCGATTCTGATTCCTTTGAACCGCCTGACGAGGTCAAAGGCGACCTGGCCCGGGGGATTTTTTACATGGCTGTGCGTTACGAAGGGGGAAGCGGTGAATCGGACCTTGAAATCGCGGAGGACCCGGGAAGCACATCTTCGGGAACACCCCAAATCGCGAGGCTTTCCACGCTTCTTGCCTGGCATACCGCCGACCCAGTGTCAGATGAGGAGCGCCTTCGAAACGATAAAATCTACTATCATTATCAAAGCAACCGGAACCCCTTTATCGATCATCCTGAATGGGTGCAATCTATATGGCTCGGCGGGAATACCAGCGGGTGGAATTCCGAATGCACCCATGAAAGCTCTCCTAATTATCCCTCGGATTACCCCAATGATTACAATCATACCATAAGCTTTACTAAAAGCGGTGCCTCTAAAATGAGGCTTCATTTTGCCGCTTTCCGCATCGAATCGGGTTACGATAATGTTGATATTCTTGATGGTAATGATCGGACTGTTGCCACATATACAGGAAATAAAGGCGCCTTTACCTCGGTTGAGGTATCGGATAACACAATCAAACTCCGTTTTGTTTCTGATTACAGTGTCACCGATACAGGCTGGCTGATCGACGCACTTGAATGGACCTCTGGCGATACCGCGATTCCCCCATCATCGAGAATCACAATTTTTCAGGATGAATTTGCATCCACAGCCTTCAACCCCCGGTGGACAACCGGAGGCACGGGCAATTGGAGGGTCCGCCTGACAAGCAGCTATGGTCCGCGAGGGAATTACCACGCCGTACTGGATGCCTCTTCCAATGGAAGCTATTCCGCTTCCAAGCTGACCTATAACCAGGACCTTTCCGCTTACAGGGATATCCAGGTGGAATTCTATTACAAAGAGTATTCCGATGAAAATCATTCCTACGACGGCCTTTACATTTATAACGGTTCCTGGATCAGGGTCCTTTCCTTTAACAACGGACCTTCTTCCTACACTAAATACACAGTTGATCTTTCCGGCTACAGCCATATCAGCAAAATCGAATGGCAGCAATACGATGATTACGGCCTGACAAGCGACGGGGTCTGCATCGACGATATCCAGATCACCGGAGTCCCAAGATAATTTTTGTTAAAACCCACTTTCCGCACTAAAATAGTAATTTCTTATATTATAGAGAAATAGAAAAGGCGATTTTGCAAATCGCAAATTCTTAAC
>JAFGWI010000210.1 GCA_016937215.1 Spirochaetales bacterium | reverse complement strand
GTTAAGAATTTGCGATTTGCAAAATCGCCTTTTCTATTTCTCTATAATATAAGAAATTACTATTTTAGTGCGGAAAGTGGGTTTTAAGTTTTACTTCCGGATTACCTTCCTGGACTGATAAGCGATACTGTTTTCCTAAATACCTGAAGGTTTCACCTGAAATAAATTGAGGTTTTGGTTGTTGAGGCTGTATTCGTGAAAATTCAAGCTGTTTTTTATAGATCCATGTGGACCTTTTTTCAACTTTCTCATAGATTTTTTCAAGAGTTGCTTCCATTGGAGCGATTACCTCAACATGCTGGTCAGGGTAGACATGTATGGCTAAGGTTTTCCTGTTTCGTCGATCAAGATCAAAGTTTATTTCTGTTGTTCCGTACTTAACCTTATAATTGCTTCAGATGTTTCTTCCTGAAAAGGGGTTTTGGAAAGGGCTAAACGCAATGTATTTGCATAATTTCGAAGATTGTCATAGAACCTCTGCCTAATATTCTCTGGTTCTAAATGAAGCTGAAAGGCTTCCTTATCCTTCTTATTTGATACACTATTGAATACTTCCCACAGGTCTGTATGATACTGCGGGAGTTTCTTTATTTCTTCCAGAACATTGACGACAGTTCCATTAATATCATCTTTGTCAAATCCTTCTTCTTCAAGGAGTTTGTATAATTCGATGGCTTCATTCAGTTGACCGAATATTCCCCGGTAATCGATTATCAAGCCATATTCTTTCCCGTCAAATAAACGATTGACTCGCGCAATGGCCTGAAGAATATTATGTTCTCGTAATCGCTTATCTATATAAAGAACAGTATTACGAGGAGCATCAAAACCGGTTAGAAGTTTATCTATTACAATCAATAATTCAGGTTCATCAGATTTTTTAAACCTATCTATAATAGTATCCTGATAAATTTTTGGATTTCCATATTTATTCATAGCTGATTTCCAGTATCGTTGAACCTCAGGGATTTCGGCTTCATCCACTTCGCTATGGTCTTCCCGTGAGTCCGGAGGGGACATTATAATTTCTGTAGAGATATTGCCGAACATATCAAAATATTTTTTATATCTTATGGCATCTAATCGTGATGAAACTGCCACCTGGCCTTTTAATTCAGTATCTTTAAAATTATCTGTATAGTGTTGAATAATATCATAGGTGATCTCTTTTAATCTTTCTTCTGATTTTGCTAATTCTTCTTCTCGCCGGAATTTCTTTTTTAAATCGATTTTTTGGTCGGCTATTAAGTCTTTTGTTATTCTTTCAAACCATTTATCCAATTGCTCTTTGTCGCCTCTTAATTCACTCATTCTACCTTCGTAAATAAGGGGCGTTACAGCTCCATCGGAAATAGCTTGATTCATCGTGTATGAATGGATAAAGCCCCCAAATTTTTTAGCTGTACTCTTTTCTTTTTTCAACAAAGGTGTGCCTGTAAAGCCTATGTAACAAGCGTTGGGAAAGACACGCTTCATACTTGTATGGGCTACTCCGTATTGAGACCTATGGCTTTCATCAACCAGTACAAAGATATTCCTGCTTTCAGATTTCAATTTGTTTTTTCTTAATCCTGCTTCGAATTTGTCTATGATCGTAGTAATAATTGTAACCTTCTTTTCTTCGATGAGTCGAAACAGATTTTCCCCACTGCTTGCTTTTTCAACATCTTTGCCACAATTTTTAAATGTTTTATAAATCTGATCATCCAAATCTACACGGTCAGTCACAAGTATGACCTTTGGATCAATTATGGATGGCTCGAGACTGATGGCTTTGGCTAATAAAACCATGGTAATGGATTTACCCGAACCAGTTGTGTGCCAGATTACTCCACCGTCACGAGGCAAGTCACCTTTAATGTCGGTTAGCCCTTTGACTGTTTTTTTTACCGCAAAGTATTGTTGATAGCGGGGGACTTTTTTAATTTTATTGTCAAAAACAATAAAATTATGAGTTGGTTCCAAAAGACGGGCAGGCCTGAGCAGGCTGAATATTGCCTTATCCTGTTCTGATGGAACCCTGTCGCCACTTTGCCATATTTCCTGCATTTTTTCTTTTTGCCAGTCTTTCCGGTCTGTAAATAATGAGTCAATAACCTGATTGCTTAATGGTTTGTTTATGGAAGATGTTAGCTTCGTGATATCCGCTTTTGAATAGTCCTCCTTCCAAATTGACCAAAATTTTTCCTCAGTTCCGATCGTGCCGTATTTTGCCGTGTTTTGATTAATTGAAAGCATTAATTGAGAATAAATAAACAAATGAGGTATTTCATCAACACCTTGGTTTCGTAATTGCTGGCTAATACCTTCCTTTATTGATTTTAGCTTATCTGGTCTTTTAGCTTCAATTACAGCTAAAGGAATGCCGTTAACAAACAAGACTAAATCTGGCCGTCTGGTTTGATGACTGTACCGACGTTCAACAATAAACTCGTCCTTTACATGAAAAACATTATTAGCAGGATTCTTCCAATCGATATAATCGATAGAAAAGCTTCTGGTATAACCATCGATGGTTTGTTCAAAACTTTTTCCAAGGGTGATGAGATCATAGACCTGCTCGTTGGTTATAATGAGATTATCAAAGGGGATATCTCTTATGGCAGCTACTGCTTTTTCTATATTATTTTCCGAGAAATTGTATTGTTTTCCTTTAAAGGAAATGTTGTTAATTTTTTTATTTGGGATTTTAAGATATCTTCGAGTAATACTTGGGATAATTTTAAATTTCGATGAACAATGACTTCAGAAGAGGGCAAATAGGAATAGCCCAGGTTGATAAATTGTTTAAGAGCCGGAATAAGGGATATGAAATCTTCACGGTATTCTGATATGGACATTATTGAACTCCTAAAGCATGCCAATAGGGTTTGAAACTATCTTCTACAATTTTGATGATGAGATTGATAAAAGGCTGATAGTCATTTTTGGTATGGGCATGATCCAGGCTTTCATAATATTCCAAACGGACCGAGATGGGAAGAACAGCCGCCGGAAACCCGCTTTTCATAAGTTCCAGGTTCATTAATAACCGCGATGTTCGTCCGTTACCATCAGAAAAAGGATGTATTCTAATAAAGTCAGCATGAACCCTGACAGCCCGTTCAACAGGATGTAGTTTTATTGCATGGCTTTGATACCATTCAATAAATCCTTTCATTTGACTTTCTACCTGCAAGGCATCGGGCGGAACATGATCCGCGCCGGAAATCGTCACATTGGTTTTTCTGTATACTCCGACATTGGCATCATCGATGTTTTTCAGTACCAGTTGATGGATTGATTTGATCTGCCATTCTGATAAGTATTCATTCTTTTTCACCAGGCCTTCCATAAAGAAAATGGCTTCTCGATGATTGATGGCTTCGAAATGCTCCCTCATGGTTTTCCCGCCAACCGTAATTCCTTCCAGGGCCACCTTGGTTTCTTTTAAAGTTAAGGTGTTTCCTTCGATAGCATTGGAATTATAGGTCCAGCGAAGAACCAGGTCTTCGTGAAGGTTTTTTACAACACTCCCGGGTAATGGTCTGAATGAGTCAAGTTTTTGTTTTAGGTGGTCCAGTTTGTCAAATTGATTCATGGAAGATCCTCCTTTATTTTAACCACGAAAAGCACTAAATGCACGAAAAAATATTTTAATTTTGGAGTTTGATGTATCATGATATTCTGATATAAACATTAAAATGCCTCCTATATATTTAGTACAAAAAAACATAAAAACGTCTTGTGAACACCTGAATTCTGATATATCGTTTTAAGGTGATTCAATACCAAACGGTATTGAATGTACAGAGGTTTCGGTCGCTGAACCAGTGTAACGCATCAGCGGCTATTTTTTTGCTCTTTTAGAAAAGCTGCCTTTGTTCACATTGGCGACTTCAAGATTTTTCCAATGCTATTATCAGCCACATAGCATGTAATAAATTTTCCTTTTAAAGCTCCTTTTTTATTCTTCTTTGTTTAATTTGTATCTACCTGCTCCTAGCCGTGAAAGATAAGGGACTATATTCCTATGATTAAAAAACCAAAAGAACCATTCAGAACTGTTTTTATTCTTTCCCTTTATTATATGAGCATGATTATTGACATTAAATTTACCAATTACTAAAATTGTTTGTGGCTTAATATAATATTTTAGGAAATGGTCTCCATCTTCCCCTATTAAAACATATTTTCCTCCAACTTTATAATGATTGATATAATCAAGTATTCCAGTTGGGCCATAATAAGGATATTCACCTTGGATTTTTTTTCTTTCTTCAACATTGATTGGATATCGTAAATTATTACAAATCAAATAACTATCTTTTATTTTATCAATTTCCCAATCCTCCGGTATCCACCCAATCTTGGTCTTTTTATATCCCGGTCTATTCTCATTAACTTTGCTCACTAAATACTCATGTTAAATTTTATAACCCTTTAGAAAAGCCTATGGAATCAATAGGAATTGCCTTATATTCAGACACAGAGGTATTAATAGATTTAAAAAGATTTAAACAAAAAAAAGACCCGTTCTGGTCCGCGTCATTCCAAAGAATGCTAAGCGCAACGGGTACTGTTAATATCAGCATAATCCAGGCACTAACAATTGTCAATAATGATAGTTGAGCCATCCCAAAGGTGACTCGACACAAGCGCATGACGGGGGTTTGGGGGCGGAGCCCCCAGGAGAGGGGGTAGCGGAATAGTGCAAACCATACTGAAAGCTGGTTTGGGCTATGCTGCAAGGGGCTGGTCGTTCCGCTTCGCTCCACTGCTCGCCCATGCAATATAGGGGAGACTCCCCCCATTTGAATTATAGTTAATATTTGGCTTAAGGATCTTTCATCAGCCATTAACCCGCTACACAGTGTGTAGCCTTTTCCAGTGTTGCTCATCCAGCAATCCCTTTTTCGTGTCTTTCGTGGGTAATCATTAAAACCCCAGTTCCTTCAAATATCCGTTCATTTTTACCCGAAGTTCATCAAGTTCGCTCTCCAGTTTTACAATTTCTTTCTGAACAGCCGGAATATCAACGGGCTCTTCTTCCTCAAAGGTATCAACATAGCGGGGAATGTTAAGATTATAGTCATTTTCTTTTATCTCATTCAGGCTTGCTAAATAACTGTATTTATCAATAACTGTTTTCTTCCGGTATGTTTTTACAATTTTCTGAATATTATCATTGGATAATTTGTTCTGGTTCTTTCCATCCTGGAACTCCCTGCTGGCATCTATAAACAGAACAGCTTTCTTTTTTCTATTTCGCTTGAATATTAAGACAGCTCTAGGAATACCAGTTCCATAGAACAGGTTTGCCGGTAATCCGATAACCGCATCGAGCAAGTTTTCATCAATAAGTTGTTGCCGGATTTTGCCTTCTCTTGATCCCCGATACAACACGCCATGAGGAACAACCACACCGACTCGTCCGTTTTCATGGGTGATGGTTTCGATCATGTGGCTTATGAAAGCATAATCTCCTTTTGATTTGGGGGGCAATCCTCTATGAAAGCGGTTGAATGTATCTGAACCGGCTTCTTCAATGCCCCATTTATCCAATGAAAAGGGAGGATTGGCTGTTACTACCTCAAATTTCATGGTGGTATCTTTTTCCAGCAATTTGGGGCTGCGGATGGTATCACCCCATTCGATTCTGGCTGAGTCCATTCCGTGCAAGAACATATTCATCTTGGCTAAGGCCCAGGTTGAACCATTAATTTCCTGGCCATATAATGCAAAATCATTTGAATCTTTATTCTTTATTTGATTTCCGCATTTGATTAAAAGAGAACCTGAACCACATGCCGGATCACATATTCTTTCACCCGGCTGGGGATCAAGCAATTCGGCCAATAACTGTGAAACTTGAGCAGGTGTGTAGAATTCACCTGCCTTTTTGCCAGCACCTGCCGCAAATCGGGAAATTAAATATTCATAGGCATCACCAATAATGTCCAAATCCCCTATTCTTGAGGGTCGAAGGTCGATCTTGGGGCTATTAAAATCTTCAAGCAAATGTTTAAGCCGCGCATTTCTGTCCTTTGTTTGCCCAAGGGCTGATTCTGAATTGAAATCCATATTTCGAAAAACACCTTGTAGTTTTTCTTTGTTCTGATCTTCTATATGTTCTAAAGCAACATTGATCAGTTCTCCCAAATTATTTGCCTGTCTTTGTGCATGGAGGTCATAAAAACTACAACCCTTTGGAAGTTTAAAACGCTCCCTGTCGAGCCGCCGCCGAATTCGTTCATCATCATCACCGAATTTCTTTTTTAATATTTCGTAATGTTCCATCCATACGTCAGATATGTATTTTAAAAACAACATAACCAGGATATAATCCTTATATTCCGCGGCATCAACGACACCGCTCAAAGCCGGTTCAATATAATCCCTGAAGCGGGTCACAAAAAGGTTGAATCCGTAACAAAAGCGCGCCTCAGTCACGCCACAAAGTTCTGCTGTTTTTTTCATGAATGGCAACACCTCAAGGCATTTATATTCTTCAACATGCCGTGCTTGTTCAAAATGCAATTTCTCCAGCCCGATAAGTTCTGCTTGTTTTTCTTGGGCATTATCATTTTATTCAGGGACTGGTGACAAGCGATGATGGCAAAAAGCGCTTTTGAAAGGGATTTTTCGTTTTCCATCTTTTTTACTGACGACCTTTTAATGGCTTCATTTCTGATTTCAGGCACTTGCTCATTTAAAAAATCAGAATCAAAGTCAATTTCATCACAGAAGGTTTTAATATAATTCACAGGTAAATAAAAAGAATAATATAATAGAAAGAACTGAACATATTCATTCTTGATTAACTTACGGCCGTAAGTACTCTGAATTTACGGACGTCTTTTTGTTTCATTTACGGCCGTAAGTACAACCCATTTACGGCCGTAAGTTAACCCACTTACGGCCGTCTTTTACTCCTGGTTACGGCCGTAAGTGAACACCACTTACGGCCGTAAATTTAAAAAATTTACGGCCGTCTTTTTCCTGCAAAATGGTATAAAAAAAAGCCGATTTCAATCCTGAACACAAAGTCCTCTCCAAAAAAAACAATCAAATAACCCCTTGGTTTTTATACCACAACATTGCCATTATGTTTTTTCTGAAAAAGGCTGTTTTCACATCGTTTTTCAGGAATCTATTTCTTTATATATATGAGAAGCAAAAAAAAGAAAGCGTCGCTTTCAAGCTTCGGCAAAGAACGGAAAATCCTTTCCCGTACAAAAACATGCTGATCACCCTGCCGTTGGCAGTCACACCATCATGTCAACAGAGCACTGAAAAATACAAAAACATTCAGCCTCACCGAATCTTTGCCAAATAGTTTTTACAGGAGGTTAATATGTCAATACAATCACAAGAAATATAGGTAAAAAAGGCTTTGCATTGCATTGCCATTTTAAAAAATATGACAAACCATAACTCCAATCCCTAACGCTCAGCCGCGAGATGCCGCCATCTGCCAGCCAAATACTGAAATTCCAATTATTATCAGAGGCATAAGTTCTAAATTGAGCATCTTTGTTTAGCAAAGAACATCCGTCGTTATTTAAAAAAAACAGGCCCCGGCAAGCCGAAGTTTTAATCTTGAAAAGTTTAAATTTACCCGCTATATTATCTCCCATGCAAAACAGAACTATGAATAAGCGGATCATTATTATTCTATTAATTATCCTCTGCGCTGCCGCGTTGATTCAATCCTTTCGCTATTTCCATATAAATATAGATGATAAGTTCGTGCTTTATAAATACGCGGTAAATTTTATCAACGGCCATGGCCTTGTTTATGACCATAACGACCGCGTGGAAGGCTTTTCTTCCTTTCTCGATGTGATGCTTATGTCCCTTCTTTTCAGGATATTTCATTTGACCGATGCCACTGTTTTAACAGCCTCCATGATGAGTCTCACAGGCAAAATTGTTTCCATCATCTTCCTGATGCTTACCCTGATTTTTCTGTTTAAATTGCTTTATCAGGTTTTCAACCTGAATATTCCTGTAACCGGAATCTCACTATTTCTTCTTGTCCTGCGCCGGGATTTTATTTTCCACGCGAGTAATGGGCTTGAAACCGCTTTGTTCATTTTCCTGTATACCCTGTTTATTTTTTACATGTTCCGGTCATCCCCGGAGGCCAATCAAAATGACAAGCCTGGCTTTAAAATACTGGCCTCTCTCTTTGCCTCATTAGCGGTATTGGCAAGAACCGATGGTTTTATTTTTGTGGGGGCCTTTGGCCTGTTTTTTTTCTTTGTTAATTTCTACCAATTCAAAAAACATGGAAAAGCGATTAACCATCTGCTTCGTAATTTTATTTTTATAGCCACTCCTGTTTTAACAACATTTTTGGCTTATCTGGTTTTCAGAATTTTTTATTTTCAGGATATTTTGCCAAGCACCTTCTATGTCAAGGTTTCGGGTTTAAGTGAAAAAATATATGCTATCTGCTCCTGGTTTCTGGACAGCCAATTCATTTTCGCCTGGCAACGATATGCTCTGGTTTTAAGCAGATATGTGTTATTTGCCATGGGCCTTCCATTGCTGTTTTTTTCCCTTTTTACCGCAATCATGTTTTTTAAGAAAAGACTGGCAAAGCTTTCCATTCCGGCAAGCTATTTTCAACATTACGAAGAACAAAAAAATGGAAACTCAGGCTTAAGCGCCTATGTGTATATCCTGTTTTTTTCAACCCTGATTTGCTGCCTTTATGTCATATACGTCGGCGGTGACTGGATGCCAGGCTTCCGTTATGTCATGCATTTTTTTCCCGCTGCCTATGTGGTCTCAACAGCCCTTATGCTAAACCTTTTATCCATTCTGATTCAAAACAAGGAGATAGTCCGAGTGACTTATGTTTCCCTGTTCCTTTTTGCCAGCCTCAATCTTTTTTCCTTTGATTCGATAAACAAACACCTTTCCCATGAATCCTCCATATTGTATTCCAATGGTCATGACTATTATCTTCCTGAGGAACATTCCTTTTATTTTTTTAATAAGGATGCCAATTTCACCCACAGCATGGTCAATTATTCCGATTTTGTAAGCCATCTTAAAGGCCTGGTCACGCCTCACGGGACTGTCGCTTTTTATGAAGCCGGTGGCTTCGCCATTCTTTTTGATTATTCAGTGGACATCATCGATCTGGGCGGCTTGAACAACAAAGTCATGGGTAAAAGCAAAGGCGAAGAAGGCTACTATTCCATGTGCCATGGATTCCTCTACCAAAACCAGGGTGAGAGCCACAGACCCCGGGACCAGTATCTTATTAACTCATCGCCGGAATATATTGTTTTTGACAAGGGCTTTATCTTTTACGAGAGCCTGCCCCATTCTATTTTGGGCGATCGCTATGAATATGTATCTGATTTTCCCTGTAACAATCTGGGCATGTTCGCGGTGTACAAAAAAAAAGCCATGGATAATCTTTCCATGGCTTTTTAAGCTTTATTTATTTCATAAACCAAATACCCGGAAGCAAATCCGCCCGGGGAATAAACTCAATCGTGTTAAAATTCGCTGATGGCAAAACTGTTTGTGGAAAGGGTTCGCGGGTTCCCACTGGTTCGAAGCTGTCTGGAATAGGGGTCGCCTGTGTCCACAACAACGACAACATTGGATAAATCAGTTATGGTGACATCTATATAATGATAACCCGAGTTAAGGGAAACATTTGAAGTGACAATTGTATCCACGGCATTTCCGTTCACAAGCCAGCTGCTGACAACGGAAACGGATTTAATGCCATCCACCTGGGACTGGGTTACGCTCAGCTTATTTTCCGTTCCAAAATCCTGGGCTTTAATGTCAGCTGATGTAACAAGATTACCCTCGGCATTCTTGAATTCAATTCTGGCACTGACAATATCCCCTCCCGGAACAGCGCTATCAAGAGGCCCATTCACTCTGATCGTCAGGGTGACACGTTTTTCTTCAACTGTTTCGCCAGGTTCATTAAGATTACAGCCAATAATAATGATCAAAAGGATCAGACTGATGATTGAAAGTAAGAGTCTATTCTTGTTTTTCATTGTTTTCTCCGCTTTTTTATTTCTAATAAAGGAATATAATAGCATGTAAAGTGGAATTTGTCAATGACCCTCCCTAATTCCAGCATATGGCCCAAACCAAGCGAGATTCTTCGTCGTTCCTCCTCAGAATGACAAGTGGTTGAAACATTATTCTTTTAATGCGATTACCCCAGTGTCATGATCCGGCAATATTGACTATTCCCTTTTTTCACCCTACTATTCCCGGTATGAATATCAAGGTTCAAAATTTTTTGAAAAGCATTCCGCCACTTCTTCTGGAAAAAAAAATAACCATTATTATCATTTTTCTTTTATCTTTTGCCATTTTCTCGATCAACATTGGAAGCGAACAAATATGGTACGACGAGGCTCTGAGCCTGCATTTCTCCCAACCCGAGCTTCCCGAACTAATAAAGCAGATTGGATACAATGGCGCTGAAGCCAACCCTCCCCTTTACCATCTGATAATAAAGGGGGCAAGGGCTATTTTTAACGAAAACATTACCGCCTTTCGACTCATCTCAGCCTTCTTTTCAAGCTTGCTGGCTGTGTCGCTCTATCTTTTTACACTAAACATCTTTGACCGGAAAACAGCCATTATCAGCATCCTGTTGCTGTGTCTCAATCCTGTGATCATCGGCTTTTCCCAGGAAATCAGAATGTACACCCTCTCAGCCCTGCTCTGTTTTATAAACATAAGCGCCTTTTACCTTTATTTGAACAAAGCAAAAACCCTCTGGATTGTGCTTTATGCGATAAGCGGAATAGCCGGCTTATACACTCAATATTATTTTATTTTTACCATCATAATCACCTTCATGATTTTTATTCTCGATTCCATTTACAAGGGCAAATTCAACATGAAGTTGTTTCTATTATATATAGGCATAAACACCTTTTTTCTGCTGGCCTTTTCTCCCTGGATACCCTCCATGGTAAATCAAATCAAAAACATCGCCATGGCCAAATGGACAGAAGACATAACAGGAGATATCTTATTCAAAATTTTCGGCTATTTTTTCTCAAGCAAATTCACCCACGATGTTCACCCCTTTATTCCCTATCAAATCTTCACCTTCTTCGCTCTTTTCTTTTCAGGTTTTGCTGTGTATTCCTCCATAAAAAAAGGGGTTTTTATCCCTAAAACCAGCCTATTGCTTGGCAGCTTTCTCATACCCCTCTTGTTTTCGATAATCTATTCTGTTCTTTTTACATCGATTATCAACTTCCGTTATTTTGTTTTATTTGCCCCCTTCTTCTTTATCCTGATCGCCTATGGGATCACATGCTTTTTTAAGGGCAAGTGGCCCTATATCATAACAAGCATTTATCTGATTTTCCTATCCCCCGCGATATTCCTGAACTATAGTGAAACCTTTAATGGCTCACCCAAAAACATGGCATATTTTCTGAACCACAATATCCGGCAAAATGAAAAAATCCTGACCTTTGACAGCGGGACCTTTCTCACCTTGAACTATTACATTGAGAATCAGGAAAATTTGTATTTTTATTCACCCAAAAGGCTCCCCCCCTGTTACGGTACACAATTATATCCACAGAGGTATGTCACCGACAGTGAGATCAGGAATATATTATCAACGAGCCAAAGCCATTGGATGGTCTACACTCCCTGGACCAAGTCCCTCATTCCCGAACTGCTTGCCAAAGAAAATCTGGCAACAGACCAAAGCCTGGCGCCGAAGATCTATGAGCACCAATGGAGCTGGCCAAGGTTCAAAGCCGAACACATTATTGTAAAATAGCCCGGCCCCCTCATTCAACCCATCCTGTTCTGGGCGTTACCTTGGAACCTCCGGTATCCAAGGTCGGGCTTCTCCGCAGCTCCGCCTATCGGCTCCGAACACAAGCCCCGCTTTAAACGCGGGGCTTGTGTTGAAACTGTTTTTTTGAAAAAAAACAGTTTCCTGCTCCGATCCCTAACGCTAAAAAAACGCCCTGGGCCTTTGAGCCCGCTTTCCAATAGATTTTACACCCCAGGCAATCCCTCCCCTATTCCTTTATATCCTGATAAAATTCACATGAATTTCTTGTAAGTAATTGAACATTTTTGTTATTTCATGTATATTTCAGGCATAAATGATGGTATTAGGTTGGTAAGCTACATTTTTGTATTAAATTCCGCCTTTTTATCAAAGATTATTCAAAAGGAGACCTACTGTGGAAAAAAAAATTATTGATTTTGTCAGCAATCCTCTGACAGAAGTATATGGGCGCAATCTTTTTTCTGATGCTGTAATGAAAGAAAAATTGCCTAAATCAATTTACAAAGCAATCAAAAAAGTACAAGCCGGCGAAGGTGAACTTAACATTGAAGTAGCCGAAGTAGTGGCTACTGCCATGAAAGATTGGGCCATCGATAATGGGGCAACACACTACACCCACTGGTTTCAACCTCTTACAGGTTTGACAGCTGAAAAACACGATTCATTCATATCACCCACCGGAGACGGCAAGGTCATTCTTGAGTTTTCCGGCAAAGAACTGGTTAAGGGCGAACCCGATGCTTCAAGCTTTCCTTCCGGAGGAATCAGAAACACCTTTGAAGCTCGTGGTTACACAGCCTGGGATGTGACCAGCCCTGCTTTCCTGAAACAGGACAACTCTGGTGTGACTCTCTATATTCCGACAGCTTTTGTTTCCTACACAGGTGAAGCTCTGGATAAAAAAGTTCCCCTGCTCCGCAGCATGGATGCTGTCAGCGCTGCCGCGATGAGAGTCTTAAAATCCTTGGGTAATACCACATCTAAAAGGGTTATTTCAACCGTCGGGCCAGAACAGGAATACTTTTTGGTAGAAAAAGAGCTCTTTGCCAAAAGAATGGACCTGCAACTTTGCGGCCGAACACTCTATGGCGCCATGGCTCCCAAGGGTCAGGAACTGGAAGATCATTATTTCGGAACCATCAAAGAACGCGTTGCCGATTTCATGAGAGAACTCAATTACGAACTGTGGAAACTGGGCATTTCAGCCAAGACTCAACACAATGAAGTGGCTCCTAACCAGTTTGAGCTGGCTCCTATTTACGAGACTTCAAATATCGCGGCTGATAACAATCAATTGGTTATGGATACCATGAGAAAAGTCGCCGCGCGACACGATCTTGTTTGTCTGCTCCATGAAAAACCTTTTGCCGGTGTAAATGGTTCCGGCAAACACAATAACTGGTCCATCAGCACCGACGACGGCATCAACCTTCTTGAACCAGGATCAAATCCGCAGGAAAATGCTCAGTTCCTTCTTTTCCTGGCAGCCGTCATTAAGGCTGTGGATAGCTATTCTCCCATTCTCAGAATGTCAGCTGCCAACAGCGGCAACGATCACCGCCTAGGTGCCAATGAAGCGCCTCCTGCCATTATTTCAATGTTTCTTGGCGAACAGTTAAGCGAAATCCTCGAAAACCTGGCTGCAGGCAAAGCTTCATCAGGTTCAGGAAATTCATTCATGGAAATCGGCACCTCAATGCTGCCCAAACTCCCCAAGGACCTTACTGACAGAAACAGAACAAGCCCCTTTGCTTTTACAGGAAATAAATTTGAGTTCCGAATGGTTCCTTCAAGCGAATCCATTTCCGGGCCTAATGTTGTGCTCAACACCATTGTGGCCGAAGTCCTTAACGATTTTGCTTCGATTCTGGAATCAGCCAGCGACAAAAAAACAGCTATCCAGAAAATTGTTCTGGATACATACAAAACACATAAAAAAATCATCTTTAACGGCAATAACTACTCAGATGATTGGGTAGCCGAGGCTGAAAAACGCGGCCTTCCCAATATCAAGAGCACAGTAGCCGCGCTCAAAGCACTGGTTTCAGATGATGTTGTTAAGGTTTTTGAAAAAAATAAAGTTCTCACCAAAAGAGAATTGCATTCCCGATATGAAATCTACCTGGAAAAATACGCCAAACAGATTAATATTGAAGCCGGATGCGCCATCAGAATGGCCAAAAATGAAATTCTTCCTGCCTGTACATCCTTTATCAAAAAACTGGCTGACACAATTAACTCGGTCAAAACTGCAGGAATCAATGCGGTTTGCGCGGCGGAACACGATCTGGCATCAAAGGTTTCAGCCTTGGTAGACAAACTCTATACTGAAGTTGGTAAATTAGAAAAGGTTTTGGCAACCACCCAGGGTATTTCCGACATCGAAAAACAGGCCATTTCTTTCCGAGACGATGTTTTCGCCCAGATGCTTGCTGTTCGTCAAATTGCCGACAGTCTGGAACTGCTGGTTGAAAAATCCTACTGGCCTTTTCCCTCTTATTCCGAACTTCTTTTCAACCTGTAATCAAAGCTATTTCCTAATTTTATGGGGCTGTTTATTTAAACAGCCCCTTTTTTTGCTAGTAAAAAATTATTCGCTAATGATAGGAACTTTTTTGCCGCATTGCGCGCAGCAGTTATTTGCAATTCCCTGGACTTTAACGGAATAGCCTTTTCTCAAAACCAGAAGATTCCCGCAATGAAGGCAGTAAGTGTTGTTATCAGCCCCAATATTGCCAAGATAAACATAGGACAAGTGCTTTGACGCGATTTGCCCCAAACTCATGAGTTCAGCCGGCTCCGTGGGCGGAGCATCATATTCATAACAGGGATAGTAAGCAGATAAATGGTAGGCCATTTCACGATTAAGGGAAGCCAGAAAAACCGCGATCTCTTCAATTTCATCGGGGCTGTTATTCTTGCCGGGTATCACCAGGGTCGTAACCTCCAGCGAGGTCATTTCCGAAGCCAGACGAATAAAATTTTTCACTGCTTCCAAACTACCCTTAATTTCCTTGGCGTAAAAATCCTCCTGAAAGCCTTTAAGGTCAATATTCGCGGCATCAATGTAGGCAAGTAATTCCCGGGCCGGCGCCTCCTCAAGGTGCCCATTTGAAACAAGAACATTTTTGATACCCGCTTCACGGGCCAGTTTGACTGTTTCCATAAGATATTCCCAATGAACAAGTGGTTCCGAATAAGTGTAGGCCAAGGCAAAGGAACCACGCTCATAAACTTTTTTCACCAGCTCCTGAGGCGAAAGCAATTCAGAATGGCCCTTAGTCTTCTGACTGATAGAGTAATTCTGACAAAAGGGACAGCGTAAATTACAACCCCAGAATCCGACTGAAAGAATCATCTTGCCAGGAAAAAAATGATACAAGGGCTTTTTTTCAATAGGATCAAGGGCCAGGGCGGAAATTTTGCCATAAAAAGGCAAAGCCATATGACCGTCCTGATTTTCGCGCACCCGGCATATTCCGCTTTTTCCAGGCAGAAGAACACACTGGTGAGGACAGAGGGTGCAAGCGATTATACGATTTTCCTTTGTTTTGTAATACTTTGCTTTCATGGAACCTCCTGTCCAAAACCTTGTGCTTCCAATAACCTAAGCCATTGGGATTCCCTATAAAATCGCTCAACCACATATCCAAGGATCACTGAAGAAACTATCCCTGCCAGATAAAAAAAAGGAGCTACAAGAAAAACGCTCTTACCCAGAAGAATAAAATAGGCGGCGAATAATTGGGCTGAATTAAAAGCCAGCGCACCTAAAAGACTAATGCCGATAAATGAAATATTGTTTTTAAATAAACGTAACGCCAACACCATCAAGCAAACAGAAAGAAGAGTTCCGCTGAATGAAAAAACAAAGATATAAGAAAAAAGCGTGCCATATAACATAGCTTGCAGAAAAACCTTGGCCAGGGCTAAAATAAAGATATCACGGGTTTTGAGCAGCCTCAAACTCAAAACCAGAGGCAGGTTGGATAAACCAAGACGAAAAAAGGGCACAGGCTTGGGAATCATCATTTCAAGAGTGGAAAGCACCAATGAAAGACCTATTAAAATAGAAATTAATCGCCCTGTTTCAGTAACTGTAGGCATCAACTTCATTTTCAACCTTTCCTTCCAGTGATAAAAATACTTGGTTCGGAAGGCAACCAAGCCATTGCCCTTGATGAGAAATCCAGCCGCTGTTTACACAAATCTGTTCAGGACAAGGAGAACGAAGCACTCTGAGCATTTTGTCCTTGATCTCAATAACTGTATCACCCAGTGGGCCTTCAAAAACAAGCTCCCTGTTCTCCTTCAGATCATAAACATAATCAGCCTCGCGGGTTTTTACAAGGAGGGTCAAGTCACTTCCGCTGCCACTAAAGTTAATAATTATAGAAAAAAGCAGAACAAAAAGGGCCAATCCAAAGGAAAAAAAGTCAAACAACTTTAATGAAATTCTTTTCTTCATTAAATCTTAGTATAAAGGGAAATCGCTTTTATGAGTAGTCTTTTATGACAAAAGTCGCCTGGATTATTTTATTATAAGCCATCGAAATGATATAACCAAAATAAAGCGTCAGAAAGCAAAAAATGCCCCTATTGTGATAAAATGCTTTTAATGATATGTTTTTATAATCGGCGATAAGGCCTGGCACCACTAAAGGTGGCTCTGATATGCCATAGCCATTGGTTCCATAGGCTCTTTGACCATAAATAAAACCCTTTTTCCTGTTTGTTCAGCAAATGCACTATACTAATAGTAAAACTGTGGAATGGGAGTTTCATAAAGACTTTTTTTCAAAAATGACTTGCTAAAACCCAGAGGCGCACTTTTTCCGCGCCATGCTGGTCATAAATGCTACGCATTTATTGCTCGCATATGCATCCCAAGGATTTCGAAGCGAAGCGAAGTTATGGAAAACCTGGCCTGCTGTAATGAAATGAAAGCAGGAAACGCCCAAGGTAACAACCAGCTAAACAAATACAATAAATGCGTTTTACAGCTATATACCGAGTTTTTTTTCACACTATAAAAAGGAGAAAAAATGTGAGCCACACCAACTGGAGTATCCGTACCTTACTTAACCCTGTGGTTACCCGCCTCTTGATATACGGAATCAATCCCATGGATCTGGAATCTATCATGTCGAAAATAGAAGACATGGTGATACTAAACAGCCCTTCCCTTGAAAAAAAATGGCAGACTTTGTGGGAGGAAAAGGCAGTTCATTATAGTGATTTAGCTGACAAGGCATTGGTGAAAGGGCGAAAGGAAACAGCGCGTGAGCTTTTTATGGCCGCGGCTCAATGTTATTTCGCGGTGTACCTCATCAATCTTTCCAGTATTGATCAAAAAGCCATTGTTTACGCTAAACTATCGGATTATTATTTCAAAGCAGCCCGGTTCTTTTCACGACCTGTGGAAAAAATTCAAATACCCTTTGTAAACAACAAATATTTAAGCGCCTGTCTGCATTTACCCCAGGAAGGCAGAAAGATCAAAGGATCGGTGGTTTTTTATGCCGGGCTCGGCTCCTGCAAGGAAGAAATGAATACCCTGGCCCGCACCCTTGTTGAACGCGACCTGGCTGTTCTTGTTCCTGATATGCCGGGCTGCGGCGAAAGCCTTTTCAGCCAGTCCATTACCTGCAGCGCCGAAAATGTGAAACAGGTCTATAGTCTGGTTCTGGATTTTCTGAATCACCATAGTAAAACCAAAGGCCTTCCCATTGGCAGTGCCGGCTTGTGCATGGGAGGCGGCTACGCCTATAACGCGGCGACCCTGAACCAGGGTTATCATTTTTGCGCGACCCTTTTTCCGCTTTTCATATCACAGGTACCGGAAACTCACACTCCCCAATGGATGCGAAGCGGAGCCTGGTACGACTTTCAGACCGGCGGTGCTGAAGCAAAAAGCTTTCAGGCTTCCATGGGAAGGGTCACAACAAAAAAATTGAGCTGCCCCTTTTATTTAGTACACGGTCAATATGATAACTGGATGACCCTGAACAACGCCATGGAACTTTTCGAATTGGCCGAAAATCCGAATAAAGAAAAATTGATAATCCATCAGGAACCGGTATTTTCCAAAGAGGAAGAGGTCCTTCATACCATGCCGGTTGGAGAGCAAATCCATTGGGTACGCCATCTTTTTGTTGACTGGATTCTCGATCAATTAGGATAAATCACCGTGAAACATAACATACTAAAGGCTATTTACGACCATTCACTTTTACACAAAAGAAAAACACTGATCCAGGTAAATGAAAAGCAACTCAATTATGAAGATTTCATTACTGAAACAGCCCTCATCGCCCACGCCCTTAAAAGCCTGGGAATTTCACCTGGTCAAAAAATAGCAATGGTGATTGCCAATTCAACCTACTGGTATTGCATTTTCTGGGCTGTTGTTTCAATTGGCGCGCGACCCGTACCGCTGGACCCTCAAACAGGGGAATGGGAACTTGAACAGCTCTTAGGCATTCTTGATACGAAAGCCTGTTTTATTTCAGAAAAATACAGGGCCAATCATATTTTACAAAGCTTTTCCAAACTGATTGAAACAAATAAAATCCATTGCCCTGTTATTTTAATTGATAAAATGGATATCAAGCATCCCTTTATCAGCTGGAATGCTTTTTTGAATCCAGCGCAAGGGGCGACCCTGGAAATAACAGAGGACCCTGAGGACATTCTGATGTATGCCTGTACATCCGGCACAACAGGGAATCCAAAAATAATCACAGTCGAGCATTCCGGTTTTTTTCAATCTCAAAAAGATATGTCGAATTACCTGGGCTTATGCTCAAAGGACATAATGCTTTTGGGAATGCCCCTCTATCATCAGGGCGGTTTTGGAATGGGGGTTCAGGCCCTGTTGGCCGGGGCCTCAGTGATCTATCAACCTCAGTTCGATCCTGTGTTGTTTTTAAAGATAATTGAAAAATACAGGGTCACTGTCATACAAATCACACCGACTTTGGCAAAGATCATTCTAACTGTTCCCAATTTGAAGGATTTTGATATCAGTTCCCTGAAACTGGCCTATTTTACCGGAGAAGTTTTGCCCGATGAAGTGGCCCGGATTTTTTATAAGGATTTGGGAATACGGGTGGTCAATATCATCGGCTCTTCGGAAACAGCCACCATGGTTATCTGGGACTCTGCTTTTGATCAGGAATATGGCGTCAATGAATTCCGCAGCCTGGATTTTACCAGGGTCAAAATTGTTGATGATAAAGGCCAAAGCGTTAGTATCGGTGAGACCGGCCGCATACTCATTCATACTGATGCCATTCTACGGGAATATTATGGAAACTCCCGGGAAACAAAAGCCAGAATTCACTACATTGAAAACAAACGCTGGTTTGACACAGGCGACTTGGCGGAAAAACTGGAAAAGGGCCGTCTTCGTTTCGCGGGTCGAGCCAAACGCATTATAAAGCGCGGCAGCAATCTGGTGTTTCCCGAGGAAGTTGAATCTTTTCTGCTATCCCACCCCAAGATCAGCGCTGTCGCGATTGTGAAAGGAAGCAGTGAAATTTTCGGAGAAACCATTATTGCCTATATTCAGATTATAAATGGCACCAGCCTCACTCAGGGAGAATTGTTCAAATATTGCCGTGGAAAAATCGCGGCTTTTAAGGTTCCCGATCATTTTGAAATCGTCACTGAAATTCCAAAGGATATTGGAAAAATTCAATTTAAATATATCGGTCATAACCACCAACAGGAGCCAAAGAATGAACAGAACGAAATTAAATAGCATCAAAGAGCTTTATGAGGCCTTTATCGCTGAAATCCCTGACAACAAGGGAGTTATTTGTTTTCATGAAAAAGAATATAGCCGAAATGAATTCAGCAATTTGATCGATCATTATATCCGGCATCTTAAGGCCTTGGGAATCGGCCCCTCAATGGGGGTGGGCTATACCCTTCCCAACTGCCCTGAGGTCTTGGCTTTGTTTTTCGCGATTTGCCGATTGGGTGCCTTTGCCATTCCGATTTTTCACATGACACCAGACCAGACAAAACTGAATATTCTTCGCCAGGCTCGCGCGGCTCTTGTAATAAGCAACTCCAGGCTTTATGCTTCATTAGCCGAAACAGCTGCCAAGGAGAAGACCTTTTTGCGCTTTGCCCTTATCGACCAAGCCGAAGGCATTTATTCTCTGGCTGCACCTGCTCCTTTGGAGCAGAATAATGAAGTCTCTGATCTTGATCCGGAATTACCAGCCTTGATGGCAACAAGCTCAGGGACAACCGGTATTCCAAAACCAGTCATGATGAATCAGAGGAACATCGCGGCTGTCATCAAAGCATCCATCGCTTTGGCCGGTGACCCAAAACGCTACGGAAACAATGGTTTTTCTACGGTAATGGCTTTTCCACTTTCAACAGCAGGTGTTCTGGTTGTATCCGGCGTCATGATGGCAGGCTTAAGATGCGTTTTCTCCGATGACATGTCACCTCTAAGCTTTCTGGAAATGATCAGACACTGGAAAGCGGAATCCATGTCCGCCCCTCCATCCTATTTTGAAGCCATCATCGGTCTTCCCCATATTGACAGCTTTGAGCGTTCCACCATCCGGAACATCATGACCGGTATGGACTTTTTTTCACCGGGCTTAATGGAACGCCTGCGGGCCAAATTCCCCAGGCTTGATTCCTTTGGAAATGGTTACGGATTAATCGAAACCAGCAATGTTTTCATGGTGGGCTTACTCCAGGGCGAAGAACTTTCAGGGCCGACTAACAATCTGCGAATCGCCCCTGACACAGGAAACATGATTAGTATACGCGATAACAAAGGTAAAGAACTTGAGCCAGGCCTTGAAGGGGAATTATGGGTAAAGGGCCCAAGTGTCATTAAAGGCTATTTGGGGAATCCTGAAGCCACAGCCCAGGCTTTTTGCGACGGATGGTTTAAAACCGGAGACATTGCCAAACAAAGCGCTCCCGATCGCGTCAGCCTTTTAGGAAGAAATAAGTACTTAATCAAACGCGGCGGAAAATCGGTTTCGCCCATCCTTGTCCAGAACACCATAAATGAAGTTAAAGGAATAATCGATTCCGCTGTTGTCGGCGTTCCGCACAATTTATACGGTCAAATGGTTTGGGCTTTTGTGGTGAGCAAAGAAAGCAATCAGGAATCTGAAAAAGCCATTATGAAGCATTGCCGTAAAAACTTATCAAATTACATGATACCAGATCATATAATTTTTATTGACAAAATACCCAAAAACCCGGGTGTGGGCAAGGTCAATTATGAAGCCTTGATAGATCAGGCTAAAGAGGAACTTAGAATATTGCAAGGAGAATAATATGGCAGAAAAACTGAGCTGGGAACTCTTTCAACAAACACTCATAGCATCATTGGGGCTAGAGCAGGATGAACTAAAGGAAGAAACGCATCTTTATAATGAAATCGGGCTTGATTCACTGGGCCTTTTCAGTCTTGGCATGAAACTGATCAAAATTTACGATATCAAACTGCCGCTCTCTATTGTGGCCACCATCCAGACCCTGGGCGACCTTTACCAGGCCCTGAAAACACACGAAGCAAATGAATAAAACCGGTTTCAGGAAAAAACCATCTTTATGCGTATTTTATGAACATAAACGGCAAGTCTAAAAATCCACTAAAATGGGTTTTACCAATTAGGGCATAAAGCATAATTGAAAAAGCGGATTTTATTTGTCTGATGTTAAAAAAAGGTAACGACTCAGCGCTAACGCAAAATGCTATTAGTTCTCATTCTGAGGAGGAACGACGAAGAATCTACTCCTTCTTGCATGATAGCTATTCTCGTATCCAGGCAAACACTTTATGAGCGGAACGATAAACTTACAATTAACTGGGATTCTTCACTCCGTTCAGAATGACCAGGACTCACTAGCTTAATAATTACAAAAAAAAATGGTTTTTTGCCATGCATTACTCAACTGAAAAATAGGTTACACCCTTTACTTCCAGAAGTTTTTCATGGAGCAGGCTCAGGTTTCTTTTCTTGCTTCTGGCTAAAAAAGTATAAGTGAATATTTTGGTAGAATCATCGTAGGATGTGCAAATAGATCTGCTTTTTTCAATTCCCAGACAAACATGCAATTCCTGTTTGCTTAAACGTTCTTTAGATTTTAAAACGATTCTCCGCTGGTAATTGCCAATGTGCATTTTTTCAAGGATACGATCAACAAGCACAATAAACCAGACACTCAAGTATAAAATAACGGAAATTGACCAAAACCCCAAACCTGTCACTAAACCAAATATGGCAAAAAGCCAGATACTGGCAGCGCTGGTAAAGCCGAATATTTTATCGTTTGTCTTTATCAAGGCCCCTGCGCCCAGAAAACCTATACCCGTAACAATGGCGCTTAAAAGGGCTACTGTATTATCGGTTTCAAGAAATTTGCTTGTTATGGCCAAGGCGCAGGCCCCCAGGGCGACGAAAATATAAGTGCCAAAACCAATTGGTTTATGGGTGAATTGTCGTTCCAGACCAAAAATCAGGGTCGCTATTAAGACAATGGCAAATCGAAAAATCAAGTGCTCAAACACCATTATTTTAATTCTCCTTTTAAAGTTACAAAAGCCTCGACAAAGTGCTTTTCCCAGAGGACTTGGCGAGCAAACAAATTCTGATTCACTTCCACTTCAACACCAATATACTGAAATTGGCTGTTTTCAATATTCCTGCGGCAAAATTCCGTATGGCCGTCATCTATTCCTTGATAAGGATAGTTAAATCGCACTTTCCAATCAGGAAGCAAAGGCTTCATTTTATCCTTCAATAAGCCTGAAAATTCCTTTTCAAATGAATTTTTGGGATCATAGAGGATTCCCGCTTCACAGTTTCTATTTATTCCATTAAGTTCAGGGGTAAAGGAATGAAGAGAAATATGAACAAGTTTGAAACCCTGTTTTAGCCACTGATTCAAAACCCTTGATACTTCCTGCCGGTAGGGAAGATAAAATTGATCAATCAGCTTTTTTTTTGTTTCAGAAGTAAATAGCCGGGAAATATCGGAAAAAAGATTTTTACTGGATAAACTCCGGTTAAAATCGATCAATAGACGGCTGTAAACATTAATGATTGTAAAATCAAAAAGCGATGAGTTTTTCAACACCTCAAACAGATCGGCCACGCCAATATCAAAACCACGATGGCTCTTTAATAAATCGCTGTAAGGCAAAAAGGCAGAATCAAACTCAGAAGGAATTTCATTCCCGCCATGCTCACAACTGAGCAACCATTTTGTCATTTAGAAAAGCTCGTTTTTAACAAGGCAGCCAGCCATAGTCTGGTAAATTTCAGTCAGCGATCTATTTTTATCAAGGGCCTTTAAAATCCGGGAAGCCAAGGAACCCCGATCAAGAATATCTTCAATCACAGGAACAACCTCACGCGGCAGAGAATCCTTAAGCCCGGTAAATAAATATTTCCAGACACAGCTCGCGGTCATATCACCCTTATCAATATTAAAAATTTTTAAATAATCCCGGTTATCAATCACCGTGTTTTCACCCGAAACAATCATACGATTAAGAATATCAGCCAAGGGAACATGGGACATTTTTTTTTGTTCTTCATATGAAGCAAAACCTTCAGAAACCAGAGCCTTAATTAATTCAACCATCAAGGCCACGATCGCCAGATCGGCTTTTACACATTCCTGGATATCCACCAAACGAATCTCAATAGAACCACGGTCAAAACGCGCGATGGCACCCCGTGAATTTAAAAAATGCTCATCCAGCAAAGCCTCTTTATCAAAAGCCTTTATCGCCTTTTTAATGGGCTTGAAAATTCCATCAATATAATCATGGTGAGTGAACAGAGCTTCCGGTATTATCAACCCCGCGATTTCAGGGATACTCTCCTGATTATGCTTGTAAACCTCCAGGCGACTGTCCAAAAAACCGGTGGGTTTGGAATCCAGCACAGGCGAAGAAGCGCATAAAGCCGGAATAAGAGGCAGCACCAAACGAACAGCCGCGTGAAGGCGGCCGAATTCCTTATCATTTTTAAAAGGCAGATTAATATGGGTACTTTGAAGATTCGACCACCCATGGCCGCGGCAATCAAAAATGGAATTATATAAATCGTAAATTTCCCTGTCATCATGTTCCCATAAACAGGTTTCAGTAAAGGGGTCCATGGTCGGATGAGCGGCTGTTGATAAAAGCATGGCCTGGTCTTTGGTTAACAATTGGTTAATAAAACGAATATTCTCCGCAAAAGCGGAATTCATGGAAAAAGGCTCTGCCACAGGAACATGGGTTTTCAATTCAATCACATGATTAACCAATTCGTTAGACCATTCCACCGAAGCATTTACATAATTATTGGCATACTTTCCATTCACCTCAGCCAGCAGCTTGTCAGCCAGACTCTTAACCTTGAGACTGTGTGAATCCACAATCATATATTCCAGTTCAATTCCATAAACCTCAAACAAAGAATACTTTTTACTCATATTAATTAACCAACTTGTTCTCGATTTTGAATTTCAGCTTAAGAAGAATTTGTAAATACAAATCATCGCCAATAATCCCATCCTCCACCCCGGAATCAAGATTGGGATTATCGTTTATCTCGATAACATAAACCTGGTCCTTGATCTGCTTCAAATCAACACCATACAAGCCATTACCGATCAAATTGGCTGCCTTGCAAGCGGTTTTAATAACAGCCTCATCAACAGCTCCAATAGGAATACTTTCATACAAGCCCTCCTTGTCCTGATCGCTCTCGCAGCTCCAGTTATAAATCTGCCAGTGGTCCTTGGCCATGAAATACTTGCAGGCAAAAAGAGGCTGATTATCGAGAATACCGATTCTCCAGTCAAATTCACTGGGAATGAATTCCTGGGCCAGAACCAGCTCCGATTGATTAAACATGGTGTTCAATTCCTCGCGCAACTCATCCTCATTGTTCACCAGCAAAACACCTTTTGAAAATGAAGAATCGGGCAGCTTTAAAACAATAGGAAAAGCCATGTTTTCCAGCTTTCGAATATCGCTTCGGCCGCTGAGAATAAAGGTCTGAGGCGTTCTGATCCTCGCATTTTCCAGGACCTCCTGCAAATAAACCTTGTTGCAGCATTTTAAAATGGAGTCAACATCATCAAAACAGGGAATATTTTCGAGCTGGGCCTTTCTCGCGAACTGATAGGTATGATTATTAACAGCCGTGGTTTCGCGAATAAAAAGAGCATCATACTCGGAAAGCCGTGACAAATCGGAGCGGGTGATTCTGTCCACATAAATATGAAGGGACTGAGCCGCTTCCTCGAATTTTTTCAAAGCCGGTTCAGAGGAAGGCGGATACTTTTCATGAGGATCCCAAAGCATGGCAAAATCATAATAGGTCGGATTCACCTTTTTGGTGGTATATCGTTTTTTGCCGAAATACTGCAGGGCAAATTCATTAACATAGTACAAATGCTTTTCGGCAATATCCTTGTAATTCAAAAGCTTCATGGATGTGATTGACCATTTTTTCGAATAAACAAATTTCATCTGAAAAAAAGGAAAGGGAAACAAATTATAAAGCTCATGGCACAAATTATCGTACTGTTTGGCGAGATTCTTTCCGAAATAAACACTCAGCACGAATTCCTTTGACTTGATCTTGGCAAGATTCCTCTGGATCATATCATCCAGTTCCTCGGAAATAAATTTAGCAAAGGAAGGATTTTTAACATCACGGATGTTTTTCACGCTGGGAATGGGCTTATGTCCTCTGGCCTCGGCCAACAGGGAAACATAGTAACCCTTGCTCTGATAAGCGTAGGAACCGGAAAGATTAAACAAACGAATATTCTTCATTTTAAAATAGTCCCGGTTGGAAAGATACTCTTTGGATGAAATCAGCTTCGCGTCGGGAATATCCAGCGAAAAAGCCTTGGGATCATTTACTACAATAATTTTTTTCATCAGTCCCTCGAAATAATCAGCATATTTCCATCGTATGTCATGATTCCCAGAAGAATTGAATTAATAAGATATTCAACCTCCATGGAATAAAAATGATCACGCGAATAGGGGTTCTCATGAAAAGGATCAGAAACATAAACATCATCCAGATTAATCCCGGCCAACACAACAAAATGACCCGTAGGATTCCCTCTTAAATCATCATAATGGGTTTTGGGCCCATGAATGGAATATTCCCGCATGGATTGATACAAATAGGTTGAACTCAAACCCGCCAGAATGGGAAGCCCCTTTTCAAAATAAGAAACCAGCAATTTCCGTGTCAAATTTTCAAAACAAATACGCCCCCCGGCATTCAAGTATTGAATATAAGCTTCAGTAGCCAGTTTGAACTTTTTACCCTTTTTAAATTCAAGCTGCTGTCTTAACTTCACAACCAGTTCAGAAGGCTGAAGCTCCATCCAGGTAGGATCGAAAATATGCAAATTGTAAGTATATAATTCCGCCTTAAAACCCTTTTTTAAGGCATCGAGCCCCAAATAAACTGCCAGAGTACCCCCCTCTTTCAGTAATTTTACTCCTTTAATCACCTGTTCAAGCGTACAGGGATAATTGAAAAACCGGTAAACCGCGTATAAAGAAGTAGGCCCACAGGTAACATCATCAGGCTGGGCTGCCATTTCAATCGGCAATTTAATTTTCATGCAAGTTTATTTTCATACCTCGATTAGCAAACAAATAATGCTGAGGATTATCCTGCTAAAACAAAGCCCTGTCAATATCCATTTTACTGCTTTTAGAATTATTTGACAAGCAAAGCAAGTCAAAAACAACAATTATTTGCGCCATGCTGACAACAACCAGGAGATTAACCTTTTCAGATTGGTTTTAAAAAATGAAGGGCGTTGCTCTGGCCCATTTCAGGAAAAGGGCCACCGCCGGGCTCTCCGCTTCAACTCCTCGGCCCTGCCATTAAGAAACCCCACTTCCCTCGAAGAACTCGCTGATGTAAATTGTTCCGACAAAATTGACATCGCCGATGCTTTATTAGTCGTAAGGTATTATGTGGGGCTCACCAAGGAATTCCCCTGCGAAGCATCGCCTGAGAACACAGCCATACCCGCCCTTGTACAAGCGGAATTCCCCTACTCCGCGAAAAGCTACAGCCATGGTTTTGCCTCAGCTTCGGTTGATCAGGAAAAGGACAACCTGTTTGTAAAGCAGGAATGGGAAAACTGGAAATCCCAGTTTGTCACTGCAAGCGGCGCAGGCGGACACCTCCGCGTACTCAGAACAGACGGCAACAACGACACAGCCTCGGAGAGCATAGCCTAGGGCATGCTATTTGCTTTGTATATGGATGAACAGCAAAGTTTTGACAGCTTCTGGGCCTATGCCAAGGAGCGCCTGGATTCAAATGGACTAATGAACTGGAACTACGATGAGCAGGGAAACCTGAAGGGAACAAGCGCTGCCACAGACGCTGATGAAGACATGGCCATGGCCCTGATCTTTGCTGACACAAAATGGGGCGGAAAGAACTATCATGAAGATGCCCTGGCGCTTTGCAGGAACATCATGCTCCACGAGGTGGAAGCCGACACCTTTGTTCTCAAACCCGGCGATGCCTGGGGCGGTTCAGCTTGTACTGATATTTCCTATTTTTCACCGGCTGCCTATAAAATCTTTGCCGAATTCAGCGGCGACAAAAACTGGCTCAAAGTGGCAGACAAATGCTATGAAATAATCGCGGCCGCTCGAAACAAAGGCACCTACCTGGTTCCCGACTGGTGCACAGCCCAGGGCACCCATTCCTATGAAGCGGAAACAAGCCAGGGTTCGACAGTGGATTACTATTATTACGAAGCCCTCAGATGCCCTATTCGTTTGTCATGGGACTATCTCTGGTTTGGCGACAAGAGGGCAAAGGAGCAGCTAACGGGCATGACCAGCTTTTTTAATTCCATTGGAGCGGCCAACATCAAAGCAGGATACACATTGTATGGCTTGAACACTATCGGCTCCTGGCACGATACTGCTTTCGTGGCAGCAGCAGCCGCGGGAGCCATGGGTGGCGGCAACTTAGACTTCGCGCGAAGTTGTTTTTCCGAAATGAAGAAAAACAAATCCAATCATTATTATGAAGACAGCGTGCGCATCTTCGCTCTCCTGGTCACAAGCGGTAATTTTCCCGATCTTTACCACTATTAATGTCCCCCAAAAAAGCCCTGCGTCCTGGTAAGAAACGCGGGGCTGCTTTATCGGCCTTTTATTGAACATGCATCACCAGTCCGGGCTTTTTCCCCGGCCTGTGGCACTCAAGCGGTCAAATCGCTGAACAATTACAATTGGACCTAAAAAAGCCCATGCGCCACACCCCTAAAGCATCACATTAAACTTGAAAACTGATCTATCACATCTTGCGCCTTATTCGCGATAAACAGCGCTTCCCGTTTGGCGTCATTTTTTACCAGAAGCACAATTCGCGAAAGAAGCTTGAGATAGTCGGTCTGCCGCTTATCAGGGCCCCCAATCAAGAAAACCAGACTAACAGGTTTCTGATCAATCGCGTCCCAGGAAATAGCCTGGGATATGACAGCCGTGATGACAAAAAAATCAGGGACACTGGCTATCTTGGCATGAGGAACAGCCACACCCAAACCTATCCCTGTGCTGATCAAGGCTTCACGCTCTTCGATGGCCCTTGAAAAGCCTTGGAGATCACTGATCAAGCCCAGTTCGTAGGAGCGGGCAATCAATTTTTCCAGGCAAACACCTTTGTTGGTTTCCTTCAAAAACAGGACAGTGTCCTTGTTAATATAATCCAGAATATTCATGTTTCTCCCCCCGATTTTCATAGTGAACGAAAAAAAGGCTTGTCAGGGTTTAAGCCCTTCAAAAATTATTTTTTCCTTGCCATCGATGGTGACCAATTGGCCATCCTTTAGGTTTTTCATGGCATCGGGCGTTGTGGCCAGACCCACAAGCTCAGGATTCACCACCACAATCTCTTCCCAACTAATGGACGAAAAACTTTCCAGAATATAACCCGCTGTTTTGGCAAGCACAGGTTTAAAGCTTTCATCAATAAAGCGGGTCAGTAAAATCTCGGTTCCATCACCTTTGATTCTGGCCTGGGCTTCCTCAAGGTTAGCTACCTTGACAATACGGCCGCTGGCTGTTTTACCGTAACCCCGGGCGCTTTTTCCAATAACCTTGCCTATCATATGCAAACGAATGGTATTGAGCATGATGGGAGAATTAATCGGAATACCTGCCATGATCACAACCTTGTCAAAGGGTTTCAGAAGCCCGGCTTTCAAGGCTTTATGGATGGAGTCCTCTATCATTAAATCGGAATTCTCGACCATCTTGGAAAGCAAAGGATAAACCCCCCAATATAATAGAAGATTTCGCAGCACAGAACCATGGGGTGTGACCGCGATAATGCAATTAGCCGGTCTATACTTGCTGATAAGGCGGGGTGTATTTCCACGCAAAGTCGGTGTCAATATGGAGGCCTGCATGTCACGGGAGGCCATAAAACCAGAGTGAGCTATGCTTTCAGCCATGTTGAGTTTGGCCTGGGGCGCTGAGAGGGAATGGATTTTTTCCTTATACTCGGGGGAATTCTCGATTTCAAGTGCGATTTTGTGCATCATGGCGACTGCTTTAACCGGATACTTGCCATTGGCCGTCTCACCGCTCAACATGACCGCGTCGGTTCCGTCAAAAATGGCATTGGCCACATCGTTTGTTTCAGCCCGGGTTGGCAATGGATTGTGAATCATGGAATCGAGCATCTGGGTGGCGGTGATGACCGGCTTATTGGCCAAATTGCATTTTTTAATGGTCCGTTTCTGAACCAAGGGGATTTCCGAAGCATCAATCTGTACACCCAGATCACCCCGGGCTACCATAATGCCGTTGGAAACGCGTATGATCTCATCAAGGTTATCCAGCCCTTCCTGGTCCTCGATTTTAGCGATAATGTCGATTTTAGCGTCGCTGATATCAATGATACTGCGGATTTGCTTAACATCGTCGGGCTTGCGGATAAAACTGGCCGCGATAAAATCGATGTGATTTTCAATGCCGAACATAATGTCCTTGATATCCCTATCAGTTATGGCCGGTAAGGATGATTTTATACCGGTTACATTCACATTCTTGTGGCTGCCGATCACAGCTCCTGACTGAATCTGACAATGAATTTCATTACCGCAAATTCCGGTCACCTCAAGATCAACCACACCGTCGGCAATAAAAATATGCTTTCCAGGGGAGATCTCCTTTGGAAGGGTTTTATGAGATATGGAAAGGATTTTTGAATCACCCGGAACCTCTTCGGTTGTTAAAATGATTTCTTTGCCCCGTTCAAGGGTAATGGGTAAATCGTTTTTTGTCGGACCAGTACGGATTTCAGGGCCCTTTGTATCCAGCAAGATGGCCACAGGAATCGAGGTCTGTCTTGAGGCCTCACGCACCATTTCCATTAGCTCACCATGGTATTGATGAGTTCCATGGGAAAAATTGAAACGGGCCAGATTCATGCCATTTATCAAAAGTTGTTTCAGGATTTCCACATCCTTAACAGCAGGGCCAAGGGTGCAGATGATTTTTGTTTTTCTTCTTACCATAATGTTTTTCTCTCTTTATTATAAACCAGGCTTTTAAACCCAAGGAGATCCTTCGTCGTTCCTCCTCAGGATGACAGGGTTTTAGCTGTTTCCTCAGGTTGACAGGGTTTTGACTGCCTCCTCAGGATGACATAGATTCGCCTGAGCCAGCCGTGATTCTGCACACTGCGAACCCCACTAATCTGTCATTCTGAACAGAGCGAAGCGGAGTGAAGAATCCCAGTTGGTTGGTTGCAACTGTTTTTGCCTATCAAGCTTTTAAACCCAAGGAGATCCTTCGTCGTTCCTCCTCAGGATGACAGGGTTTTGACTGCCTCCTCAGGATGACAGGGTTTTGACTGCTTCCTCAGGATGACAGGGTTTTAGCTGCTTCCTCAGGATGACATAGATTCGCCTGAGCCAGCCGTGATTCTGATTTTAAGCACAATTTCAAGGCTTTGTGCCATCTCATTTAAACCGCATTAAAGCTATTCCAAATATGAAGCATAATCAAGGTAATTTAAAGCCATTAACTCAATTTTTACAAAGAAATGTTTTACCTTTGGAAAGGCCTATAATTTATATAATAGCAAAGTTCCAGGCATAAATCCATTTATTCGCAAGAAGTTTTTACTCCAGATGACAATTTGGCCCAATGCCCATAACTGGCTTTGATTTTATGTGGTCCTGGCCCTAGTGGCAACTTTACGCGTGTTTTCCGCGTTAGGGATTGAAGCGGCGGGACAAGGTTTTTTCAAAAACCTTGTCCCGGACCCCGCAGGCGCGTTTTCAGCGCCGAGGAGGCCGAAGCGAAGCAAAGCCGCGGAAAGCCCGGCCCGGCAGTCCCGGAGGGCTGACGGGAAACGCCCTGAAAGGATTAACAGAAAAACCTGATCATTTTAGCTAGAATTTACTTATTTCCATCAAGCTTTATTGCCAGATTTGTCAAAATATAATAAGATTAAAGTATACATATTTGAAAGATTTTGGGAGAAACACATGAATATTGGCGTTGTTCTGGGGATATCAACTTTAATTTTTCTGCTCATCACTGCTTTTTTGGGTTTAAGAACCAATTTTTTCAAGGCTAAAACACGCTTGCGTGTTCACAAGATATGCGCCTTGACCACGGTGCTGTTGGCTTTGATCCATGGCGGGTATATTCTGATTAACTGGTATCTTCTATGAGAGCTGAGCGTATTAATGGATAAATATCAGGATGAACATCGATTAGAGGAGATCCTCAAACTCGGGGCTGAGTTGAATAATATAAAGGACCTGGATCTTCTTCTGGAAAAAATTCTGACCGAGGCCCGGGAAATGGTCCATGCCGATGCTGGTACCATTTACATCAAACAGGGTGACTGTCTTTTATTCAACCACACTCAAAACGATACCTTGCTTAAAAAATTACCCAAGGGGAAAAAGTTGCCTTTTAAGGCCTTTCATGTTCCTGTGAACAAAAAGTCGATTTCCGGCTATGTGGCGGAAACGGGACAGATCCTGAACATAGCTGATATGTATCATATTTCATCGGACCAGCCTTTCAAATTCGATCCCAGTTATGACGAGAGAACCAATTACAAGACTGTTTCCACCCTGACAGTTCCCCTGATTTCCAATCAGGACGAGATCATGGGGGTTTTGCAGGTAATCAATGCCCTGGACAAATCAGGGAATATCACGACTTTCCGCGGCGATGACGAGCCTTTTATTCTGCACTTTTCCAACACTGCTTCCAATGTTCTGGAAAGGGCCAAACTCACCCGGGCCATTTTGCTTCGCATGATTTCCATGGCAGAACTTCGCGACCCCAAGGAAACCGGGGCCCATGTTAACCGCGTGGCAGCCTTTGCCATCGAATTGTACGAAAAATGGGCCCATCATAAAAAAATTCCCAAAGGCGAAATGGAGCATTTCAAGGATATTCTGCGCATGGCAGCCATGCTTCATGATGTGGGAAAGGTGGCCATCAGCGACCTTATTCTTAAAAAGCCGGCGCGCTTTAGCGAAGAAGAATACAACATCATGAAAACCCATACCTTTAAGGGTGCCATGTTGTTCAAGGACAGCCAGTCCCAGTTTGACGAAATTGCTTTTCAGACAGCCTTGACTCACCACGAAAACTGGGACGGGACTGGTTATCCTGGTTATATCAATATTGAAACCGGAAAGCCCCTAAACCCTGATTCCAAAGGCAATCCCCAGCCCATGAAAGGCAAAGACATTCCCCTGGCCGGGCGGCTGGTGGCCATCGCTGATGTGTACGACGCCCTATCCTCCAACCGGGTTTACAAAAATGCCTGGACAAGGGATGATGTTCATAATGAAATTAGAAAGCTCAATGGCAAAAAATTTGACCCCGATCTGGTGGATGTTTTTTTCGAGAGCATTGATATTCTTGAATCCATCCAAAGCAAGTATCCTGACAAGGATTAAGGGGCAAAGGAGTTTTACTTCGCCGCCATTCCGCACACTGCGAACTCGACTAATCCTTCATTCTGAGCACCGCGAAATTCATTAATCCGTCATTCTGAACAGAGCGAAGCGGAGTGAAGAATCCCGGTTGGTTGGTTGCAACTGTTTTTGCAACACAAGCCTTCAAACCAAAGGAGATCCTTCGTCGTTCCTCCTCAGGATGACATAGGGATTCTTCTCCTC
>JAFGWI010000209.1 GCA_016937215.1 Spirochaetales bacterium | reverse complement strand
GTTAAGAATTTGCGATTTGCAAAATCGCCTTTTCTATTTCTCTATAATATAAGAAATTACTATTTTAGTGCGGAAAGTGGGTTTTAATTTTTACGAATGAATTAAAAGATATATGGGCTGCGAGGAGTTGGAGCGGAAAGCCCGGCCACGGCCGGGGGGGGTAGAGCTGACTGAAAATAATAACCAGCTGTCACTTTTTTTGTGAACGCGCCGTGGCAACGCCCTGAAAAAAATGTATAAACCAATAGCTGTTTTTCACGCGGGAAGAATGTCATTTTCCTGTCTACGGCATATTGATGGTTGTGAAAAAAAGCAGTATTCTCTTGAAATGAACGGAAATTACGCACTAGATGATTCGATTGTGGCCCTGGCTACCCCTTTTGGCGAAAGCGCCATTGCCGTTATACGTCTGAGCGGCGCCGACTGCCTTGAACGCTTGGACAAGGTATTTAAGGGGGCCCAAAGGCCTTCGGAAACCCCTGGCTACCGGCTGATTTACGGTCTTGTTATGGAACCAGTCACCAATGAAGCCATCGATCAAGTGCTGCTGGCTGTGTATCGCGGGCCCAGGAGTTACAGTGGCGAAAACAGCGCCGAGGTTTTCTGCCACGGCTCGCCGGCCATTATCAAGAGGCTTTTGGATCTTTTCACCCGGGTTGGCTTTCGTGATGCCGGCCCGGGAGAATTCACCTTAAGGGCCTTCAGCAATGGCAAAATAGACCTGACCCGCGCCGAAGCAGTGAACGAAATCATCCGTTCAAAAACAGACAAGGCCAGAAGCCTGGCCCTGAGCCGACTTTCCGGTTCTATTGAAGAAGCCATTAACAAAGTAAAGGACCAAATCCTCGACCTTCGAACAGCCGTGGAAATCCGCCTGGACTATCCTGACGAAGAAATCGGCGGCAGCACCGAGCTGGATGCCGACCTGGACTCCCTTAGTTCACAGCTCAAGAGCCTTATAGACACCTATTCCACCGGCAAAATGTACCAGGAGGGCGCGGTTGTAGCCATTGCCGGGCGCACCAATGCGGGTAAATCCACTCTGTTCAACCTGCTGCTTCGTGAAGACAGGGCCATTGTTTCCGATATTCACGGCACCACCCGGGACTTCATCGAAGGCCTCATCTCAGTGCAAGGCGTACCTGTCCGGCTCTTTGACACCGCCGGGCTCAGGCAGACCGATAACCCCATAGAGCAGGAAGGCATCAAGCGTACCGACCGGCTCATCGAAAACGCCCAGGCCCTGATTTATGTTATCGACGCCAGCTCTGGCCTTGAAGAGGAGGACAGGCGACATCTTGAGGGCTTTGAGAAGAAAATACCCCTTGTTTGTCTGTGGAATAAATCGGATAAGTCGCGGACCCCGCCGCCTGAAGCCTTTATTCCATTCAGCGCCCTGGAAGGAAAAGGGGTGGAAGCCCTGAACCAGGCCCTCGCGGCTATTCTTGTTAAAAATAGCTCCACCGAAAGTTCAAGCCCGGTGATCGATTCGCTCCGTCAGAAAAATCTACTGGAAAAAGCGCTTTTGGCATTGAGTCATCTTAAAAAGGGGATAAGCGATGAGCAACCCCTGGACATGTTGGCTGTGGATATCAAGGACGCTCTCGACGCCCTGGGCGAGATCACCGGCGAAATCACCACTTCAGACCTTCTGGAAAAAATGTTTTCCCGCTTTTGTGTTGGAAAATAATTGCTCACCCCATTAACCAAAGTCAAAAAAAAGAGTAAGATAGGCCCCTTAAATCGACAGAAAACAGATATTCAGACTTTGCCTGTTACTGGTTTTTTTGCTTTGGGCGTTGCCTGCCTTCCCTCTGGTCGGGCAGGCCGGGCTTTTCACGGTTGTTAAAGCTTTTGGCGCGAAATCATCGCGCCAAAAGGCTTCAGGGTGTGGTTTTTGAAAAAACCACACCCTGCCGTTACAATCCCTAACGCGAAGGCGATGTGAAACCCTACAGTACAAAGGGCTGATGTCATAAGCAGGTAGAATTACATGGACTACAAAGCCATTGTTATCGGAGCCGGCCACGCGGGAATAGAAGCTGCCCTGTCCCTGGCCCGGCTGGATTTTAACACACTCTTGATCACTCAGAATTTGGACACCATCGGGAAACTGTCCTGTAACCCTGCCATCGGCGGCCTTGCTAAGGGCAATCTGGTGCGGGAAATCGATGCCCTGGGCGGAGAAATGGCCCGTTTAATCGACCAAAGCATGATTCAGTTCAGGGTGCTTAACCGCAGCAAAGGCCCGGCTGTTCAATCTTACCGGGCTCAGGCTGATAAATATCTTTACAACCAGCTGGCCAAATGGACCTGTGAACGCCAAAAAAACCTGACACTTTTTCAGGACACTGTTGTCGACCTTCTTACCGACCAGGAGGGAACCAAGGTTTTGGGAGTCCTGACTCAGAGGGGTTGGAAAATCAGTGCTGAGACAGTGATTCTCTGTTCAGGTACCTTTATGGAAGGCGAAATTTTTATCGGCAGTTTTCAAAAAGCGGGGGGCCGCATCGATGAACCGGCGGCGATTGGGCTTGGAACAGCCCTTCGTGCCAAAGGTTTTGATGTGGGGCGTCTTAAAACCGGGACACCTGCCCGGGCACTCCGGCGTTCGCTTGATTTTGACCGCATGGAAAAACAGGATGGCGATGAGGTAATAGAGGCCTTTGCTTTATACGCCCAAAGGCCGCAGCGCCCCTCTGTTCCCTGTTACATGACCTACACCAATGATATGACCCATAAAATCATTCAGGAAAACATGCATCTTTCTCCATTGTATGGAGGCAAAATCGTCGGCCGGGGGCCGCGTTATTGCCCTTCCATAGAAGATAAGGTTGTTCGCTTTCCCGACAGAAACCGTCACCAGATTTTTGTGGAGCCTGAAGGGCTTACCACAGAGGAATTTTATTTGAACGGCATTTCATCTTCTTTACCCGAAGAAGTCCAGCTGAAATTTCTGCGCAGCGTGGAAGGCTTGGAAGAGGTGATCGTGCTCAGACCAGGCTATGCTGTGGAATACGATTATCTGAATCCCACCCAACTTTACCCCAGCCTGGAAACAAAAAAGCTTCAGGGCTTTTTTATTGCCGGTCAGACTAACGGGACCTCGGGCTATGAAGAAGCCGCGGCTCAGGGGTTGCTGGCTGGCATTAACGCGGCCAACAAAATGCGAGGCCTTCCGCCGCTCATCTTGTCGCGGGCCGAGGCTTATATGGGTGTTATGGTTGACGATCTGGTTACCCTGGGAACAGAAGAGCCCTACCGCATGTTTACTTCCCGCGCGGAATATCGCCTGTCCCTCCGTCACGACACAGCAGACTTGCGGCTTTTGCAAAAAGGCTTTGAAGCAGGGCTACAGCCAAAGGAAAATCTGGAAAAGCTGAATGAAAAAATTTCGAGCCTGGAGGAAATCCGCGAGCTTCTGCAAAAACGGCGCGTCAAACCCCTTGATGCCCAATCCCTGGTTGCCCTGAACTCTCATATTAGCCGCGATTTTGAATCAGCCCTCCGTGATCCCAATATTCATCTTGATGATCTTGTTAGTCTTGAAAATTCACTTGGAAAATTTTCTTCAGACTACATCTATCAGTGCGAGCTTGAAGTTAAATACGAAGGCTATATCAAACGCCAGGAAGAACAGGTCAGACGCTTTCAAAAAATGGAGCAAACCAGAATATCCGGCGATTTTGATTATGAAACCACCAAAGGTTTATCCAACGAAGCCAAGGAAAAGCTGAAAAAGATCAGGCCCCTTTCATTAGGCCAGGCGTCACGGATTCCGGGAATTCGCCAGTCGGATATTTCAATACTGATGCTGTATTTAGGACGAAAAAATGGACCAAATGAATCTGCTTAAGCAGGGGCTCGAGCACTTGCGAATCAACCCATCGGAAAAACAAATTTCTCAATTATTGAATTATGCCTCGGAAATCCTCAGATGGAACAAACGCTCCAATCTTGTCAAAGCTGACGATCAAAGCATCATCACCCATCATATTCTGGACAGTCTATCGCCCCTGGAATTTTTTAAAACCGAAAATCCCGAAACAATGCTGGATGTTGGCTCGGGCGCTGGTTTACCAGGAATTCCCCTGGCTATTTTTTTAGACAAGACCCGGATCACCCTTTGCGAGAGAATGAGCAAAAGGACAGGATTTCTGGAAAACATGCGGCTTCAATTGGGTTTAAAAAATCTGGATGTTTTTACCGGTGAATACCAGGATTTGAAAAACAACTATGACATCATCACCATGAGAGCCTTTGCGGCTTTGCAGGACTGCATCCAGGGCCTTGCTGAAAAACTCACACCCCGCGGCAGGATTTTGGCACTTAAGGGAAGGCTTTCCACAATAGCAGAAGAATTGGCTCTGCTTGATAACACACTTTACAGCTGGCAAACCCTTGAATTGGCCGTTCCCTTTCTTGAAAAGAGCGAACGCCATCTTGTTATCATTAATAAAGCCAGCTCCTGAAATGAAGCTGGCCTTTTAATGCTATTTACGATGTTTTAAGCGAATTATTTTAAAACCGTATTGGCCTGGCGCAGAATTGTTTCAGGAATGGTAACTCCCAGTTTTGACGCCGCTGTTGTATGTATTTCCAGGAACATTTCTGATGTAACTACCGGTATTTCGCCGGCAACCGCGCCTTTCAATATTTTGTCAGCCAATGGCGCTGTTTCTTTTCCGCAGTTCTCGATACCGACATTTACGCCAAACACACAGTTGTAGTCGCCGACTGACATCATCGCGCCGCCTATTGGTATTTTATTGGCGTAAGCGAATTTGGCCAGGGCTGTAAATGTATCGGGTGTTACGGTCAAGGGCTCAATGACAAAGAATATGAAATCATAATCCTTCGGGGTTTTGGCTAAAAGTGTTGTGAGTTCCTCAGCAGTTGTGGCCGGCATTTCGTCGATCTTGATTCCGCTTTTTTCTGCCAGGGGCTTAAGAGCTGCCATTTGTCCTTCTACAATCGGATAGCCTTTCATGTAGGGGATTAGAATTTTCTTCATTTTGGGTACCATTTGATTCATGATCTCCCAACGCTTCATTAAAATTTCACCTCCAGGATAGCGTACGCCTGTGATATTGCCCCCTGGTTTTTTTATGGAGTCAACTATATCCATTCCTTCAATCGAGGCAAAGGTAAAGGCCACTGGAATATTTGTTCCCTTTGTAATGGCTTTTGCTTCAATTGAAGCTTCAGTCGGAAAGGCAACAATCAAATCAACCTTTTTGTCCACGAATCCCTTTAGGATTTTTTTGTAAGCATCAAAATCCACTCCCGATTTCTGGATATCATAGGTAATATTATCTCCCTCTTTATATCCAAGCTCGCTCATACCCGCTTTAAAACCATCGGAAATACTGGCGATAAAGTCCAAACCCGATAAAATACCCACAGTATAGGTTTTTTTCTTCGCCTCTTCACCACAGGATGTAACCATAAAAAAAGCAAGCAATAATACCAGACAGAACAAAATGGTTTTTTCCTTAAAGATTTTGTTTATGAATCTCAGCATCTTTCATTCCTCCAAATAAAAATTTACTATGATTAAAATCATATGTAAAAAAAACATTGATTCAATAGAAAAATGTAAGGATTTTTAAAAAAGTGAGATATTCAGGGCATTTATGTTTTCAGCAAGTGGAACAATGCTGATTTGAGAGTTCTCTAAAGGCATATCCAATGCTTTGTGGGGAGTCAATGCTTGGCAGTGATATAAATAAAGTGCAGATTATCAGGACATGAACCAGAGGAGTCGTGATTTTCTCAATTGTATTTGTTTAGCTTAAACAGGAATCACTATTTTTAGCGTTAAGGATTGTAATAATAGCAAGTTATTTTTTCAAAAATGACTTG
>JAFGWI010000019.1 GCA_016937215.1 Spirochaetales bacterium | reverse complement strand
GAACCTGAAGTAACACCAGAACCTGAAGTAACACCGGAACCTGAAGTAACACCGGAACCTGAAGTAACACCGGAACCTGAAGTAACACCGGAACCTGAAGTAACACCGGAACCTGAAGTGACACCAGAACCTGAAGTGACACCGGAACCTGAAGTGACACCAGAACCTGAAGTGACACCAGAACCTGAAGTGACACCAGAACCTGAAGTGACACCGGAACCTGAAGTGACACCGGAACCTGAAGTAACTGAAATCCCGGTGTTAAATGAAGAAACAGAATTATATGCTTATGAGGTATGCACAAATCTTTATCGACAGATCACTGACCCTGATGGCACAACAGTTTCAGCTAGCAATAGTGATGGCGTGATGAATGCAACTTTAAATAATGCTGTATACAATTCAGAAGAACCAGATTATAAGGCAAGCGGAAATTTATTATCAACTGGCACAGAAATAAACGGAAATATAACTTTCAATTTCATTTTCACCAATGACCCCAATTTATTCACAATCAACGGGTCATTTGATTATGACAATTCGAACATAGCCGATCCTATTGCAGTCGGTACAATTATTATAAACGATGTTGAAATAAACGCTCAGGCATTTTATACTTATTTGATTCAAAATATTTCAAACGACCCTGAAGTAACACCAGATCCTGAAATAGACAATGAAGAAATAGGATATAATTTTTTATTCACAGCAATGATGCTCAGCTGGGCTGCTGGAGATCAGGATCCCACCATTGAGAAAACACCCATCTCTGATAATGGACAAATAACAACATTCACAAATACACCCTTACCAACTTCACCACATCCATTTTCAGTAAACGGAACACTTTCAGAAACCTTTAATGAAGACACGACCAGAACCATAACCGCAAATTTGGTTATTACTTTTGACTCAACGACCATTTCAACGATTGTGGCTAATTATGATGTTACGAGTGATACTATCTACACAGATACAGCTGTTGGGACCGTTACAATAAATGGGATCGAATACCCGGCTCAAAATTTTATCGTTTTTTGCGCTACTATGATGAATAACTAAACACAAGCAGAACTTACTGACGAAAATTTATGCTTAAGAGACACTCTGAATGTTCGAAGATTTACAATGAGGACTATGACGGTAGCATTAGTCCGGAATTAGAAGGATATAATGAAATAGCTTTATTTATAAATACACCCTATCATCTAATCTCCGGTGCGGAACAAATTTTTACCCGAGTAATCGAATAATCAATGATTAATCACCATTTTGGGTGATATTATTTAATCACCACGAGGATATCCCCTCGGGATATCCTCTTTTTTTTTCTTCAAATCCTTTATCTCTTGCCCCCTGATTTCCATAGCTTAGTGTATTTTAACCCGACAGGAGACGGTTATGGCCACTCTAAAGACCAAATTTCCGGGTTTCACACTAAAAAATCCTGTAATCTTAGGGGGGGCATGCGATTTAACTGCTCATTTCAACACTGTTAAGAGCTTGATGAAGCTGGCGCGGGCGGCCCCCTATGATGAAAAGCTTTTTGAGGAAGAGGAGCATCTTCAAAGCTTGAAGCACGAGGCTCAGCTTCATAAAAATATTAACCTGAATGCTGAATTTCAAAGCATGGCTCCCTGTGTCAGACATTCCGGGCCAAAAAAACATTGTTCTGGATCAAAATACAGGTGATACCCTGAACATAGCGCTGAGCACCAGCTTTCATGCCATACAGGAAGACAGCTGGATCGATTATGCCCAGCGCCAATTCCGGCCACAGCCCGCCTTTCACCGCATTAGGGATTGAAGCGGAAACCCCGCAGCGCCGCGCCGGGGCAAGGCCGCGGGGCTCGTGAGAAAGGAGAGAGATCCGGAAGCTTCCGTTTATTCAGCGGCGCGAGGAGTTGGAGCGGAAAGCCCGGGCCTGGTGCCGCTGTTTTGGGGGCTGTTCGTTCGGGTTCCGGGAAGCTGTGTCAATTAGCCTTTTCACCAGGTAATGCCCAAAAAAAAGAAGCCCGCAAATGGCACGAGAGTATGCCGGCCCCCTTTTCCAAACAGCCCAAAAAGAGTATTATTGACAACCGGTTTTTGCCGCGTCCCGGGGTCTGGCACGGCATGGAGGGTTTTGAGACCCGATCAACTTGATCTGTGAGGACATGATGAAAATAGCTGTTGGTTTAAGCGGCGGGGTGGATTCCTCGGTAACCGCTCATTTACTGCAAAAAGAGGGTCATGAGGTCATTGGATTGACCATGAAAATATGGGATGATTCCTACGATGTGAATGTAAAGCGTTCTGCTTGTTTCGGGCCTGATGAGGCCGAGGATATCGAGGATGCCAGGGCTCTCAGCAAGGAGCTGGGCATTCCCTATCACGTGGTGGACCTTTCAAAGGAATATTCAAGCCAGGTGCTGGACTATTTCCGCGACGAATACAAACAGGGGCGGACACCTAATCCCTGCGTGCGCTGCAATCACCAGATGAAATTTCACCTGATGCTGGAAAAGGCCCGTGAATCGGGTGTCCAGTTCGACCTTTTTGCCACGGGCCACTACGCTCGGGTGGAGCAGGATACCGCTTCAGGGCGCTATTTGCTCAAACGTGGGCTGGATGACAAAAAGGACCAGTCCTATTTTCTGGCCCTGCTCACCCAGGATCAGCTTTCGGGGGTTCGTTTTCCCCTGGGCGCTTTCCGGAAAGAGGAGATTAAGGCCATGGCCCGTGAACTGGGGCTCAAGGCAGTGGAAAAAAAGGAAAGCCAGGATTTTTACGCTGGTGATTACGAGGACCTTCTGGATATCGATGTAGGCACCGGCCAGATCATCAACAGCCGGGGCGAGGTCATGGGCGAGCATGAAGGTTATTTTCATTACACAATCGGCCAGCGCCGGGGGCTGGGGGTTGCCTATAGCGAGCCTCTTTATGTGGTGGATATTCTGCCCAAGACCAACCAGGTAGTGGTGGGTACTGACGCGGAACTCCTCAAGGGCGGCCTCAAGGTGGTGAGCCTCAACATGATAGGCATGGCCTCTTTTTCAGAGCCCTTCCGGGCCCAGGCCAAGATCCGTTACCGCCACAACCCGGCGCCCTGCATGGTGATTCCCCAGGATGAGAGGTCCTGCATACTGCGTTTTGACAAGGAGCAGAGGGCCATTACACCCGGTCAGTATGCCGTTGTGTACCAGGACGACCTGGTTCTGGCCGGCGGGGTGATCGACGCAGTGGTAGAGGATTAGGGTTTAGCGGCTTGAAAAAAACGTCGGTTCTTATTGATCGTTCCCAAAATGCTCTGTCAAATCAGCTCAAATCTATAGAGGATAACAAGCCCTTCACTTCCTGCCAGCCAAAAGCTTCTCGATCTCCCCAATAGTCCGGCGAAGCACTGCTTTCTCCCGCCCCACCTTCTGATCAAGAATATTATAGAACCGAAGGCGCAGTCGGCGAAGGCCCTTTTTATCGTTTAACAACATCGTCGGCGATGTCATCCAGGCCAGGGCTGTTCAGCAGAATCAGTTGGTCATTCTCCAGCTTTAAAATCCCGCTTTTGATCATTCCTTCCACCTGATCCTTGATATCCTGCAAGGGCAGCTGAAGGTTCAGGGATATCTCCTCAAGGCTTTTGGAATAGGAGACCATTTTGCCGTCGGCATTTTTAAAGTCATAGTACAGGCTCAGGGCGATCATCCCTTTTAGGTTCCGCGGAGCCATGGCCTTGATCTGCTGATTGGCTGCCTGCAAGCGCCGGCAAAGTTTTTCAATAATGTTCAAGGCGATTTTGGCGTTCTTGTTGATCATGCTGGCAAAGCCCTCGCGGTCAAAGGAAAGAAGCGAAGTATCCTCCAGGGCCGAGGCACTGGCCGTTCGCTTTTCCTGGGTCACAATGGCCATTTCGCCGAAAAACTCACCCTTGATCAAAACCGCCAGTTCATGTTCCTTGCCGTGGATATTCTTGGAAATCCTGACTTTTCCTTCCTGAATGATGTACATTTTACTGCCTTCTTCATTTTCTTTGAAAATGGTTTCACCCTTGGGCACTTGAAGACCAAAATTCTTGAACAAGGTTGGATCAGACATTTAAAACTCCTCTTTCTTTTGGGGATTTTACCCTATAACCAATACAAGCAGCAATGGTAACGAAAAAAATATCTTTCAAAGCCTTTTACAATGTAACTCAGCTTTTTTAAAAAAAGTAGACAAAAAAGATAAAAAAAACCCAAAGCAGGATGACATTTCAAGGGTATTAATACTTATGGGAACGGCAAAGTGAAAACCCTTGGACCCCTGATGATTATCGGAATAGTGCATTAAAATCTTTTGGCACTGAGAAGCCTTTTTTCAACGGGAAAATCACTTTTGTTTTTTTAGGGTTTTACGACCTCTGGTCATTAATGCTTCGCCTTTCCTGCTCGGTGACGTGAATCCTCATTGGGATTCACTATGTCCACGTGAATCCTCATTGGGATTCACTATATCCATGCAGCCTGATTGCGCTTGTCAGCTTTGGCCAGCATGGTTGTTGCTGGCTGCGTTTGTTTTGAAAAACAAGCTTGCCTGCTTCCTATTCCCTAGGGGATTGAAAACCAGCTGCCTGGCTCAGAGAAGGGGTCAGCAAAAAAACAGGGCTTTTAAAGCCACTTTATAGCACAAGGAGTCACCCATGATTCAAAAAAGCACCCTTATTTACATCCTCACAGCGGCCTTTCTGGCCTGCTGCACTCCCCCGCCCTTTGAAACCTCCGAGGCAAAGGTGGACCTGAACCCTCCCCAGCTCCAGGATTTTTCCAACAGCCCCAAAGGGCTGACTCTGAGCTTTGACGAAAACATTGAACTAACAGCTGAAGATATCAGCTTTGAGCCGGAACTCGAAGTGAGTGGCATAGAGATGGAGAAGCAATCAGTGACCATCAGCACTACCGGGCAAATACCCGGCCAGGAATACACTCTGCGCCTCAGGGTTAATGACGTTCAAGGCAACAGCCAGGACCTTCTTGCCGCTTTTTACGGCTATAATCCCAGGCTCCCCAAAGCCCTGATTAATGAATTCACGACCCAGGGCAGCTCGACCCACCCCGATCTGGTGGAAATTCGCTTGCTCGAAGCGGGAAATATCGGCGGGCTCTGTTTTTTTGAAGGAACCCGAAACAACTGGGACCAACGCTTTGTTTTCCCGGCAATGGAACTTCTAGCCAACGATTTCCTGCTGTTACACACCAAACCCCAGGGAATCCCCGAAGAAATAAACGAAATCCAAAGCCCCGAAATATCACAGGGTTATGACTCTTCACACCAGGCCTACGATTTCTGGCTGCCCCAGGGCACAGGACTAAGCGCCAATAATGGTGTCCTTAGCTTGTACAGCTCTCCCCAAGGCGAGCTGATAGACGGCCTTGTCTATTCAAACCGCACGAGCCAGTCTGATGAAAAATACCGCGGCTTTGGCAGCCTCAAAACCATGGAAAGGGCCGAAGAATTGTTTAAACAGCATGGCTGGGCATCGGGAAGCACGGAAATTCGGCCCGAAGATGCCATTAACCCCGATGATTCAACAGCCACACGTTCCATGGGCCGTATTCCGGGCAGCAGCGACTCCAACTCGGCAGAGGACTGGATGATTTGCGCCTCACGGGAGGCCAGCTTCGGGGCTGAAAACTCAGCACAGGTTTACAAACCTTGATCCTGATCCTAAGCCGATAACCCATAGCCGCGAGCCTCCTGAAGGCCTAGTCCGCGGTTATTGCTTTCGCCGAGGCTGCTTCAAAAGCCACTTCGCGGCATCAGCCAGGAGTTCATCCGCACCAGAGGCCAAGGATTTCAGGCGTTCTTCAAACGCCCTGAAATCCTGGCCTTGAAGGGCGATGATGGCATTTCGATAAAGAGCGCGAACCGGTATCCAGCTTCGGCCAAGTACTGATGGTTTCAGATAAGCCCTTAAGGCCGATGGATCAAGGCTTAGCAAATGCTCCAGATCAACATAGGGGCCAAGGTAACCGGGAAAATGGCTCACTGGCCCTGAAACTCTCTTGTAAAAAGGACAAACCTCCTGACAAAGCTCACAGCCATAAAAACGGCGGCCCCATTTAGCTTTCACAGTCCCTGGCCAGATAGTTTCAGAGCTAGACAAATGCTGTAAACAGCGTTCAAGAACAAGGCCATTCTCCTGCCTCAAGGCCCCCTGGGGACAGGCCTGGATGCAAAGCCGGCAGTCACCGCATTGGCTTTGAAGCGGAAGTACAGGGGCCTCCTCATCGTCCCAAGCAAAATTCACGATCATGCCACCCAAAACCATGGAAGATCCTATTTCAGGATGAATCAATAAAGTATTTTTGCCTAAAAACCCAAGCCCCGCGGCCCAGGCCATGGGTTTTTCCGGAAAGCGGGAATTAGAGAAAAGTTGAATATCCTTCCGGGAAAGCCCCAATTCCTTTCGAAGATCAGAAGAAAGGGCTTTCAGCCTATCCATCAGCTCACGGTAAAAATGGGCCCGTCCAAAGGGAGCTATTTCAGCGTAACAATAAGGCGGTTCAGGTTCCAAATGGATATTCGGAAAAGCCAAAGCCACCATGACCACAGTGAGCTCCTCTCCCCTTCCATTACAATACTGATTTTGCCATTTCCGAAGATAATCAAAAGCAAAGCGGGCCGGGCCCTGAATTTCCAGCCGCTTCATTAGTTCATAAAAGGACAAAATGGCATACAGGGAAAATTTCTGGTCAGAAACAAGAGAATTTAAAAGCAATTTTCTTTTTTTCTTTTGCATTTTACCAGTATTTTAAACGATAATGATAAGAGGAGGAAGACAAGGCTGTAAAATTCAGCGAATTTACATTTGAGCAAAGTGATTTATCCAAATGTGCTGATAAAAATTTCTTGCCAGGGATAATGAAGCTCTTAAAAAATAGCAAAAATCATTATTTTTACAGATAATTTCAAGTGTAAATAAAGCCGGGTAAATTTATCCTTGTTTTAATCAGCTTTAGGAATATCAAAATTTGACAGAAAGGGCTGATTTTCTTAGCATTAATCATATGGCAGATAGTGAAAATCTTCCTGATCAGGAACCAGTTGTCAAGGAAGAACCAAAAACCGAGAATCTCAATTTTTTCCAGAAGGTTATTGCTTTTATAACCGGCCAAGCCGATCCAAACTTCCGGAAACAAAGGGCCTTGAAGGAAATCGGTAAATGGCTCAAAAAAAACAGGCAGAAATTTTATAATCCTAAAAACCGCAATGTTCTGCCAGGCCTGGCCAAGTTTTTCTATGAATTCTACAAGGTTCTGGGTCCTGCCCAGGCCATGGTGAATCACGCGGAATCATCAGCTGCCTTAAAAACCATTGTAATAGAATCTTTTTTAACCAAGGATCAGGCTGAGGTCAAAAATAATTTCACCGAAGATGCCATTCGGGAGCGTGTCAAAATCACTGAGATCAATCAGCTTACCGAAGAACTCAAAGAAGAAATGATTCGCTTTTTTACCGGCTTTGATTCGGAAAAAGCCAAAAGCATTAACGGCAATTACAATTTTCTGCAACAATTCCTGAATCTGGTGCACTTTGACTATTACTTCTTTTTACGCAAATTTGATTCCGCCCTGCCTGAAGGCAATTTTTTCTACAAACCCAATTTTGAAGCCATCGGCGGAGAATATATCACTGATGAACTCAAGGACTTTATTGACGTGGCTTTTATGCTGGACCGCCCGATAAATTGGGATTACATCCAGGACACCCTCAAGGAATACCGCGGCGTTGAAGTGGTTTCCAGAACAGGTCTCAAAAAAATTCTCAAACAGCTTCACGATGTTCAAAAAAGCGGAGTCTTCGAACAAATCATCCGACACATTGACAACGATCCCTTTTTCAAAATATCGCCCCATATCGAACGCAACAAAATCGTTGAACCCTATTTAAGCAAAATGAAAACCCAGACAGAATTGACACTTCAGAAACTCTCCCATGAAAAACGAAGCAAAAATATCGATGAATTGTGCGTCCGGGTTTTCGGGACCACCAGTATCTCGCGAATGAAAAACTACAGCGAAAACACCAACACCATGTTTAAAAAGAAAATACTGGCTGGTTTTATTTATGTGACTCCCATGAATTATCTTCGCGCTTTTCTTATCGACTACTGTAAAAAGGACGTACGTGAAGTGGTTGATCTCTTACTGGTTCGCGGCAAATGGACCTCAAATCTGTTATCACAGCAATTGTCCGACACCTTTCATCAGCTTGTGCAACTATCCGATGACCTGATCGAATTTGACAACAGCCTGGCAGAGGAAAGCAGTATCCGGCAAAAACTGAAACAAGTGGCTCTGCGGGCAGACAAGGACAAAAAATTCGACCGCACGCTGCGGCAAATGCTCAAGGAAATCAACGATGACGCCAAACGCATTGTTTTCGAAACCGCCCAGCACTTGATTACCCTTGGGAAAAGCCTCAAACAAATGCTCGACGATTGCAGAACCGAACCGCCCGAGATCATCATCAACTGGAAGGAAATTGAAACACATTCAGATAACACCATACAAAACCAACTGGCTGAAATCTACAAAAAAATCTATTTTTTCGTGAAACTGCTTCAATATTATTCCAAATAAAATTACGCGGCCATATAAATCATTTTACTCTCTGGGGTGTTTCCCCGGAAGGGAATCCTGTGCCGTAACATTATTGCTATTCAAAATGGTTTTGCCCGCGTTTTTACAGCAAACTGGATTCTTTATACGCTTCCGCGAAATAGTAATTATAACCTGGGCAAAAAACCGGCACAAAAACACCCTTCCGGGGCCGTTCATTCCACTGCTCCGCTTTCGCTCCGAAGTTTTTGCCGCTAAAAACGCGGCAAAAAGCTTTTCGTCGGTTTTTTGAAAAAAACCTCCTCACAGCTCCAATCACTAACACATTCAGCACAATAGCCAATGAAAAAAGGCGGTGTTAATCTCCCTTTCGCTTTGAAAAAGAGACAAGAGCTAACACCACCTCCGAGAAATAGTAAGGGCTGCTTACTAAATGGCTTTTTTAATAAACATAGCTGATACCGGTTTTAATTGAAAATCCACCATTATTTTCAAAACAGAAAAGGTCCTCCTCTTCACCAAGCATCAAACTTGAAGCTATGTAAAAAACCAGGTTCTGATAGGTTTCAAAATTGCCCCCCAGCATGATAATAGTGCTGAGGTCCACGGGTGAAAGAATAGCGCGTAAAAAAAACTGCATAATCGGCTCCGGAGCAAAGGATATTTCCGGATATAAATACAAGGCATAGGTGTCACCGGCTGCTCTCTCATCAATGCTAAGGGCTTTGAATTCCTTTGAGGGAAACAGCAATGTTTCAAGGCGCCCTGAAAGAGAAGCCCCGGACTCAAAGCTGTGGCTGTAAAAAGTACCAAATGAAAACTGAAGGTTATCATAAAAAACCTCACCATAGCTTTCCGAATCACCCAGGCTTTGGGGCAGCCGGGAACTGACCGAAGCATAAAGGTCCATATAGGGGCTGAGAAAGAGGCTGACCATGGCCTTGTGGTCAGCCTCATCGATGACGTGGGCACCTTCAAACAGATAGGCTGCCTCGATGTCAGCGCCAAAAAATTTTGTCTGGCCGTGAAGGCCGGCCCTGAGTTCATGTGACAGGGGTAATTCCGGAGGCATCCCTGCAAGCTGAGCTGCCGCCATGTCCACAGGGTCTATGTCCGGGGTCAGCACAACCGCTTCAAGAAAAGTAAAGCGTCCCAAGGAAAAATAGGGGCTGAACAAAAACGAAGCATCGGTACGAAATTCCTGGGCAGCCAAATCCGTGACAAGGCTGGTGGAATCCCAGATAATATCACCGGCGTTAAAGAAAAACCCCCGCCCCCAGGGAAGCCGTGTTTTTCCCATGGTCAGGCGCAAATCGTCAAACCTCGCCTTGATGAACAAACGATCCAGAACAAGGGGAAAGGAAAGCCCGGCGTCCAGACTTAATTCAATCCCGCCCTTGATATTACGATCGCTGTCCATCTCAAAACTCATGGAGGCTTTTCCCCCGGGAAGTAAATAATAATTATCCTTCGCATCCCGGGTAAAGGTGTTTGATAAATCCAAAGTAATGGTATTCCAGCTGTCTCCAAAAAGGAAACAGCCGGGAACCAGTAAAAAAAAGATAAACAAACAGCGTCGAAAAACCATTAGTAGAGTTCCTCAAGCGAGAAAAAAGACTCATCTATTTTGATGTTAAACTGAATCTTTTCTATAATAAAACGGGTAGAGGAATTCTTCTTCAGTTTATCCTGAATCGTCATGTCCATGGGAATGTAACTCCCCTCGATATTTTCGATCGTGTTGATTTTAATTTCCTTGATCAAGCGGTCGGAGAGCGAATACTTCCGCACCAAACGCCAGGCATAGATTTTTTTGTCCACCCAAACATCCTGTTTCGGATAAGGCACAGTAGGTGATTTTGCTTTCATGGTGATATGAAAACAGTCATGGCCGTCTATTGCCTCAGAACCAAGCAGCGCGACATCATAGGAATCAAGCAAACCCTTGTCGCCTGTCATATCTTCATAGGAAAGGTCAGACCCGACGACCGAATCACGAAGAGCCGCTCCGCCAATAGGCATGACTTCTTCGGCATCGGGAAAAAAGACATAAATCACATCTTCTGTTCGAAGAATCTTTTGTCCCCGTTCCGCGCGAGACGTAAACTCAATCAAGGACAATTCTTCGCCCTTGGTCCATGAATTAAAGCTTGTTATCTTTTCACCAAATCTGTCCTTTACAATGATCTTCCCTTCGGAATAGGCCGTGTCCTTGATCTGGTTAGATTCCATCCGTTTAATGATCTCTTCAGCTGTCTGACCGAAAAGCGCTCCTGTTAAAAATAAAATAATTATGACTGATAATATTTTTTTCATCATTACCTCCGTTTTCAATAGGCCCCTTTATAAAAGAGGCCCAGATATTTAATAATCCTTACGCATAGCCTCTATGGGTTTGATCCGGGAAGCCCGCTTTGCCGGAAAATAGGCTGCAAATGAAGATACAACAATACCGGCGGCTAACACAAAAATAGCGATAACCGGGTTCCATTTAGGCTTCATCATACCGGAAATCTGGAAATCCACACCCTGCATGGCCTCCTTAAAATCAAAACCCGTTGGTTCCAGCCAAATCGCCATAGCTGTGCCAATTACGACCCCCACCAAGCTGCCTATAATGGCGATAATAAGGGCTTCAGTAAAAAACAATCTGACAATTTCCTTGCCTTTCATACCCAGAGCTGACAATGTTCCGATTTCCCTGGTGCGTTCAAAAATTACCATCATGGTTGTATTAATAATAACTGTAGAGGCCAGCAAAAAGAAGAGTAACCCCATAAAATAATAAATGTATTCTGCCATTTTTAAAAAAGAATAAATGGTCGATACGTTTTCAAAAGCCCTTGCTGTAATCCCCTGATATGCGCTTTCAGTTTTTAACACATCATTAATTTGTTTTTCCAGATCACCTCGTTCAACATTGGTCTTTTTCACGACATTAACGCTCATGGCTCCGTCAAATCCGGAATAATCAACGATATATTGAGCCAAATCAAAAGGAATAAAAACAATGCCTTCATTCATTTGTGAAAAATCAAAATAAGCGATTCCGGAAATTTTCATGGTAATCTGAAAAGCAGCCCTTCGGACAGTCATGGTAGCCAGATTGATTTTATCACCAACCTTTAAGCCTTCCCTTTTAGCCAGCCCTTCACTTATGATAACCTCCCGTGAATTCGCCGCCGGCATTTGGCTGTTGGTTTCAGGAACCAAATGGGACGTCATATTCATGGTATCAGATTCGGCAACCGGGTCAAAACCAAATATCGAAACCCGCTTAAATTCTCCGATACTAGCCTGACTGTAGAGTTGGCCTCCAAAATTGATTCGAGGAAAAGCATGGGCTACGCCCTCAAGAGCCTCCATTTTTTTGATCAATTCCTCTTGATCGGGAACATAAAAATGCAGAGGATTTATGTCCTGATATTTTTCAAATTCCTCATGCTCTATCAAAATATCACCGGTAATATAGCGGACAAAATTATCCTGCATTTCAAAACTTAATCCTGCGATAATACTGAAAAGAAGAACCATGCCAAAGGCAGCAACTGTAATAGCAACAGCTGAAAGAGCTGTGCGCCGTTTGTTTCTTCCAATATTTCTCCACGCCACAACATAGGTATTCATAAAATATCCTCCTTATTCCGCCCGCAGGCATTCTGTAATGGAAACTTTCAAGGCCTTGCGTGTTGGTAAAATCGCGATCAGAACTGAAAGGCCAAAACCCATAAGCACCGACAGAAAATATGAAGGTATCACCCATATTGATTTAAACACGGTAGCAATTCGATAACCAATATCCATATCACCGATAAGTGATGTAAAATCAATGCCATAATTGACCATATAAAAATTCGCGCCGATTCCCAAAATCACACCAAGAATACCGCCCAAAAGACCTATTCCACCTGCTTCAAACAAAAAGGAAATCATCACCTCAAAATCAGTCATGCCCAAGGCCCGCATGGTTCCGATTTCACGACGGCGCTCAAATAACGACATGAGCATGGTATTGGAAATACCAATAAGGGCAATCAGAAAAACCAAACCAATAATGGAGCTGGTTCCTTCACGTTTCGCGGATGCTATAGCCAGATAATCGGCTCCCAGGATCTTCCACGAAAGAACCTCGTTGCTCGGACTAACATCAGCAATCAGTTTTTGAATCGGAGCAAGCTGCTTATCAATATCCCCGATCTCCGAAAAAGCCATATTTATTTCCGTTACCGAGCCTTCCATTAAAAGCATCTCGTCAACAATATCAATGGGCATCATTAATGTGCTCTTGTTAACAATGGGGTTAGGCGTTGTGAGAATACCGACTATTTCAACATCAAAGGTCTGAATAAAGCCGTTTTTGCTTCGAGTTGAAACAGTGATAGGATAGCCCAATTCCGCTCCTAAGTCCTTTGCCAGCCATGAGCCAATTACAACCTCAAATTCACCGGCTTTGGGAAAACGCCCTTCATCTAATTTGTCCTGAAGCTGAAAAACCTGGCTGTCTTTGTCAAGATCCACACCAACAGCACGCACAAATTTATTACCCGACTCAGGATAGGGATCTTCATAGATGATCATCTCGGCGCCAAAGGTAATGCGGGGTGCTGCCTTGATATTTCGATCATCAAGGGCCTTCATGATTTCATCAGGATTATCGATTGTGTATTTAACAGGAACATTTTCTCGATTCTCCCAATATTCCTTATTATAAATTCGGGCGCTTCCTGTTTCATACCAAATCAGATTGCGTTCCGATTCCTTGTCCGCTCCGGTGAGCATGCCGTCAATCAATAAAAACATCAAAAGCCCATAAGCAATAGCCGAAGCAGTAATCAGCGTGCGCTTTTTATAGCGCATCAGGTTTTTTACGGCAAAGGAAAACAAATATCCCATCCGCAATTTGGCTTTAGCCATAACTTACCTCCTTTTATCGCTTTCGATTTTGCCATCATGAAGCATAACCAAACGCTCCGCGAAATCCATGACCATTTTGTCGTGGGTTGAAAAAATAAAAGCTGTGCCGTATTTTTTGTTCATGGCCTTCATGATATCCAGAACCGCTTTACCTGTTACTGAATCAAGATTGGCAGTAGGTTCATCAGCCAGCACCAGGGTCGGGTTTTTTACCAAAGCGCGGGCAATGGCCACTCTCTGCTGCTGCCCTCCGGACAAGCGGCTGGGGCGTCTGTCTTCCATACCTTCCAGACCAACTTCTTTTAAAATGGCCATGGTCCTTTCACGGGCCTCAGCGTCGGAAATCTTTAGTAGTTTCAAAACCATTTCCACATTTTCATAAGCAGACATTACAGGAATCAAATTAAAGGTTTGAAACACAAAACCCAGCTTTTCACGGCGAAATACGGCTAGTTCATCGGGTTTTTTGCTGCGCACATCCACCTGATCAATAATCACATCACCCTTATCAGCATCATCAATGCATCCGATAATGTTCAAAAGGGTTGTTTTCCCCGACCCTGAAGGCCCGGCAATGGAAAGGAATTCCCCTTCTTTAACCGATAAACTGACCCCTTTCAGGGCATGGACCTTGGTATCTCCAGCAACATAGGTCCTTTCTACATCTTTTACTTGTATCATCGTTCTCTCCTTTTCCAAATCTATGATTTCCTTGATGGAAGCAAGTCAGCGGAATATATGCTTCCTGCCTCTCTAGCCAATAACAGCACCCCGGCTAAAAGCGTTAGGGATTGAAGCCATGTTCGACTATTTTTTCAAAAATAGTCGAACAAAGCGTTAAGGGGCGGATAACTTCCGCACCTTAACCTTCGAAGGCGAAGCCGAAGTGGCGGGCCTTGTCACAAATCTTCGATTTGTTGCTCGGCCATGCAGAGGTTGTTGCACAACCTTAAAATACGAAACTGTTGCCTATGAATAACTCGTCTAAACCAATTATGGACCCAGTAGGCGAGTTGAAATACTCTTAATTATAGTTATGCAACAGTTTCTGCAGCCTGAAAGCCCCCGGCTAAGCCATTCCAAATATAAACCTTTTTGTATGCAATTTAATTACAGCTGATGATTTTTAACTGCCTTAATAATAGTTTATATTTGGAATGGCCACAGCACCGAAGTAAAATAACTCGCAATTCGTAATATTTGTACTCAAATATAGAATTGTTGTCCCGGGCTTATCAGGCAACGCCCAAAAAATTCCCAAACAACTCAATGCCATGGATCACATTTTGCCTCCAGTTGATTGCCTAATCCTCAGCTTCGCCATTTCCCTTTTCTTCATCAGGCAAAAATGAGTCATCCAACTTTCCCTGCTGAAAATCCTTGGCCAGATTCAATGCCCCCAGATTGGCGCCAAGAGACATGGAATCCAGGGCACTCGATGGCAGAAGCATGATAGTGCCTTTTTTACGTATACCCTCGTAAATCATGTTCATGGCGCGTAAATGCAGGGCGGTAGGATTATCTTTATATTTCTCCGCGGCCTGTTGAAATTTATCAGCTACTTCCAGTTCCGCAGTTCCCAGAATTACCCGGGATTGTCGCTCCCTCTCTGCCTGGGCACGTCGGCTCATGGCATCTTCCAGTTCCTTGGGAATAATAATATCAGTAATTTCAATCGATAGAATCGTAATGCCCCAGGGGCTTGTTTTAGCATCAAGAATTTTCTGAATCTCCTTGCCCAGCTGGTCCCGGTCAGACAATAGATCGGCCAATTCATGCTTGCCAATGCCGTCTCGCAAAGCAGTCTGGGCAGAAAGAACCACAGCTTCCACAAAATCCTCCACCTCAAGCACAGCCCCTTTCACATCCCAAACCATCCAGAAAGCCAGCGCGTCCACATGAACAGGAACCGTATCTGCTGTGAGAGTTTTTTCAGCGCTGAAATCAGTGGCTCGAATCCGGGTATCCACAAAAGCAGCCACACGGTCGATAATCGGAAAAAGCAAAAACAAGCCTGGCCCTCTGGCTTTTCTGAATTTGCCGAAACGCAGAATCACTACCTTGTCCCAATGCTGAACCAGTTGAAAGCAGGATGAAAACAAAAAGGCAGCTACCAGAAATCCGAACAAGGGATAAATATTCCCGCCGACTCCCACATAAAGGCCAACCCAGGCCAATATGGAAAACTGAATCACCGCGATCCACATGGGAACAAGGTACAAAATTCCGCCGCACATAAAAGTGCCCAGAACGACAGCCAGAATCACCTCCGATTCCAATTCACCAACGGCCAGGTTTTGAATCACGATTCCGGCAGCCAAAAACAGGCCCAGCACCAGAAACGAAAAAGCATTATAACCGAAATCCTTGGGCAAATGCAATTTCGGCAAATTTTTAATTCGGTTATGTTCCTTAAAAGTCAATTTCTCCAGCATTAAAATTCCTCCTATTCCTCTTTATCTTTTTCCAGATCTTCCAGATAGGTCCTGATCTCTGCCAGGGAAAAGCCATAGGACGACGCTTTGGAAACAAATCCCCTCACCAACTCGGCCAGAATCCTTTCCCGTTCTACCTCGGTGAGCTTGATCTTCTTGTCGCTGATAAAGGTTCCTGTGCCTTGTTGCGTGTTCACAATCCCCCGGATTTCCAGTTCACTGTAAGCCCGGGCCACGGTATTGGGATTCACCTGCAAATCTACTGCCAGCCCTCGAACAGTAGGCAGCTGGTCACCCTGATTCAGCCTCTTGTCAGCTATGGCCATCTCTATCTGTAGAATAATCTGTTTATAAAACGGAACCCCGCTCTTGGGGTCCAGAGTAAATTCAAGTTCTTCATGAATCTTATCCTGCATAAACCTGATTCCTCCATGTTCCCGGGGCTTTTTTACAAAGCCCTTATCCAGGTTTATAGACATTATTGCAATGTATGAATGTACTATTGTACTAATGTCTTAATACAATATAAATATAGTACAAGTTACATTCCAGGTCAAGTTTTTTTTTGAAATTATTATTAAAAAAATAAAAAATGCCTGTAAAAAAAACATTTTACATTTTAAGACCAAAGTCTAAGCATCATAAAAGGAGAATTCAAGAAAGAAAAAAAACTCTGAACCTAAGGAAAACAGGATTTTTGAAAAATCTCACTCACCATTGAGCATAATCATCAACTTACCTACCCAAGGATATAAAATCAGGGTCTATTCAAAAACAATAAAAAAGTACATAATATGACATCTGGAAAACAGCCGGAAACTGATGCTTTCCGACAAAGAAGCAAAATTCTTTACGGAAACCTTCAGAAAGTAAAAACACTAGCAGTGGGGAAAAAGGAGTTTGCATGAAAAAAGATGCTATGAAAAACATCTCCAAGGAGATCAAGGACCAGGCAAGGGATTTCATGCCTATTGAAGCGATTAACGATTTTATTTCCCTGATATCCCCCTGGGAAGACAGGATTCAATCCTTTTTTTTCCAAATCAAAAGCGGTGAAACACCGACACTGGAATTCGGGGCCCATCTGGGCAAGGTCGTGGTGGATTTGACCTATTCCCAGAACCAGCATCAGATTAATCACCTGACTCTCTCAACCCTGGACTGGTTACAGCGCACCGAAACCGGCCAGTATACGGCATTAAGCTTGAATTCAGGTGGCAGCCAGGCATTATTGTACCAGGCCGAAGGCTCGGATTCACGCCAGCGACTGAAAGATTACGCGACCCATTTGGAAAATATTCTTGGTGATGAAACCAAGTGGAAGTGACGGTACTTGGCCTCAAGAAACCAGATTCACCAGGTTATTGTTCTTAAATCTCAGGCTTTTGGCGAAATCCACCGCAGTCTTACTCTTTATTCGGCTGAAGAAGGTATTATTTACGCCACAGCCCATGGTACTCAGAAAATTAAAAGCAAACTGCGGCCTTTTACCGAGGCTTTTGGCCGTTACAAGGCCTATTTATACCTGAACCCGGTTAAAAATCAATACAAACTCAATGATGGTGAGGGGCTCAAGGCATTTCATTCTGGCCATGAATCCATAGAGAAATTCTATACAGCCTCACTTTTCTGTGAAATGATACTCAAGTCCTTTGGCGGCGGCACAGAGCATAGCCAGCTTTACGAACTTATAGACCAGTCACTGGAAATTCTTGAAAATATGACCGAGAATAAAAGGATCTATCTTTTATTGCAATACCTCTACCGTTTTTTAAAAATCAATGGCTTTTCGCTGGACCTCGCGAACTGTGATTCCTGTAGCCGTAAAATAGCACCGGAAGAAACTCTCTTTTACCATCACAGCCAGGACGGCCTTTTTTGCAGCCAATGCCAGTCGCGATTCCCGGCCGATCAATTACCGCTGCCTCCAGGCGCGCGAAAATACTTGGACACAACACCCGCATTAAGCCTTATCTCGGCCCTGGAAATCAGTTTGGAAAAAAACACAGCACTCAATCTCAAGATGCTTCTGTTTAGCTGCATCCAGGGCTTACTGGAAGGCCCGTTAAACAGCCTCAAGCAAAGTAAGGAGTTTATATGAGAATATTTGCCGCATTATCATTACCGGACAAGGCCCTTGAAGCCCTTGAACCCTATTTTGAGTTTCTCAAAAGTAATTACCGAGGTCTAAAACCAGTCCAACCCAAGGGGCTTCACATTACCCTGCATTTTTTCGGTGAACTGAACCCTGGACAGGTCCAGGACTTGATAACGTTAATGAACACAAGCAGCGCCTTAAAGCGCCCGCCCATAGATACCGTCCTGCTTGGTCTGGAACAATTCCCGCCAAAGGGACAGCCCCGGGTGATTTACACTCCCCTAGGGCAGGGCAGCAGTGATATTATCAATTTCCAGAAGACCTATCTAAAGGAAATCAGCGGCCTCGGCTATCGGCCCGAACAAAAGAGGGACTCCAAGGTCCATATTACCCTGGCCAGAAACAAATTCGCCAGGGTTCCGGCAGGGTCCCTGGATAAATTCATATACGAGCCCTTTGAATTCTCCCTAGACAAGTTTGTGCTTTTTGAATCACGCCTCACACCACGCGGCGCTCATTACACAGCATTGGAAGAAGTGGAATTAACACGTTATTATTGAAAATAGCTCTAAAAACGATGATTTTTACAGATTATAGCTGCCTGTGAAGTATTTGTTTAGCTAAATGGGGGCTATTTTTTTGAATGCATTCGAAAAAGAAAGCAGGTTGTGCCTATTTTTCATAACAGGCACAACCAAGCCTTTTCTGCCCAATATTTTCCAGCATAACGGCATGATAAAAGTGAATGCCAATGAGCATTCACGTCAAAAAGTGAATGCCAATGAGCATTCACGTCAAAAAGTGAATGCCAATGAGCATTCACGTCAAAAAGTGAATGCCAATGAAAATTCACTCCACCAAGCAATAAATGCAAAGCATTTCTGTCAGGGTTTTAAAAACCTCACAGCTTCTCTGATCAAATCCTTTGTTTCCTGGCGGCCAGGAATATTATCATGACTCACACTATTGCCGGTAATTTTTATGTTTTTATAAACATTGGAACTTGGAAAACTGGCTCCTGTTAATCCATTTGAATGCTGATAAATATTATAGACCCTGAAAAAGCTCTTGTTGGTGGACCAGGATGATGGCCATGTCAGGCTCTGATCGTCGCTGTAAGTGCCAACTTCACCATCTCCAAGGGCTGAACCATGGGGATCGACAAAAACCAGTGCCACTTTGTTAAAATCATCAAGTGTCCCGAAATTCCGTTTAAAAGCATACCAGGCCCGGACACCTCCGGCGCTCTTACCCACAACCAGAAGGTTCATATTGGCCCGAGGCAGAGAATTCAAAGCAGCCCAGTCTTTCATAACTCCTGCCGCGTGATCAGCATCGGATCTTGAACACACACCATCACCCGAACTCTTATTCCAGTTGTTACTATTGAACACAATCCCCTCGGCCTTTACCTGTTCTTCCACAACAGGATGAATATCAGTGCTGGAACTTCCGCCAAAACTCGCGCAAACAAAAATTTTTTTCATTCCAAAATACATTACCTGGAAAATGTCATTGTCCGACTCAACAACCTCCGCCATTCGGGAACGCCAAACTCCTCCAGTATAAGCATAATAGGTACTTCCCTGAGGAACAACACGGGTATATTCAGTTGACCAGCTGCTTCCAATTTTGGTTTTCAGGTTAAATCGGACCGTTCCCTGGCTGGAATAAACCCGGATACCAAGAGTAAAACAATTTTGTATAGTCCGGAACAAAGCAGTTGAATTTTTATAAAGCACCTTATAATCATATTGGCTCATGTTGGGCGCGTTAAAATAGGCAGATTCAAATTCATTGGCCGTCATTTTTGATTGGCCTGCCAAACTAGCTTGACGGATAACCTGGTTATCAGAACCAGTGACCTCGGAATCCAAAGCCTGAGCAACCTTGCTGCGTTCATAAGCAGCCAGCAATTCAGTTGGCGGCTCTTGGCCTGTATAAAATCGGTAAACAGCCAGCGGAGATTCATCAATTCCCTTTATTTGAACATCAGGAGAACCCAGCAATGCGCCAACAACCAATTCACCAGGTGAAATCTCAACAAACTCGATAGCCCCTTGGTCACCCAGGTCAATAACAGCCAAGGGTTCCAATAAAGCCTTTTCACCAAGCCCTTCCTCAGCCGCCCCATTTCTCACATCACAGCCCATTGCGGACAACAAAATCATCACCACTAATAAAAATAAAAACGCCGGCCGCATAAGGCAGAATAATGTTTTTTTCATATCTTTTCTCCTTTAACTTTGTTATGAACAAAATAAATCCTTGGGAATCCCAACAAAATCAAGGCCCATTATAACTTAAAACTAATCAATTACAGCATAATTATGATGCGACAAATCATGCTACAGAACAAAAGGAAACAGAACCATATTACAACTCTCCAGCAAGGAAAAAAAGTTGAAACCAGAAGCCAGCCCTCCTCTTGTTTTTGGGTGTTACCTGCCGCCCAGGGGCATGGCAGGTCGGGCTATCCGGCACTCCGCTGGCGCTCCGAAGGTTTTATGCCGGAAATTATCCGGCATAAAACGCTTTGGCTTGCCATTTTTGAAAAAATAGCAAGCCATGCCTCCTATCCCTAACACTTCAAACCCAGGTGCTTTTTTTTCAAGCCAAAAACCAAAGCCCTCGCACAACCCCCTTGTTCCGCCCCTGTTTTTAACCCCGGAGACAACACATCCATCAAGACCTCTTAATTAGGGCATGAAACCATTTCACAACCTTGCCCTGCCGCAATACTAACGAAAGCTTGACAGCACACAGTTCCATCGAGTAGAGTAGCTTCGATGAAATGGCACATTATTTTGATCTTTAGCTTGATTCTATCCGGTTGTCAGGTATCTCAGGAAATAACCGTTGTTACCAACAGGCCCAGTTTATTGGCCTACAGTGACCTATACCATAAAAACCAGAATAGCCGAATTCTAAAAATAATTTACAGCAAAAACCCCATAACAGAAATGGACAAGCAAAACCAGCCAGATCTGATAATCAGCAATACCGTGCTGGAACATCAGAATTTGCTCAAATTTGAAAAAATCAACGATTTAATTCCGGAATCAGGGGAAATAAACAAGGAATTCTATCAAGGACTCAAAAAATTAGGTCAGATAAACAACGAGCTCCGCGCTTTACCGCTCAACTTCACCCTGCCAACCGTTTTTTTCAGCCAAAGCAACAATCAAATCACGATTCCAGAGATGTTTTATTCCATCGATAAGCTTATCGATGACAGCATCAAGCTCAATCAGATGAAAAACAATAGGTATCAATCAATAGGCTACTCCCCTGTTCATAATCAGGAAATCTTCTATTATATTTCAGAATTATTCGGTGCCCACTTTTCCTACAACAAAGTAAATAGCATTACCTGGAACGATGAAAACCTGGATAAAAGCATCAGTTTCTTCAACAACTGGCAAACACGGCTCGAACAAAAGTTGAATGACTTTTACAACAACACGGTCAAATATTTCAATGCCCCGCCTTACCAACTAATTCTGGAAAACACTCTAGGGCTTTATTTGTATCCCTCATCCATCTTATATAAAATACCTGAAGAAAAGCTCAACAACCTCGATTTTCGCTGGCTATCGAGAAATGAAAAAATATTCATCGGCGACGATATCATCGCTGCTGGCATTCCCTTGCAAGCCAAGAACAAAGAAGGGGCCAAACATTTTTTAAAGTGGTATTTATCCATTGAATCTCAGGAAATGATATTAAAATCCAGCTATCAAAAAAGATTATCCGAGGCAGGTGGTTTTTTTAATGGTTTCTCGGTTTTAAAAGTAATAAACGAAAAGGTCTTACCCAATTACAATCACCGGCTTTTAGACAAAATTCCACAGGAGGATTTTCTTCAATTCCCAGAGCCCTTTAGTCCGAATTGGAGCGAATTTAAAAACAGTCAATTACTACCTTGGTTAATATCCGCCTTATCAATCGACGAAAAAGAAGATAAAAAACCAACTGATCTGTTGAACTTTTTTAAAGAATAAGATAATAATGATATTTGACAAATAATCATTATATGATAGTATTTAATTTCAAAATCCATGAATAATTATTCCCTTGGAGGTTAATATGGCAACAGTTGAATTGAGAAATGTGACCAAACTTTATGG